>NZ_CP178750.1:641254-961881 GCF_047323225.1 Bdellovibrio sp. HCB-110
TTGGGTGAACAGTGCTATTGCTGTGGCTGATGTGACGGGTCTTTCGACATCTTTAAGTGGCAAGCCTGATTACACTCAGTTTCCTATTTGTACAGCGGCACAAACTCTGACATTTGTGTCACCGGCTGGTGGTTTCGTTTGTACTTCCATTGCTATTGGAGATGCAGCAATCACTTACGCTTCTAAATCAGCGAATACTTTCTTAGCAGCTCCGAATGGTTCTGCAGGCGCACCAACATTCCGTACTCTTGCCGTAGCTGATTTGCCATCAGGCGCCTACGATACGACTTATTTTAAACAAGGTGGAAACTCTTTTGGTGCGAATGCGACCTTGGGAACAAATGACGCTAGAAATCTTGTAGTCAAAACGAACAACGTCACACGTATGACGATTCTAAGTGGTGGAAGTGTTGGTTTCGGAACTCAGGCTCTTTCTTGGTATGACATGAGTTTGTATAAAGCTGATGCGGATGCCAATATGTCTGTTGTTTCTGAAAACACCTCCACGACAACGGCTCGTTATCCGGCTCTGAATGTTGTGAACTATGCAGGATCTCCTGCTGTCGGTGCTGCCGGAAGTCCCTCTATTAATTTAACCAATATGCGCGGCACCACAGGCACCAGTGCCGTGATGAAATCAGGTGAAGCTCTTGGGGCTGTGGCGTTTAACGGAAGTTCAAATACAGTTGGCGATTATAAAATGGGCGCTTCGATCTGGGCGGAAGCAGCACAAGATTTTTCTGGGGCAGCTGCGGGAACAGATTTGTATTTTCAAACGACACCTTTAAACTCAACGACAAATACAGAGCGCATGCGTTTAACTTCAGCAGGGAATTTGGGAATCGGAACGAATTCTCCGATCTCAATATTGCAAATAGGTGGCAGCGCTTATTCTGCAGCATCTTGGACAACACAAGGATCACATCTTTATATTCCTGGAGTCACTTCAACAGATACAACAGGATCTGGAGCCATTGCTGCAAGAACCGTAGCCTCGATTGGGACACATACTTTTGCGGCTTCCAGTGCACAAACAATCACGGATGCTTCAACATTATATATTGCAAGCGGTCCAACCGCGGGCTCTAACGTCACGATTACAAATCCTTTGGCATTGCAAGTAGGAGGGGGCAACAGTGCTTTCGCTGGCAATGTGGGAATTGGAACGACCTCTCCGCAAACGAACTTGGATATTCGTGCTCCTGCCACAGCAGACGGAGTGATTCGCTTATACGTGGATAACGGTAAGCAGGCCGGAGTCAATTTGGGTACTAGCCAAAACGATCGTTGGAGTATTTTGCATGATGTGACAAATCAGTTGAGTTTTTGGGAAGACCACACGGGAGATTCTGGTTCGCAAGGACCAAGAATGACCATTTTACCTGGTGGAAATGTAGGGATTGGAACCTCAACTCCAGGACAAAAACTTTCTGTTGCAGGAACTATTGAATCAACTTCTGGAGGAGTCAGGTATCCAGATTCGACAACTCAAACAACAGCCTATCCTGGCGCCGCGAAAAGAGCTTTAATCGCCCTCAACGCAGGAACTAGTGCGACCGCTGTCACTCCAATATCTTGGAATGTGGCTATCTATGATACGGGCAGTTTTTGGAATGCGGATTCTCCGACACGATTCACGATCCCTGCAGGAGTCACTCTGGTTCGCCTGTGTGGCAATGCTTACGGATATTTTACTACGGGAAGTGGAATGATCGGTGCAGGTATCCACAAAAACGGAGCCTTTGCTCCCGGACTTCCACACCAATTAAATGAAGGGCACACGAACTCGACTCCGTATATCACAAGTTTTTGTTCGAGTCCTGTCGTTGTTACAACGGGAGACTACTTGGAAATGACTTTTGGCCCGAATGGTGCCGGAACCGTCACTATTCCAAATGATACGAGAACGTGGTTTTCCATCGAAGAAGTTCGATAGATCTGAGTTTATAGAAATGTTCTTAAGCACTAGATCCTCTGCGAAAACGCAGGGGATTTATTTTCTTTTCGAAATGTTCATAACCTGCGGCCTAGGCAGGTCTCCTCAACCAAGAAATACAGGGACAAAATTTGAATAGCAGTAAGACATGAGGAGGGACTATGAAGACGTTTCGAATCATTGTTGTCGTTGTGGCCTTAGCACTTTCAAGTTTTGGAAATGCTCAATCTAAACCAGCAGAATATCTCGAGGTCATTGATGCTTTAGGCTTAGATGATCTGCGTACCACGATGTTGGGGGTGGTGAGTCATGGGCTTAATCCCAAATCGTACTGGTCAGATAACATGGAGCAATTATACCAGCAAGGTGGCTCCGCGAATCCTCTTTTGAAAACTCAAGCCAATGAAAATTATCTTCGCCTGTTAAAGGATATTTCCTTAGGAGTCGTCAATCCCGAGTCGATGGGAGTTGATGTGAAGTTGAAGCGAAAAATTTTTCTGACAGCTCCTCAACTAAAAGTTCTTCTTTTGGCAAGTGGCAATCAGGCGACGCCCCTCTTGGAAAGTTTGGCTCCGCAAATAGCTCCTTACATTGCACTCAAAGAATCCCTGCGCAAGTTAACGGACTACTGTAATCAAGGGCAGTGGGAACCTTTGCCAGCGGTAAAAAAAGAAATCAAACCTGGAGGAGCCAATGCGGCGTTGCCCGCCATGAAAAATCGCCTGCGTCAGTTGGGATACAACGTGCCTTCCGTCGATGAGATTTTTGATGAAGCCACTGTCGCAGCGGTGAATGACGTGCAGTGGATGTTAAAAATAAAACCGGACGGCAAAATTTCTCCGAATGGAAAAACGTGGAAGTATCTGAATGTTTCCTGTCAAGATCGCGCACGTCAGGTGCGTCTGGATTTGGAAAAACTGCGTTGGTTCCCGCAAAATTTTGAAGATCGCTATATTTTTATCAACCTCGCCATGGCCTATTTCAGTTTGGTGGATAAAACCGGCAGCTCTCTTTACACAATGAGTTTTCGAACTATCAACGGGCGGGCGGCTCGTAAGTCTCCCACAATGAAGGATAAGATCGTGTATATTGTGATCAATCCATTCTGGGTTGTGCCTCCGACTATTTTCCGCGAGGACAAGGTGGAGGAAATTCGTAATTTGCCGCCTTGGGAGGTCGCAAATTATTTCCAAACACGCAATTATGAAGTTTGGAATCACTCCTTTACGCAACGAATTGATCCAACAACAATAGATTGGCAGAATTTAGATCCTAATATGGATGAGCAAATCTATATTCGCCAGAAACCTAACTATATGAATGCGCTGGGTGTTCTGAAGTTTATGATGACGAATTCTTACGCGATTTATTTGCACGACACCAATCAGCGAGAGCTTTTTGCAGAACCACAACGCTTATTGAGTTCTGGTTGTGTGCGGATGGAGCGTCCCTTGGATTTAGCTGAATATCTATTGCAGGGAACTCCATGGACCCGAGAGATGATAGAAAGATACATGGCAAAACCAGGAGAAGTTTTAGAGACAGAAACCCGAGTCGCTCTGAAACAATCCATGCCGGTGTATATGGCTTTCTTAACATCGCAGTTGAGTTCAGACGGAGTGCTTCGCTTTGTCGATGATACTTACAATCAAGGAAGAAGACTTTTGAGACAAGGAGCCTGGTAGGCTCCTTGTGTTCGTGAATAATTAACGACTTGCCGGAATGGTTGAGATTGTCGTTGTCGAAGTACTGCCAGGAAGGGGGGTGATCACTGACGAGGTGGGATATGTTGAATAATATCCCGTCGTACCTAGAGTGCCCGTACTGCCAATATAACCCGAAGTTCCGTAGCCATATTGAATCTGCTGAATTCTTGCCATCAAAGAATACATTTCTTGCTGGAGGGATGAGACAGCTTGATATTTCTGCATGGTTTGTTGTTGGTACTGCTGCTGATACTGCATGTAGCTTTGATATTGTTGCATCTGCATTTGCATCATCTGCTGTTGATATTGAAGAGATGTCGAATCATAGCCGATCATAGATCCCATCATGTTGCCGTAACCCATCATCGTTCCCATGCCCACCATTCCATTCATGCCGAGAACTCCGCCCATCATATTCCCCATCATGGATCCGGTCATTGTTCCCATTCCCATCATTGAACCCACGGGGTAACCCATGACGCCACCCATACTCATCATATTTCCCATGCCCATCATGCTGCCCATCATATTGCCATAGCCACCCATCATGGTTCCCATCATCCCGTTCATTCCGCCATACATTCCATTCATTCCCCATGGACCCATTCCGGAATTAAAAATTCCTCCTCCCATTGTGCCCATGCCCGCCATACCGTAAGGATTTCCCCACATGCCATTGCCATTCATTCCGCCGTAAGGTCCCATCATTCCCATGGCGCCACCATTCATTCCGGCGCAACCGAAACTGCCGGAGCCCATTCCACCACTAATCGATCCATAAATTCCACTGCCACCCCCAAGAGCCTGGGAAACGCCTGTCGCCATGGCACCCAATCCATAACCATATCCGACAGAGGCGTAAGGATTCGTCGGCCAACCCAGACTGGCGTTTGATTCCGCCACCATCTGATTCGTTTTATAACCCATGTACACAGAGCCTAACCCTAGAGCGACATTGCCCACAACCGAAGCCCAATCCGTTTGCGGTTTTTGATATGAATAACCGTTACCTTGCTGCATACATTCGATACAAACATCGCCTTCTGTTTTTCCTAACATGCGCTCACGTTGCGCATCTTGAGCTTCTTGTTTAGCATCCTTCAAAGCATCTTTGCTTCTTGCAATGCTGTTTTCCAGGCGTTCGATCTCTCTTTGTAATTTATTAAACTGCGCATGACTTTTGCGATAATCGCTTAGACCCTTTTTACAATCTTGAGCTGTTGCACGTCCTTTGTCGGCCTGACGAAAGCGGGCTCCGTCACAGACAAGGGCCGCGACAGAACCAGCTTTGTTCTCATCACAGAGCACATTCCACTCAGGAATTGTGAAAGCACGAATCTCGACGGAACTGACAATGTCGCCATTGGTTTGCGGAGTGATCGCAATGGTTCCTTCGGAGCCTTCGACAGAAGCTCGATCTTCCGTTTGGTTTTGATTGCTTTTATGTCCTTTGTAAGAACGGCAGGTGCGATTGTTCTCAATATGTTCAAACACGACCTCGGTGAAATCTTCTGTGACCACTTCTTCCACGTCTTTACGGGATTTTTCCATGGCCTTAGAGAGTTTTTTCTGTTCCGCCTTTTTGGCCTTCAATTGTTTTTGGGCTTCACTGATTTCGGCTTGAATTTCCTTCGTTCCATCATCAATGTTCGTTGCACCGTTGCCGACACGAGTTTGATAGGGGCAACTTTGCATTCCACCGTAAAGGCCTGAGCCCCACATCGACGATTGCGCGAATGAAGTCAGCGGCAAGAATAAAACAAAAATGATTGCAGTGTTACGAAGCATAAGACCACCTTCTTGGTGATCTTAGGATAGCCAAGAACTATGGAGGGAATGTGGAAGTAAAAAAGACTAGGACTTCTTGAACGAAACTGAGACTTTTGCGCCGACGACGAGATTGTCACTATAGATATTCTCGGCACTCAGGGTTCCCGAGTGCAGTTGAGCAATTTCTTTCATAATCACAGAGCCAATACCCACTGAAATACGTTGGCTTGCAGAGTCGCCAATTAAAACACGGCTGGCTTTCTTATGCCCAAATTCACTTAACGCCTTCGCAGTAAATCCGGGGCCGTCGTCTAAGAGTGAAACAGAAATCTGATTTTCGCTCTCAGAAATTTCCACCGAGATTTTAGATTTAGTAAAAGACGAAGAGTTTTCAAAAGCATTGCGTAGCAGTCGATCCAAAAGTTTCGACGAGCCCATGATCTCAAAATTATTTCCGCGAGTCACAACCTCATAGCGTATATGGGGGGAGCGTTCTTTAAAAACGATAAGCTGTTCTGTCACCTTATCACGCAAATCAATGCGTTCTGTTCCCAACGAATATTTGGGTTCGGTGATTTGTGCGAGAAAAAGAAGATCCTCCACCAGTTTTCCAAAGTACTGCACTTCAGAAAAACACAGAGAGAGAACTTCCTGCCGCTTTTCTTCGCTTAGTTTTTGACCGGAGATCTGCAAGGTCTCAAGGAAGGTTCTGAGCGACGTCAAAGGTGTTCTTAAATCATGAGCCAAATCTTGCAAAAGCTGACGGCGAGTGGTGTCGGCTTTACGAAGTTGATCCACCATCAACTCAAGATCACCCGCCATTTGATTGAAGGCTTCAATTAACGGAGATAACTCATCAAACTTCTTTTGCGGAAGCCGAGCTGACAGATTTCCTTCACGCAAGGCTGAAAGAACTGCCAAAGCCTCAACAGAACGTTCGCGATATTTTGAGAACTGGTAAAAGAGTGCAACACCAATAGAGATCAAAACGCAGGTGATCAAAGCCAGCAAAGTCACGAAAGGGCCAATGGGGGGCTTTCTTCCCGGAGGACCAATGCGGCTATATAGGAAAACACCGTCTTTGTTAGTTTTGGAAATCACAAGAGGAGGAGCCGGAAACGACTGTTTCCCGAGGGAAATCATCGACTCTTTTTGCAGTTGAGAAAGTTGGTCCGCACTCAAAGAACGAGGCAAAACTTTTTTCCCCGAAAGCAGGCTTATTCCCTGTGCATCGACAAGATCATGTCCTTCCAGTCCCGACTTTTTCGAAAAATCATTGAGTTTAACGATGGCTTTGAAAGGATCTTCGTCAAAGGCCTTGAGCAAGGTTTGATTCATTGCTGCGGGTCCCATGAACATACGATCTCTTTCAAAGCTTGTCAGAATCCAGGAAGCAGAAATGGCCACCACGATGAAGACCAAGACGATGGAGGCAAAGATGATGTAGTTCTTCCTGAAAAGGGGTTTTGTGATCATACCGCTTTCTCAAGGCGATAGCCCTGACCATAGACGGAATTGATTTTCACGGTTTTGATTCCATTTTTTTGTAACTTTGAACGAATGTGACTGATATGGGAATCCACCGTGCGATCAAAGATCTCTTCTCCTGAAGCTAAGCGATCAATCAACTGCTCACGAGTGACGATAGTTTCGGGATGTTCAAAGAAGGCGGTGAGAATTTCGAACTCACGACGGTTCAAGCTGATCAAAGACTCTCCGTACTTAAGCACTTGCTGATTTTTAATCAAAGTGAGTCCGGCAAAGCGCACCAGGTCCAAAGAGGGTTTTTTGTCAGAAAGCTGGTTTTTGATTCGCGCGATCATCTCTTTTTGGCTAAAGGGCTTACGGATATAATCGTTGGCACCTTCTTCAAAACCGCGCACGACACTTTCTTCGTCAGTTCGTGCCGTCAGAAAAATAATTGGACTTGTCGAACCATTTTCGCGAAGCCACTGACAAAACTCATAACCATTACCATCAGGAAGATTTACATCCAAAAGAAATAAGTCGGTGGACGATGCCAAGGACATTTTCTTTCTGGCCTCGTTTAAATTTTGTGCCCACTCCACTTTGTAAGACTCAAGTTCGAGTTGCAGTTGAATCGCTTTACCGACGATAGGGTCGTCTTCAAGTAGAAAAATGTTCGTCATATTGTTAGCCTACCATGTCAAGAGTAGTTCCTCATTTTCTATTCTCGATGGCAAGTGTTGAAGAACTATGGAACTCTGGTCCAACGTCTCACTGCGGGACATGTTATCGCTTGCTCGGCTTTCAGGCCCTTACCATAATAAACCTGCCGTATTTGAAGGAGATAAAAAATGGCCTCAGTTTTTACAAAGATCATTAGTGGTGAATTTCCCAGTTACAAAATTTATGAAGATGATCGTGTTCTCTCGTTCTTGGCTTTGGATCAAGTGAACTTGGGCCACACTTTGGTGATCTGCAAAGAAGAAATCAATCACTGGACCGAAGTGCCTGCAGAAACTTATGCTCATTTGCACAAGGTTTCGCAAAAAATCGGAAAGGCTATTTTGAAAGCGTCAGGTTCTCCGCGTGTAGGGCAAATGGTGGCGGGTTTTGAAGTGCCTCACTATCATTTACATCTGATCCCGGCTTGGTCGATTCCTGATTTGGATTTTAAAAGAGCGCAACGTCGTTCTGAAGCTGAAATGAAACAAATCCAAAGTGAGATTATCAAACATCTTGAAGCTTTGAAGTAAGGAAGTTTTTATGAACCCATGGCATGATCTAGAACCAGGTGAAAATCCTCCAGAGATGGTAACGGCCCTGATAGAAATTCCCCTTGGTTCAAAAACAAAGTTCGAGATTGATAAAAAATCCGGACTTCTTAAAGTGGACCGCGTTCTTTATAGCTCTGTCCACTATCCCGCGAACTACGGATTTATTCCGCAAACTTATTGTGGTGATAGAGATCCCCTCGACATTCTGGTTTTGGGACAAGCTGTGGTTTATCCGATGTCCTTGATGCGGGCTCGTCCCATTGGATGCATGCGCATGCTCGATCAAGGCGATGCGGACGATAAAGTGATTGCCGTCCATGCCGATGATCCAGAGATGGCTGATATCTTTTCCATCAAGGATTTACCTCCGCACAAAATGCGCGAGATCAAAAACTTTTTTGAAATCTACAAGGGCCTTGAGAATAAGAAGGTCGAAGTGGAAGGCTTCCTTGATACTGAAAAAACGTATCACATCATCAAAGAGGCCTTGGATCTTTATCAAAAAGAAAAGTCGCACTTAAAAAAATAAAACGAGAAATATTTATGGCATCAAACAATGAGCAAGAAATTATTCCCGGAGCCATCTATCAGCACTACAAGGGAAAACAATACCGCGTGATCGGTATTGGCAAACACAGTGAAACTTTGGAAGACGTGGTTTTGTATGAAGCTCTTTATAATAATTCATTAGGGCGTCTTTGGTGTCGTCCTGTGCACATGTGGTCTGAGCCTGTTGACGTTCAAGGCGAAAAAGTCCCCCGTTTTAAATTTCTATTTAAATGAAATTATCTCTGCAAGAGCGTTTAAAGCTCCCTTTCTTTCCAGTTATACAAGCTCCGATGGCAGGTGGATTTACTCCACCTTCTTTTATTGCAGCAGTTTGTGAAGAGGGCGGCCTAGGCTCTATTGGTGCGGGTTATCTATCTCCAGAATCGCTGCGGGAACAGATTCGTGAAGTCAAAAAACTCACGTCAAAAGCGTTTGCGGTGAATTTATTTATCCCGACACCTGTCACTTTGGATCAGACCAAGATTGAAGAGAGCAAAAAGATTCTTCTGAAATATCATCAGGAACTGGGAATTTCCGCCGAACCCAAACTCTTCTGGGATGAACAGCTTTTTGAAAAACAATTCCAAGTGGTCTTAGAAGAAAAAGTACCTGTTTTTAGTTTTGCTTTTGGTTTTTTATCCGCAGAAAAAATGCAGGCACTCAAATCCCAAGGGATTTTTATAATCGGAACGGCGACGAGCCTTGAAGAGGGCCTTTTTCTGGAACAACAAGGTTGCGATGCCATTGCCGCTCAAGGTTCCGAAGCCGGTGGGCATCGAGGTTCTTTCCTCGACGGAAAGTTTCCACTTGTGAGAGTGTGGGATCTTGTCGATGAATTGGTAGATCATGTTCATATCCCTGTTCTCGCTGCGGGAGGAATCATCAATGCGGAGGGTGTTCATAAAGCACGACAGTTAGGTGCCTCGGGCGTGCAAGTGGGAACGGCGTTCCTAGTTTGTAAAGAGAGTAGCGCTTCTCCCGAATTTAAAAAGAAACTGCTTACGAGCCCTGAGGGCTCTACGGTTCTTACAAAATCCTTTTCAGGCCGCTGGGCCCGTGGCGTTGAAAATCGTTTTATGAAAGAGCTGGAACCTCTTCAGGAACATCTTCCGGATTATCCTCTGCAAAACTCACTGACCCAGGTTCTGCGTAAACACGCTTTAGAAAAAGGACAGACGGATTTTCTTTCTCTCTGGGCCGGTGAAGGTGTCGGACATCTTCAAGAGTTATCGATCCACGAACTTATGCAAGAGCTGACTAAGTAGATTTCCGGATACAAAAGCGACACACCGAGCCTCCTCTGGCAATGCAGCTTTCAAGTTTCACATTATTAAGCCCCGTCGCATTCCTAATAAAACGAATATCGAATTGGCAAAGCTCGGGATGTTGTTTCGCTACGGAATGATAAACACAATTCGTGGCTTCAATAACGGCTCCTTTGCGCAAATCACTTTGCTTAAGAGTCGCACGATAACCGAGTTCGTTCAGTGTTTTCGTCAGCTCTCGTAAGCGGTCCGCCGTTGATGTGCAATTCTCGAATCTTGCCTGCATTGAGTTTGCAACTTTGCCCGCGAGCTTATTCATAATTTCGGAAACTTGTTTTGCCCCCATGTCTTCAGCGAGCAATTCCAGAAGGACGTTCGAGAGCCAAGAGTACTGCTTGGGAAAAACGTCATGGCCTTCATTGGAAAGGAGGTACCGTCTTTTGGGGCGCCCTACAGATCCTCTAGAATCCACATAGGTCACATAGCCCAAAGTTTCAACCTTGATAATGTGTTCTTTCGCAGCGGTTTTCGTAACCTTCAGAACTGTGGCGAGCTCTTCAAGACTCGCCCCTTCTGGACAATGCAATAGGTGCTCTAAGATCTTTCTTTGATTCTCATGTAGAGACTTCATCGTCTTATCCCTTCTGGCTGTTTAAACAATTTAAACAGTATTTACTGTTTATATAATACAGCAGAAAATAGAGAAAAGGCAATGAGCCTCAACCTTGAACAAGTGAAGGAATTTATGCAAACCACAAATGTAACAACGCCAGTTTCCGAAAATACTGCCGTTGAAAAAAAAGTCATTCTCTCTGGAATTATTACGGGACAGATCGCGGGACTCATCATGGCTGTAGTGGTGATGCTCGTATTTATGATTTTCTTGGGTAAAAATCCGCTGTATCCAGTGCAAGTTATCGGCTCGATGGTATTTGGTGAAAGCGCTCTGCAAGGCCTACATATCGGAGCCATCCTAGCTGGTCTTATTTTGCATCAGTTGGGACCTTCTCTTCTGTGGGGCGTGATCTTCTCGCTTTTGGCAAAAAGACTTTCAGTGCAAACTTCCAAGGAAGCGCTTCGTTTGGGATTGATCGTTGGAGTTCTTGCCATGGCCGGACCCTATGTACTGATCCCATTTATGATGAAGACACTTCATGGCGTGGACATTTGGAACCGAGAAGTTCCAATGTTCTGGGATTGGGCTGCGCACATCGTATTTGGTGCATCCTTTGTTCTGTATCCTATGATCCAAAAGGAGCTGAATGGCCGACTTAAAGACTAGGAGCGCAGGCGGCGGGAGGGGTTTTCATCCCTCCTGTTAGCGAGTAGTTTTTTCAACAAAATCAGGATGTTCCGCGATCATCCTGATTGTTTCTCAATACATTTTCAGTTGGCATTCAGGTCCTTCTCAGTTGCCTGGAAAAGAGGCCTCCGTTTTGACGTTTTCATAACGCTTCTCTACAAACGGGCCTCACGGAGAAGCACTTTCAATGAAATCGGTATTCCTTGTTCTTATTCTTTTTTCGACCCTTGTTCACGCTCAAGAGAGCTCTACAACAACAACTGAAATTCAGGCTCCAACATCAGAAGTATCTCCTGCTGCCACTTCTGCAACATCACTTCCAAAAGTGCGCGGTGAATTCCCTAAGTTCGAATTTAAATCTTATGGTTACATCTCATTCAGCCAACACGAAACTTTTAAAACGGTTCAAAACCTAGAGCCTATCGTGCGCCGTCAAATGGACTTGGCAGAATTTGCATTTGAAGGTGAATACATCCTGACTGAAAATTCAAAAATCGAATTTGAAGTTGAAATCGAGCACGGTGGTGTGGGTTCGACGGTGGAGTTTGACCCTTTTGAAGAGTTCGGTGAGTTTGAACAGGAAATCGAAAAGGGCGGTGAAGTCGTCCTTCACGAAGTTTACTACAAAAAGGCTTTCAAACAGGGCAACACTGTTCTTAAGATCGGTAAGTTCCCTCTCTTTATTTCTTTGGGCTCTGTTCTTACAAAACCGCATCGTTATCCTTCGATCCTTCCTTCAGATGTGGAAGCTCGCATGATTCCATTGGGCTGGACAGAGACAGGCGTTCAGGTTGAACAAAAAGCAGGAATGTTCACAGGTCGTTTGGGGCTTGTGTCAGGTTTGAACTCTGAGTTCTTCAGAACCTACAGCTGGGTTGGTGGCGGTTACCAACGTCACTTTGAAACAATGAATGCCGATGATTTGGCGACAGTTGCCAGTGTTGAATTCGGGAACGTGGTAAAAGGTCAAGGTATTGCGATTGCGGCTTATCACGGTGACACGACTGGAAACAGATACAAAGTTGATAAAATGAAAGAGTCTGCACGTGTGACGTTGTGGACTTTGATGGGCTCTTACAAGTACGGAAGATTCGGTATTCAAGGTGAAGTGATCGAAGGGGAACTGGAAAACTCGGACCTAGTTTCTAAAGCCAACGCGACATTGGGTGGTTTGGCAAAGCCCAAAGCGTTTGCACCTTTGGGTAAAAAAGCCCGTCTTGAGAGCGTGCAAGTGTCCTATGAAGCTCTTGAAGATCTCACGTTCTATTTGAAAGGTGAGCACGTTGATACTTTCGCGGAAGTGGAAGGCAACATTAATAAAAATCCTCGTTATGACCTTACAAAAAAATCCGCAGGTTTGATGTGGATGTGGGATACGGCCGCGTTCATGAAGGTTCAGTACTCTCGTGAAAAAACGGAATTGGATGGTTTGCCAGAAACTTACCAGGCAAACATCGCATTTGGTTTTGATTTAGATCGTTTTAATTAGTCTATATATAAGGAGACAAACCATGAAAGCTCTTAAATTGATGGTCGCAGCTTTCGCCTTTGTTGGCGCGACAGCACAAGCAGCGACAAACCAAGAGATCATCAACCACGTTTCTTACAACGTGATCTTGGCAACATACAATGATCTAGCAGCACAGACTGCAAACTTGAAAACTGCGGTGGACGCTTTGGCGGCCAACCCAACTCAAGAAACTTTGAACACAGCACAAGCCGCTTGGCGTGCCACTCGCGTTCCTTGGGAAAGTTCCGAAGCTTTCTTGTTCGGACCGGTAGATTCTTTGGGTATTGATCCAATGCTTGATACTTGGCCTTTGAACAAATTGGATCTTGATGCCGTTTTGAAATCAAACCGTGCTATCACAACTGATTTCGTACGCGCCTTGGGAACAAATCTTCAAGGTTTCCACACGATCGAATATCTTTTGTTCGGTGACGGTGTTTCTTCAAACACAAAACCTGTGGGTGCTTTGACTCCAAAACAATTTGAATACCTTAAAGCGACTTCAACTCTTTTGGCTGAACATGCAGCGACTTTGGCTTACACTTGGTCAACAAACCACGATCCTGAAAATCCATCAGCTCCTGGTTACGTAAAAGTGATCAGCCAACCTGGTTTCGACAACCAATTCTACACATCTGACAGAGCCGTGATGGAAGAATTCGTTCAAGGTATGATGGGTATCGTGGATGAAGTTGCCAACGGTAAAATGTCTGATCCATTGGGCGCTGACATCGGTTCTGCAAATATGGCTCTTGTTGAGTCTCCATTTGCATGGAACTCTTTGAATGACTTCACAAACAACATCCGTTCTGTGTACAGCATCTACACTGGTCACTACAGAACTTCAAAAGGTCCTGGCGTGAAAGCTCTTGTTGAAAGAGTGGACGCGGCTTTGGCGGCTCGTGTGGAACAAGACATCTTGAACTGCATGCAGTTGATCCAAGCTATCCGCCCTGCTAACGGTGGCGATTTCGGTCAAGCAATTTTCACTCCAGATGGACGTGCTCGTACTCAACAAGCTATTGATGCTTTGAATGCTCTTCATGGCGTTCTTGAGTCTGAAGTTCTTCCAACTTTGGATATGTAATAGGGAGAATCAATGAAAGCTTGGATTATTCTAACAGCTTTGAATTTGATGGTTGGGGGAGCGGCTTTGGCGGCTCCTCAAATCGATATGGATTATGTTCGCGCGATCAAATCGGGCGGCGATACAACTGTCTTTTTTAGAGGGGAATCGGTTCAAGCCTTCAGGAACCCCGCTGCTAATTTGTCAGAAGAACAAATTCGTCAACACTTGAGTGGTGACGGCCTTTTTGAAAGAAATTTCTCTGACGATCCCAACCGTTTTGAATTCGGCTTGGGACCTGTCTTCAACAATACAAGCTGCAATGCTTGTCACTCAAAAGATGGCCGTGGCGCTTTGCCGGCGATTCCTTTTGGCCAAGAGTGGGTTCAACTTAGACAAAATGAAGCTGTCTTTTTGCGCATCAGTATCGAGGATGGCATCCAACATCCTAAGACGCCGCAAAATCGTTGGGGAGCGCCAGTAGCGGTCCCAGGATTTTCAGATCAACTTTTCCATTTAGGTTCTATGGGCGCCCGTGAAGATCACCCAGGAGTAGGACAGGCGCAAGTATGGATGAAATACGAAAAGAGCACGTTCACTTATCCTGACGGAGAAGTCGTGCAACTTCGTAAACCTCTTTTCAAAGTGACTGACGCTTATGACGAGTACTTTGATTCTGTGACGGGCCAAGTTCGCAGTCGTCTTTACGAAAAAGACGTCAAGATGGGAGCACGTATCGGAACTCCGATGATTGGTTTGGGACTTCTCGAAGCCATCAAAGAATCTGATATCCTGGCATTGGCAGCACGTGACCTTTCAAGCGAAGGTGTCAGCGGGAAAGCCAATTATGTTTTTGATATTGAAAAAAGCATGGCCAACGATCCTTATCCAGTTTCAATGGGTCGTTTCGGTTTGAAGAACAACACACCTTCTGTGTTCCATCAATCTTTGGGTGCTCTTCGTGGCGATATCGGCGTAACGAACTATGCGTTCCCTGACGAAAGTATTTTAGGAACTGTTCTTTATGATATCTTCATGAACGGTAAAACACGCCCGACAAATTTTGAAGCGCCTCGTGAAGTGGCTGACGACATTGTGTTCTATTCGCAAACATTGGCAGTGCCTGCACGTCGTAACGTCGACGAGGCTGAAATCGTCCGTGGTGCGAATGTATTCCATCAAGTGAATTGTACGAGCTGTCATCAACCTAGCTTTGTAACGGGCAATCACGCAAATCCGGCTTTCCGAAATCAGAAAATTTATCCTTACACTGACATGCTCTTGCATGACATGGGTGAGGGATTGGCTGACGGTCGCCAAGATTTCGATGCGACAGGAAACGAGTGGAAGACTCGTCCTCTTTGGGGCTTGGGCCATACGCAGACAATCAATCCACGTGCGGGTTTCTTGCACGACGGTCGCGCTCGTACAATTGAAGAAGCTATTTTGTGGCACGGCGGAGAAGCCGAGCACTCAAAATCCAATTTTGCGAAACTTCCGAAGACGGATCGTACTGCTTTGATCCAGTTCATCAAGTCGTTGTAATCAATTTGTTTCAAACTGAGTGGTTCAGAAAAACTGGACCACGAAATTATGGCGCGAATTGTTAGGACTATAGTACTCTCATCTAAAGCTTCTATTGGGGCTGGAGAGGAGGTGGTGCTTATGGTTAAAACATCTGACATAACCAAGGCGGAGGTGACGGCTTCTTAGCTGTCTGGTCCTTCGCCTGGATTCTAAAAGAATCATAATCAAGAGCGACCCAATGGGTCGCTCTTCCATTTTCTAGATCTTTCTCACATTCTTGCCTGACACTTGTAATATAAATCTGGTCCTGCAAGGGCCCCATAGTATCTAACCTAAACTCCTGAAAATGCCGATAAATTCTGGGAACTTTACACTGAATTGAAAGCGGGACTTCCAGGAATTTATGTCTGACGAAAAATCTGAATTTGAAAATCTCCAGCAGGAAGCCGCTGTTCTGATCGACTTTGAGCAAGTCGAAGAAGTCTCTCGCGTCTTTTTTGAAGAATCCAAAGAAATTTTGGAAGACCTTGATAGTTTGATTCTTAAACTTGAAGGTGATCCGACGAATGCGGATCAAATCAATCTGCTCTTCCGTAAAATTCATACTATCAAAGGGAGTGTGGGCGCAGTTCCCGGGGGTCAGCTTTTGGGATCTTTGGCTCATGAATGTGAAGCTCTTTTGACACGCATCAAAAGGGAAACTCGTCCGGTTTCAAAAGAATGCATCGATTTGTTTTTGAAAAGTTCGCGCATTTTGAAAGTCTTGGCGCAAAGTCTGCGTGATAAGCGTGAGCTTTATCCCGAAGAACTCAGCGAAGCGATTGAACTGATTGCCAGCTATGGAAGTTTTGAATTTCCTGAAGAGGGTGGAAGTTCGATGGTCCGCAGTTCGGTGTCCCGAGCGACCTCCTCCAGCTCTTCAGATGAAGAGGGTGTTTGGCTTTCGACGAAACAGCTCAATGAATTCCTGCGCCTTTCTGGTGAGCTTCTTGTTTTAAAAAATTTCTTCCAGATGATGAATCAAACCGTGAATTTTCGTGCACAGCCTGAACTCTTTGAACGAAGACAAACGGACTTTTCTCAGAATCTTTCTAAGATCAGTGATCAGTTTCAGAACCAAGTTCAAACTGTTCGGAAAGAAAAAGCGTCTGAAAGTTTTCAGGGTTTGCATGTCCTGGTCAGACAAGCTTCAACGGAGCTCAATAAAAGCGTGCAGCTCGAAGTTCACGGTGGAGATTTGCTCATCGATAAAGGTTTAGGCAAAGACCTTTATGAAGCTTTGGTTCACGTGGCAAGAAACTCTATTGACCACGGTATTGAGGATCAATTTGAAAGAGCCTTGCAGGGAAAATCCTCCATTGGAACTTTGTCTTTGGAGATTTTCGAAAAGAACAACACCATCCATGTTGTTTTCAAAGACGACGGCAAGGGATTGGACAGGGAACGCATCTTACAACGTGCTTTGAAGCTCGCCCTTGTCACCGAGGAACAAGCTCAGAAAATGAGCGACGAAGAAATCTATCGTTTTATTTTTAATGCGGGCTTTTCGACAAAAGAAAAGGTCACAACGATTTCTGGTCGTGGCGTGGGCATGGACATTGTCCTTGCCACCGTTGAAAAATATAACGGAAAAATCTTTATTGAAAACAGTGTCGGCCAAGGTGCCTGCTTTAGAATTGAAGTGCCGATTCCTCAGCATATCATGGTAGAAAGCGCTCTCTTGTGCTCTTGGCAGGATTTCCAATTTGCAGTGCCTTTGACATCTGTGGCCCATATCAGTTCATGCAACGAATTACAGATCACGACGGTGGATCATCTTCGCTATTGTCAGTTCAGCGGATTTACAGTGCCGTTGATGGACTATAGCGAGATGTTGAATCTAAGAACAACAAAGTCCGAAGACAAAGTTCGAGCTTCCTCCGCCGTCTTTATTAAAATTAAGGACGCTCTCTTTGCGTTGTTAGTCGATAAGATCGAAGCGCAAACAGATTTGGTGGTGAAATCTTTCGGAAAGATCGTCGGCGGACAAAAAGGTTTTAAGGGTATTTCCATTTTGGCTGACGAAAAGGTCACTTACATTTTAGATCCTGAAAAGTTGATGGGTCTGTTAGTTAAACAACTAGAAAATCAGGAGGAGGCGGCATGAGCGACTTCTTTGGTGATGACTTCACAGCCGAACTAAAAAGTTATTTCCTCGACAGTCTGAATAAAGAGACTGAAAAGTTTATTGATCTTGTTGACGAATCATTGTGGAAACGAATTCGTAACGAAGTGGCGGAGCAAACGAAATCGTGGGCGGTCGACGCCAAGACGAACGAGTTTTTGTATTTGACGGAGTGGCTGGAGGGTTTTGAAGCCCGCGCCAGTGGCATTCAGGATTCTGCTGAGTTTTTAAAATTTTTGCGTGCGATTAAAGCTTATGCCGAAGCGTTGCTAGTTGAAAAAACTGATTCAGCAGAATTGGCAGCGAAGTTTTCTTTAGTGGCAGAGAGTCGCCATGAAACTCTTTTTCTGCATTGCAAATGGGGCGCACAGGATTTTGCTATTCCTATTTTAAACGTTGTGGAGATCAGCAGTCAGCTTCCACTTTATTCTTTGCCCGAAAAAAAGC
Organism: Bdellovibrio sp. HCB-110; assembly: GCF_047323225.1. Lineage (GTDB taxonomy): Bacteria > Bdellovibrionota > Bdellovibrionia > Bdellovibrionales > Bdellovibrionaceae > Bdellovibrio. Next base: position 659,239 of record NZ_CP178750.1, read on the forward strand.
CGGGTTTGTTAGGCGTGGTTCCATTTCGCGGGGAGGCTGTTCCTGTCGTGAACTTCCACGATCACGGTTTTATGACTGTAGAAGCTAAAAATACATATTACGTTATCTGTGAACACGAGGGTGTGCGTTTTTCATTGCAGGTGACTGAAACTGACGACCTGATGAGTTTGCGCGATTCTGATCTGCAAAACATCGAAAATCACTCTTCCATGATTCAAGCCTCCTTTGTGAAGCACTTCTTCATTAAGGACAGCAAGAGTGTCATGGTCTTAGATCTTGAAAAATTGGTGGCCTGATGAACACACATTATTTATTTCCTGGAAAGATAGCGGCCTTTAAAGAAGAGACGATCATTTCGACTCTCTTAGGTTCCTGTGTTGCCGTGGCAATTTACGATCCGACGACGAAAATTGGTGGCTTGAACCACTACTTACTTTCTGACGGTCTTCCTGAAGAAAGAGCGAATACCCGTTACGGCATTCATGCAATTCCTCTTTTGATTGAGGAGTGCGTTCGTTTGGGAGCTAATCGGAACAAGTTGCAAGCCAAGGTTTATGGCGGGGCCAATGTTATTAGTGTCGCGCAACTGGGCGACGGTATTGGCAAGCGCAATATTGATTTAGCAGAAAAGATGCTGAAAGATCTTGGTATTCCGATTCTTGAAAAAAATGTTGCGGGGGATTCTGCCCGAACAATTAAGCTTAATACATCGACCTTTGATGTCCTCCATAATACCTCCAAAGACAGTGGCATTGTGGAAAGATCTGTGGATGTCTCGGGCTTTAAACCCTTGTCTGTAGCGAAAAATGTGAAGGTTTTGGTTGTGGATGACTCTGCTACCGTCAGAACTCTTTTCACAAATATTTTTACGAAAAGCGGTTTGGAAGTGGTGGGAGCTGCGGCCGATGCTTACCAGGCTCGCGAATTGATCTTAAATAAAAAGCCCGACGTTATCACTTTGGATATCGAAATGCCCAAGATGTCGGGCGTGATGTTCTTGGAAAAAATCATGAAGCATCATCCCATTCCTGTTGTGATGGTTTCCTCCCTAGCAAGCACGGGGGAGGCAGCATTAAAGTCGTTAGAACTTGGTGCTATTGAATTCGTTCACAAGCCTTCCCAATTTGATCCCGCCGTTCTTAAAGATTTAGCGGCGATGCTAGTCGATAAAGTGCGAGCGGCGGCTTCTGTGAATGTTCTTAAGAAACTCAAAGAAGCTCCTCCGGTTGTGGAAATGAAAACCGCTGTGAATGCGCCTTCGACATTGCGAAAAGCAGCTGAGTTGAAGGTGGTTGTCCTTGGTGGGAATGCGGGAAGTGCCGAAGCCTTAGAAAAATTTGTCAAAGGTCTTGCGGCCGATACTCCTCCAGTGGTTGTGTCTTGCAGTACAGTTGCCAACTTTATCACGGCCTTTATTAGTAAACTGAAAGTGGGATCGAAGGTCACATCTGTGGTGGCCAAAGACGGGGACTTCTTGCGAATGGGCCACGTCTATTTTATTCCTTCAGAACATCACGGAAAAATTCAGCCGGGACCTCATGGCCCGATGTTGAATATTGTGAAGGGAGCTCCGGTTTGTTCACAGTTGCCTTCAAGCAATGTCCTCTTTCAATCTGCAGCCCAAAGTTATGCTAAGGGTGTCTATGCAGTTTTGTTGGGAGGATTCGGTACAGATGGAGTCGATGGACTTATCGAGGTGCAGAAAAAAGGTGGCGCCAGCGTGGTGCAGCACCCTGAAGAAGCGCAATTTCCCTATGCTCCACAGAAAGCCATTGAACTGGGAGTGGCGGATGAGGTACTTAAATCAGATATGCTAGCGCATCATCTGATGCAGTATCGAAACCAAAACGTGTACTAGGATGTTCTTTGGAACTGACAAATTTTATCGGCGGAGAGTTTGTCTCTGCCGAAAGCAAAAAGACCTTCGCGAAGCTGTCTCCATTTGATGGAAGTATTTTAGCACAAGTGGCATCGAGTGATGCTATGGATGTTATTAAGGCACTGCAGTTAGCAAAAAAAGCGGCGGCTCCTTTCAAAGAGTTGTCCAAAGAACAAAGAGCCGGACTTCTTTCAAAGATCGCAAATCATCTTGAACAAAATGCCGACGCCATTGCTTATGAGGAAGCTCTTTATCAAGGACTTTCTCACTCGTTTGTTTTGGAAAACAGTGTACGTCCGGCGATTCAACTTCTTAAAGAAAATGCGCAAAGCCTTTTAAAAGAAATCCCTGCTAACATCTTGTTGCAACCCAATGGTGTGATGGGTGTCATCACGTCATGGTGTCTGTCTTTAAAACTTGTCGTGGAAAGATTAGCTCCGGCTTTAGCTGCGGGTAACGTCGTGATGCTGAAGGTTTCTGAACAGTCACCCATCACCGCAAAAATTTTGGGTGAGGCGATGGTTGCTGCCCAAGTCCCACCAGGCGTCGTGAACATCTTGCAAGGTTTTAGCGATGTGGCGCAGATCATCGCAGGCCACCCAAGTATTCACGCCGTGAGCGCGGTTGGAAAAACGTCGACGATGGAAAACATCGCGAAGTCGGGCCTTACTCAGTTTAAAAAAATGCAGTTGAGTGGCAGTGTGAAAAACCCGGCTATTGTTCTTGCAGAGACAGACTATAAAAAGTTAATGCCTGAAATTCTTCGTCCCTTTTTGATGGGACAAGGCCAACTGTGCTGGAATGTCTCCCGCATTTTTGTGCTTGAATCTTTTGCGCAAGATTTTTTAGCGACAGCTCAAGAATATATTTCTTCGCTGACTCCACTCAAAGATCCTCGTGGGAATGAAGTTTGGACTCCCTTGATTTCTAACGAATCCGTGCAGACCATTGATGGAAAAATCCATAGCGGCGTTGAAGAGCACGGAAAAGTATTCGTGGGTGGCTCGCGCTACGACGGTCCGGGCTTTTTCTATAAACCCACAGTGATGCTCGATCTTCCGAATTGCAGTGTCCTTCAGCAAGATGAGCTTCAAGGTCCACTTCTTTTAATCACACCCGTGAAATACCAACATGAAATTTTAAAATGGGCGAACACTTCGTATTTAGCTCATTCAGGAATTGTCTGGGGGCCTTCGGAAAAAGTGATGAAGGTGGTTTCTCAGTTAGAGTGTGCTCAGGTCTGGGTGAACTCTTGGCTTCATGGAGAGACTGCAACGATCTTTGGTCATAAGCAGTCGAGCTTTGGTATTACGGACATGTCTTGGTCGGGAAGCTTCTATTCGGATGTAAAAAAATTGGCGGGGACTCTTTAACGTCAATCCTCTGACGAAATCCCCTGTCGAATATTTGACGAAACTCAGTTCAAAACGTGGGTTTTCGCCCGAGTTTTGACTTCGCAGTGAGGACAGAACGCTTCTTCTTTAATTTCGCCAGTGCCACAATCAGCAATATGCTTTAGCTCAAGGACTGTGCCGCAAAGTATGCAATTGTTTTGAGAAATTATAAACTCGCGGTGTTTTAGAGAGTCCGCTTTTTCAAAGTAGTTGATCTTGCTGTATTCCATTTCTGTCTCGTTCCTTCGAGTTTTCGCTCTTCTAGCGAAGGCTCCATCCTGGAGCATTAAGGTGACACTGCAAAAGCTGTTCACAGACCAATGTCCGGCCTCCGGAACCCTTTCCTCGGCCATTCCGAGAATTCAAAGGCGTCTCTTTTGGATAAAGGCCTTTCCGAAATAAAGGAGAATGAGATGAAAGGTCTTTTGAAATACGGAACTTTGTTAACAAGTGTCGCTGTGCTCGTTGGGTGTGTGGAATTCAAAAATGGCGGCGAGGAGGAGGCCCCTCAAAATCCCCAACCCATGGTTGATGTTCAGCCCATGGGAAATCTTGTCGTTGATCGGACTCTTTATGTTTTTGAAGGAAAGATTGTCAGTGAAGAGGACCTAGAGTTCCTAAAATTCAAAAAAGAAAAAGAAGTCGAAACGGAATCAAAATCTAAAGCAGAGGATTTTGAATTTCAGTTTGACGACCTTCGTTTTGAAGAGGGTGGGGTTCTCTATACCATGGGTGCGAACGTTCGCATTCACGCAAAGACTTTAAGTTCCGCCAATGGAAGAATCGCCACGTTTCCCGAGGAAAAAAAGGCCGAAACAGGAAAAAACGGAAGAGACGGTGGTCATATTTTCTTAAATATCGGATTAGCGACCGGGGCATTGAGAATTGAAATGCGTGGAGAGGCTGGCGGCGACGGGCATTCCGCAAATGAGCCCGACGATCGTCTCAAAGGTCCTCCCGGAGTTGATAGGAAAAAAGGCGGATGTGAGCGAGGAGGCATAGTGCTTCTGCCGGGCGAAGGAGAACAGGGCGGACAGGGGCTTAAAGGCTATCCGGGACACGACGGAAAACGAGGAGGATCCACGGGAACCTTGGAGTTAATTGTGGATGACTCGGCGGGATTTAGTCATCTGATTGAAAAGACACCGGGGCAGGGAGGAATCGGAAGCAGAGGTGGAAGAGGTGGTGCCGGCGGTGACGGCGGGCTGAGTAACTGCAGAGTTGGAAAAAGAGGACCTCAGGGACCTGACGGGAATTGGGGAGACGGCGGTAATAATGGAGCTCCAGGAGAAAAACAAACTTCCTGCGTTACCAAAAATAAAGCGATGACTTGTTATAACTAAGTCGCTTCTTCCATCGAATGATTAAGAATTGTCTGAATCAGCGCTTCGACTTGCACGGGTTTGGTTAAATAATCCGTGCAGCCTGCTTCTATGCAGCGTTCCCGATCGTCCTTCATTGCATGTGCGGTGAGAGCGATGATCGGCTTCTTATATCCGGCTTGGCGCAATTTGCGTGTGGCTGTGTAGCCATCCATGACAGGCATTTGAATATCCATCAAAATAATATCGTAATTTTCTGCAAGAGCTTTTGTGAGACCCTCTTCGCCATTTGTTGCCAAGGTTAACTTAGCTCCACGTTTACTCAGCATTCTTTGAATCAAAAGACGGTTGTCTTCGACGTCGTCGACAAGAAGAATATTGGTGCTTGCAAGCTGTTTTCCCAGATGAATCTCTCCTCTTTTTGTGAGCGAGGGTCTTTGTGGGGTGGCTTGAAGAGTTTGCAGACCAATACGAATTGTAAATGTACAGCCCTTGCCAATTTGGCTGTCATCCAGAGTGACATCGCCGCCCATCATCTGCGCTAATTTTTTTGAAAGAACCAGGCCAAGACCCGTGCCTTCATATTTGCGTGAGATGGAGTTATCTAACTGACTGAAGGCTTGAAATAACAACGACTTTTTATCCGGAGCAATTCCAAGACCCGTGTCTTTGATAGTAAAGATCAGGCTGTCACCAGAGACTTCATAGGTCATGCGCACGTAACCTTTATCTGTAAATTTAACAGCGTTACCCAGCACGTTCGTGAGAACTTGGCGCAGTCGCAAAGGGTCTGTGGAAATCATGTCAGGCACAATACCACGGCGGTTGAATTCGATGTGAATAGGTTTGCTATTGCTCTTAGCCACCATCATCACGTGAATATCGTCCAAAAGAGAACTCAAAGAAAACTGACTTCTTTCAATTTCCAAATGTCCGGCTTCGACTTTAGAAAGATCCAAGATGTCATTGATAATGCGTGTGAGGTTTTCCCCAGTACGATGAATGACATTCAGGTATTGGAGGCGCTCTTCTTCTGACAAATTATTATCTTTCAACAAATCCGAGAACCCAATGATCGCAGCCAGGGGAGTGCGGATCTCGTGACTCATATTTGCTAGGAACAAACTTTTAAGCTGGCTGGCTTGTTCAGCTTGCTGGCGTTCGCCGATACTGTTGCGCAAGTCTCCGGCCATTTTATTCAAAGACTCTGCGAGTTGTCCCAGTTCATCGCCGGAGCGCACAGGAACATAGACGTCAAATTCTCGTTGACCCACTTTGTGGGCGGCGATGTTAAGCTCCTTAAGACCTTTCGAAAGATTGCGACTGAATGTCACTGTGAGGAAAAGACCTGTTCCCTCGACAATGAGAATGGCGAGAAGAAGAGTCACCATCAAGAGATGTTCTAACCACCGCGAGCCTTCGCCCAAGGTGTAAGAAAAACCACCCTCGAGAACCGTCAAACGATCATTGAGTTCATCAATACGATCCAGCGTCGCAATGATTTCTTTTTCAGAGGCTTGAGTGGAAATAAGGTGATGCAAGCCTTCACCATAGGAGATGAGTTCATTAGTGAGGTCGTCACCTTCTTTCCAAATGGAGACGGCTCTGGCAACATAAGAGACATCACTAAATTTCAAGATCAGGTCGACGACACCAGGGATGTCGTCGGGATGGATGCGCCCTTGTGCAAAACCTTCGTGAGCTGCTTTGATATTGGGAGGATTTTGCTCCAAGGCGCGACGAGCTTTACCGTCACCCAATGGAATATCCAAATTTTCACGAAACGAACGATAAAACTCGGGGTCTCGGGTGCGTGCGTATTTATGCAAACTGATAACGGCATCTTTTTGTGCCTTTGACCAAAGACTTTCTCCAGTAACAAAACCACGTAACGAAGAAAGAGTGTTCATCGCAAAGTAGAGAGAGAATAATTCAAGCGCAATGAGAAAGGCCATCACGCCTATGACTGCGTAGAGCTTATTTGAAACTGAAAGATGTCGCCAAAAACGTCGTGGTCCCATAACCTCTTTATCGGTTGTATGGGAGATATTTATAAACAAATTCTATTTTGTAAAGTTCCAGACGAAAGACGTAAAAAGATCCTCAAAATCGAGGATCTTTTAAGCACTTTTATTGCAGATAATTAATCCAAGTAGCTGGTTTTTAGCTTTTGTTCCTCTTGATATTTCTCAAGTCCGAAGTGGATCAGCTTTGTGATCAAATCTTTATAGGAAACACCGGTTGCTTCCCACATTTTTGGATACATGGAAATTTTGGTAAATCCAGGAATGGTATTGATCTCGTTCACGAAAAGATCGCCGTTGGATTTCATGAAAAAATCCACGCGAGTCAAGCCGTCACAACCCATCACTTGATAAGTCTTTTTTGCCAGAGCTTGCATTCTTTGGAGAGAGTCGCCCGGCATTTCCGCTGGAATTTTCAACAAAGCGCCGTTGTCGTCGATGTACTTCGCTTCGTAAGAATAAAACTCATGCTGCGGAATGATTTCGCCCGGCAATGAAGCTTGTGGCGATTGATTGTGACCCATGACCGAACACTCAAGTTCGCGGCCTTGGACAAATTCTTCTGCCAAAACCTTATTGTCGAACTGAAAAGCGTCTTTCAATTTCACTGCGAATTCTTCAGCTGATTTGATTTTGTGAACACCCACAGAGGATCCTGCATTGGCCGGCTTAATAAAGAACGGAGTTCCTAATGTTGCTGTGATCTCTGCATAAGAAGTATTTTTAAAAGGAGTCAAAAGCATGTAGCGAGCATTGGGAATTTGCGCTTCTGTGAAAAGTCGCTTCATGATTTCTTTATCCATGCCGGCCGCTGAAGACCAAACACCACAACCGACAAAAGGCAATTGCACCATTTTGAAAAGACCTTGAATAGTTCCGTCTTCACCCATGGTTCCATGCAAGATAGGGAAGGCAATATCAAGTGCCGTTTTAGAATGATCTTTCAAAGAGTAAAGAACAGGTTTGCCTTGCAAGGACATCAAAGCCACGGACTCTGCATTTGGTGGCAAAGCGCTATCAACAACTTTAGTCGATTGGAAAACACTCATATCTGGGAAACGATACCAACTGCCTTCTTTGCTGATCCCAATCAATACCGGAGTAAAATTGTCTTTATCCAAAGCATCGGCAATATTTTTTGCAGAACGAAGAGAAACCTCATGCTCTGCAGACTTTCCACCAAAAATAAGCGCTACAACAGTCTTCATAAAAAATCCTAACTTCTAATCTCAAATTTCAATTAAGCCCATTCGACAAGTTCATGTGCCAACCCAAAGATGCCCTTGAAGACTTCATTGGGTTTCGCATCGCCGTACATATACGCCGGAGTCGTAACAATTTTTCCTTCACGATCCGTGATGTAATCATCAACAGGGCAGTCTTCGTGCTGAGCACCCGTTTTTTTTATTTCAGCCGCTGTCTCTGGATCTTCGCCGATAGTGACCGTGACTTTTTTATCGCCCAAAACACGAGCCAATAAAACCGGAGCAATACAACAAGCCGCAATGGGTTTGCTTGCGCCATGGAATTCCAAGATCACGCGTTTGACATCTGGATTGACGTCGCACTTTGCGCCTTTTTCCGCCCAATTTGAAAGATTTTTGGCGGCGCCATAGCCACCTGGAAATGCCAAGGCATCAAAATCTTTCACTTGAAGTTTATCGAGGCTTTGAATATTTCCACGAGCGATGCGAGCCGCTTCGACAAGCAAACGGCGTTTTTCCGTTTGCGTATTTCTATCAACGTGATTTGTAACGGGGATTTCGATATCGGGAGCGAAGCAGGAAACTTCGGCACCTGCTTGGTGAAGAGCGATGAGCAAGCTCACGGACTCTGTAATTTCACTGCCATCAAGATGTCCACAGCCAGAGAGTACAACGGCAATCTTCTTCATAAAACCTCCCGAAAGAGGTTTTAGATTACTCTAGGAGCCGCCCTTTTTAAAGTTTTTTAACTTAGTGCAAGTCGTGACCAAAACTTTTTGTTCTTGCACCGTGTACAGTTGGCGATAGCAATATTCATTCATGCGCGAGAAGAACGGCATGTCAGGACTCAGGGCGATAGAATAGTTCACTTTTTGTTTCTCGACCGATTCACCCTTTTTTAGAGCAATCGTCCAATTGAACTGAATTGTTTTTACGCGATAAGTGCAGTTGGCAAAGCCCCCGCAATTGGGTTGTGCCTGAATGAGTTCAGGGAGAGGACGCGTTTCTTCAGTGGATTTCAGATTGGAGCACAGAATCTCACAGCTATCCACACCCAATTGTTCTTTGCAGTATTTGTCCAGTGCGTCTGATTTCGAACACGCATAGGCAAGACTGTAAAGACGTTCAAACCCCAAAGTCATTTCATTGTCTTCTGCCAAAGGTTTTAGCGTCGACATCGGTTGGGTTTTCGCCAGAACACTTTGCGCCACGGCTAGCGAGGCATCGGCTTTTCCGACAGAGCGATGATCTTCGCGAGTAGACTGGGCGCCTTCTTGATCTTGTTTGTACACCTTGGTTTGGTACAGGAAGGTGTAAAGAAACTCCGTCTCTTTTTCTTCTTTTTTAGAAATCGTTATGCCTTCTTGAAGAACATAAAAAGGTTTTGGATTGTTCTCTAATTTTTGTTCAGTTTCTTGAAAAAGAAAATCATCAGCCGCCATGGTGAGAGGATCGGCTTGCCCCCAACCTTCAGAGAGTGCGGATTGCACTTCGGCTACTGTTGCTGGAGTTTCTTCTTCTTCAAGGGGCTCCTTAATACACGACACCATACTGACACTGAAAGCCAGCAGAAGTAAAAGTTTATTCAAACTCATATAGAGTCCCATCCCCAGATCCACAAATTCAGTGGCAATACTTTTTCAAGTTTTTGTACAGTTTCGTCCTTAAACATTCCCAAGGCGCGATAGTCCACCGGTCCGAACAGAAGACGAACCATGTCGGTTTCGTTGTTGATTGTGAAAAGGTCTTGGCCCACACCGAAAACAAAATGTTGCGGGTGCTTTTCTAAAACAATGTCTGCGACACCTTCAGCGCGGAAGGCGCGTTTGATTTTTGCTGCCAATTGATCGAAGTTAACAAGCTTGATCATGCCCAGGAAGCCTTGATTCATCGTCACTGGCTTTCTTTGCAATTGCTCAATCAAATTTTGTGCATGACGAGGACAAATGATCGTATAAGGCTGATTTTTTTGTGCACGAATGAAACTGAAAAGCGCCATCAATTTCGAAACGGAGCCGCCCCATTCATGGATGTAGCCGCCTAGATCAATCCCTTTGCCTTCAATAGCATAAGCGGCCAATTGACCATTCGTTTCCCAAGCCGTGTAAACCTTGGTTTGAGGAATTGAGAGGAACTTTCTAGTTTCATCAATAGTCCGAACAGAATTGACAGAGTGGGACGCATACAGACGATAAATCGCATCCGGCGACACTTTAGAATCCGTAGAAAAACGAAGATTGATCGGCGGAACATCAAAGTTTTCTTCAACCACAAAACTAATTTCATTCCCCGCAAGTTCAAATCCCATACGACGATAGAAATCAAAAAGATCCGTCCAAAGAATCGCAATATCGCAAGACTGTTCCGTCGCCAATTTCAAACAATCAGTAATAACCTGAGTGCTCAACCCCTGACCACGATGCTGATCATCGGTAACCACGGAACCAATCGCACCCACTTTAAAAATCACATGAGGAGACTTAACAATAAGCGGTTTCAAAACCGCATGAGAAAGAACATGACCCTCATCAGCAATAATACGCATATTATGCAAGTTGTTAGAAGAGAAGGCCGTAGGGTACTCAGCAGCAATTGACCAGGGAGCCTCATTGCGAAGCTTTTTGTTCAGAAATTCCAAAACGCTCGGAAGCTCATTTTCCGAAGGCGAACGAGGTCCTTCCATGGTGTCCTCTCCTTTTAAAAGATAGTCTGTGTTGGGGTAGGGAGGTTCTCTCATATAAAATACGAGTTCCGCAGCAGCAGGTCCCAAAGGGACCGCGTCAGCGAGGACTGTCCGAAGTATTTTATATGAGAGAACCTCCCTACCCCATACATAGTCTAGCGTTAAATAGCAGGGGCCCCTAGCGTGGCAGAGTCCGAGCCATGAAAAATGCGACCCAAGTCTGGATGGGAGTTTGACATCAAGGTCAAAAGTTTTATATTAAGGTCGCATATTTAGGAGACCTCATGGCCGATAAGAGTCAGCAGTGGAAAGAGAATAAGCCGGGTAAAATGTTCGTGGATCAATCATGTATTGCCTGCGATGCCTGCGTTTTGACTGCTCCTAAGAACTTTGCGATGCATGAAGAAGACGGCCATGCTTTCGTGAGCAAACAACCTGAAACTCCTGAAGAAGAAGCTCTTTGCAAAGAGGCGATGGAAGGTTGTCCAGTTGAAGCCATCGGGAACGATGGCGATCAGTAAAAAGAAATCTTCTGCCAAGAAGACAGCCCCGAAAAAGGTCGTAAAAAAAGCCGCTCCTATTTTGGAAACCATTGAGCTTTTTAAGCGCTATTATCCGGATGCTCATTGTGCTCTTAATTTTACCAATCCTTACGAGCTTTTAGTCGCCACAGTTCTTTCCGCGCAATGCACGGATGAACGTGTGAACATGGTGACGCCACATCTTTTTAAAAAGTATCCAACGCCGCAAAAGATGGCGAAAGCCCCGGTCGAGGATATTGAAACCATCATCCGTTCGACGGGCTTTTTTAAAAACAAAGCGAAGAGCCTTAAATCTCAAGCCATCACTTTGGTAGAAAAATACAAAGGAGAGATTCCGCAAAATCTCGAGGCTTTGGTCGAGTTGGCAGGCGTGGGTCGTAAAACTGCTAACGTGGTTTTAGGAAATGCCTTTGGGATTGCCAGCGGTATTGTCGTGGACACCCATGTGACTCGTTTGTCCAACCGTCTTGGCTGGGTGAAGACGGAAAATGCTGTGTTGATTGAAAAAGAACTTTGTAAGCATGTCCCTGAAGAAGATTGGGTGATGCTTTCTCATTATCTGATCTCTCATGGCCGAGCTATCTGTAAGGCGAGAAAACCTGATTGCAGTCATTGTTTCCTAGAGGAGACTTGCCCTAAGAAGGGTGTCTAGTTCACAATGGGTTCATGTTTGTTGCATTCTTTGAGAGCGTTAAATACGTAGGCCATCTTTTACCGATTTCTTTCTTAAGAATTTTCTTGGGTTATTACTATTTGGAACAAGCGATGTTGAAGTTTCGCGGCGATTTTTTAACTCGTCCCCGCATCGCAGATCAAATGGCCGAATGGTTGCCGGCCAGTCACGCTCCGAATTGGTTTAAGATTTTTGCCAGCAGCCAGATGATCCCCAATTGGCAGACGGTGGCGTTTATCATTCTTGGTTTGGAGTTCGCGGTTGCGATCTCTTACATCATTGGTTACGTCGTCAGACCTGTTGCTTTGCTCGGCGTTTTATTGTGTGTCACGATGCTCTTTATTTCCGGGCCTGGCTCGGAAGATCTTTATAAAACATTTTTGGCCATTCACCTGATCTTAGCGTGGGTGGGGGCCGGTCGTTGCTTGGGCTTTGACTACTATTTCTTCAAACGTCGTCGCGGCTTGTGGTGGTAGAGCGTGAAACATTTTATCTTCTTCATGGCAGTTGTCTTCTTAGGGTTGTTTTTCGCGGTTTTAAATAAGACCGAGCAAGGGACGACCTCGAGTTCTTTGCCGACGATCCGCGTTTTCGGTTACGCGTCTTTCACAGGTCGCTGGGGGCCGGGCCCGTTGCTTAAAGAACAATTTGAAAAAACGTGTAAGTGCAAAGTGGAGTTCATCGAAGGCAGTGATTCAGGAATTCTTTTGCAACGCCTGAAAATTGAAGGTGAAAGTCTTGGTGCTGATGTCGTGGTGGGTTTGGATCAGTTTGATTTATCCAAAGCGATCGCCGAACAATCTTGGCGCAAACTGAGCCTTGGACAGCTCAATGTTTACGATGCTGTGAAGCCCGCATTGTCGAATAGCTTCTTTGTTCCCTACGATTGGGGAGCTTTGACTTTTGTGACTCGCAAAGATGAACTTTCGCGATTCCCGGCTTCTTTGGATGATTTGTTAGCTCCAGAGTTGGCAAAAAAGATCGCTCTTCAAGATCCGCGCACGAGTTCACCAGGCATGCAGTTTTTGTACTGGGTGATTCGCTCTAAAGGTGAGGAAGAGGGCTTTAAGTATTTACAAAAGCTTATGGGCCAAGTTCACAGCTTCTCGCCGACATGGTCGACGGCTTATGGACTTTTCACGAATAAACAAGCAAAGCTCGTCTATTCGTATGTGACATCGCCGCTTTATCATGAAGTTGAAGAGAAGCGAAAAGACTATATTGCTTTGCCATTCAATGAGCCTTTGCCCGTGCAGTTTGAATTTGTCGGTATTCCTGAATTTTGCCGTCACTGCGAATTGGGTGAGCAGTTCATAAACCTCATGCTGTCGCCTGAAGGTCAGAAGATCATTATGGAAAAAAACTATATGTTCCCGGTGATGAAGGGCGTGATGGAAAACACGGCTTTTGCTCCGTTGATGAATGTAAAAACGATGAGCCAAGTTGAAATCCTTTCTGCCGCTGAGGTGGATCGTTTGTTGAGACGCTGGACGGAAATTCGTCGAGGCGAACTCAATTGAATTTGAGAAACTGTCTTCGTATCAGTTTTGTTCTTTTCCTGTTGTTCCCCTTTCTTTTCTTGTTCACACAGTTTCGTGTTACCGAGATGCCGGATTGGGGAGAACTTTCGTGGGCATTTAAAAACAGCTTCATTCAGGCTTTTTTTTCGGCCTTCTTTTCCTTGTTTGTCGGTTTCTGGGTGTCATTGGGTCTTCTTAGTTTGAATGAAGGGCCAAAACGAAAAGGGCGATTTGTTTTAGAAATCCTTTGTCTGCTACCGAATTTTTTACCACCTATTTTTATTCTGCTTTCTACTTTAAATGTGATCGAACCTTTTCCTATGGGAATCGCAGGCATCGTTATCATTCACACTTTGATGAACTTTGGATTGGTGGCGGTTTTACTTGCCGGAATTATTGAAAACAAATTGGGTGGCATGGTGGAGCTCGCCTACGTGGAGGGTGCCACACGTCGACAGTTTTTATGGAAAGGTCTTTTCCCTATGCTGAAGAAAGACCTTTGGCTTCTAGGTCTTTTTATTTTTGTTATATGCTTTGGAAGTTTTGCGGTTCCTCTTATAGTCGGGGGCGGTAAGGGCACAACTGTTGAGGTTTTGATTTATGAAAAGATCCGCTTATCCAGTGATTGGGGTGATGCAGTTCTTTTGGCTTTCTTACAATCCACGTTCATCTTTGCTCTGTCATTTATTGCCAGTCGTGGAAGAGGAGTTCACAACACCCGACAAGCGAATTTAAAGCTGATTCAAAGTCCCTCAGGCATTTTAGTTATCGCGGGTTTGTCGTTTCTTTACCTCTTTGGATATATTCAGGGTTTTATTTCGGGGCTTTCGATGATTTCAACTTTCTATGAAGTTCAGTCGGCCCTTTTCTGGAATTTCCTGGGAAGTCTTCTTCTGGGTCTGAGTGTCGGCGTTCTTTGTTACGTCGGTCTTTTGGGAATTGCTTATTGCTGGCCTAAATTGTGGTTTGAAAAATTCCTCAATGGTTACGTGGCTCCTTCAACGTCACTGGCGTGCTTTAGTCTTTTGATCATGGGTCCGAATGAGGGAATTTATCCTTTTATCAAGATTCCTATCGCCCTGACTCTTTTAAGTTTGAACAGTCTTTTTAGAATGGGTTGGGATGGAGAGCTTCAGGCTTTGCAGTCGCAGATGACCGTGGCGTATGCAATGGGCGCTTCTCACAAACAAATCTTCAAAGAAATTCTATTTCCGCAGCTTTCAACGCGGGCAGGGCTTCTTGCTGGAATCGCTTCGATCTGGGCTTGCGGAGATTTTGCTGTTTCTAGAATTCTGGCGCATCGGGATCTCAGCATCGCGATGATGACGGAAACTTTGATGTCAGGCTATCGTTTGAATCAAGCCATCGTCCTGAGTAGTTTAATTATTATCTCCGGTCTTTTGTGTTTCCTTGTATGTGTGGGAGGAAGTCGTGTCTTACGTCGAAAATTTGCATCGTGATTACGGCGACTTTAAGTTAGATATCGATTCCTGGGAGATTCTGGATCAGGGAGTGACTGTTCTGATGGGACCTTCAGGCTCCGGAAAAACCTCGGTCTTTCGTATTCTGTTGGGGCTGGAACCATGTCCCGGAATGAAGTGGAGTTTTCAAGGTGTTGATCTGGCAAAACTAAAGACGCCGCAAAGACGTTTGGGAGTGGTTTTTCAAACTTTGGACCTTTTTCCGCACATGACAGCCGAGGAGAATATTCTTTTTGCGGCCCGGGCTCGCAATGTGGAAGCGAAAAAAGTTTCTGAAAGAATGAAAGAACTCTCTGAAGTCATGCAAATGGGAAGTTTCCTAAATCGCAAAGCCGCTGTTCTTTCGGGCGGAGAAAAACAGCGAGTCGCCATTGCTCGCGCCATCATGGGGGAGCCTCGTCTGCTTTTGTTGGATGAGCCTTTCTCGGCCCTTGATCAGGAACTGCGCGAAGAGAGTCGAAAATTGGTTCAGCGTGTAATTGAAACGGAAAAAATTCCGACGTTATTAGTCACGCATGATCCGCGCGACGTCGAGGTTCTCGCGAATAAAGTCACCAATATCCGTCACGGTCGTTTGGTTTAAATCGTGTATCTTTGAATCATCTCTAGCAGAGCCGATTTTTTAATCGGCTTCGTCACGTGCTCTGTGCAGCCCGCATCTAAAGACTTTTGTATGTCTTCGGCCATGGCATTGGCACTGACAGCAATAATCGGAATGGTTTTTTTATTCTGCTGCTTTTCCCATTCACGGATTTTTCGAGTCGCCGCGTAGCCGTCCATCACAGGCATTTGAATATCCATAAGGATTAAATCAAACGGTTCGCGGAAGACTTTTTCCACGGCTTCTAAACCGTTCTCGGCCTGAACAACGTCAAAGGGAAGCTTTTTCAGATAAGTGAGCAGTAGGAAACGATTGTCTTCCGTATCGTCGACGATCAAAATACGCCCATTGCGGGAAATCATCGAATCCTTTTGTTGAACAGGTTCTAGGGGTGCCTGGACTTCTGGCGTTTTTACCGGTTCGTAGCTTGCATCGGCCAGAACGAAAGGAACGGTGAAGAAGAATGTACTTCCTCTTCCTTCTTCACTGTGGAACCAAATGCGTCCGCCCATGAGCTCGACAAGGTTTTTAGAAATCGTCAAGCCCAGGCCGCTACCGCCGTATTTACGAGTGATAGAACTGTCTGCCTGTACGAAGTTTTGAAATAAAAGATGTTGTTTGTCAGGTGGGATGCCCGTTCCCGTGTCTTGAATTGCAAAACGCACGAATCTTTTGTCAGTAGAATCAAATTCCAGAGCAACAGATATTTCGCCTTTTTGCGTGAACTTGATGGCATTGCCGATCAAGTTAAAAAGAATTTGGCGCAGACGGGTAGGATCTCCAACTACTACGTGGGATTCTTCTTGATCCAGGTTCATGCGCAAATGGAACTGAAGATTTTTTTCTGCCGCTTTTTGTTTTAAGATGTCGCAGATATTCGTTGTTGTGGCTTCCAGATCAAAAGCGATTCGCTCCAAGCGAACTTCGCGAGCTTCGATTTTCGAAATATCCAGAATATCGTTAATCAACGCAAGCAAGTTTTCTCCGGCATTGGCACAGACTCTCACAAGTTGTTCTTGCTCTTGTTTCAGGTCCGACTCTGCCAGAATATCTGTGATACCGATGATGGCATTTAATGGTGTGCGAATTTCGTGACTCATACGAGCCAAGAATTCTGATTTCGCTTGAGAAGCTTTGACTGCTTGCTCACGGGCTTCGATCAAGGCCTGCTCTGCCGTGATACGATCTGTGATGTCCGTGCATACAAACACGAAAGTCAGATCTTTGGTTGTGCGATTTGGAAGAGCGGCCCAGTTCATAAGAATTGGAACACGTCGGCCTTCATGATTGATAATTTCAGCTTCGATACTGTGGCGGGTTTGCAAGAGCCACATGTAGTTTTTAAATTCAGGCTGAGCATGAATCAAAGTTTTCAAATCAATCTGCGCCATCTGATGAGGCGAAAGCCCCAAAAGTTTTTGAGCTGAATCATTGGCCTGGGAGATGTTGTAAGAGCATTGGCGCCAATCATCGTGATGAGAAACTTTGACGATGAATAAGAATGCTTTGATGGATTGAATAACACTGTCCAAGAACTCTTTGGAAACCGTCGTGGTTTCAAGGCGGTCCGCCAGTTGGTTGTATTTGCTGACCAGAAGACCGATCTCATCTTTAGAGTTGTAGTTGATTTTTTGTGTGAGATTGCTTGTGCCCAGTTTTTCCAAACGGTCCGTCAAAAGTTGAATTGGTTCGACAACTTTGCCTGTGGCAGCGAATGTTGCAAAGAAGAACAAGATAAAGATCAAAACTGCTGCGGCACTGGAGGCAATGGCGATGCGGTCGAGGACGGCGAAGGCCTCACTCTCATCAATTTTCGTTTGAATGTACCAGAGCTCGCCATTGGGTAAATAAATTTTGCCAATGGAGCGAATGACCTTTTGGGCACGGTAGTCCGTTCCTAATTCTCGCACTTCGCTCAAGTTTTCGATTTTTTTAATATCTTCATCACCGCGATTGGAAGACAGAACTTCGGCATCAGAAGCGGCGTTATTGCTTTGATTGCCCTCAACGCGGAAACGGCCCGTGTTGCGCAGGCTCCAGTCCTCGCCGTAGATCAACGTCTCGCCCGTTTGGCCCATGCCATGAGTGGCCCAGGCAAAGTTGTCGCTGGTAATACGATCGATTTCCGAAATGGAAATCTTGAGCATTAAAACGCCAACGGCATTTCCTTGGCGGAAAATAGGTGCCGCCACAAATCCTGTTGCTGAGTTCGGACTGAGCGTGTCTTTGTCAAAATCAAGGAAGAGCGTAGAGCCCTCTTGCGCCTTCATTCCCCAAGTGAACAGATCTTTAAGTTTATTTCCCGGAGGAAGATCCTTGACGATGGAAGTTCCGTCTTCGATATCTTTGCGGGTGGTGTAGATGATGTTGCCTTTGGTGTTTACCAAAGCCATGTCGTAGATGTTGAAGTCCAGGACGTAGTTGTCGAGAAGACGGCGAAACTCTGGATGAGTGTCCAGGCGTGCCTCTGACATCAAGTTGTCAGTGAGTTCATGAGACGAAATAAGATTGATCGCAGTTTGCAGGTCGCGAAAATAGTTTTCGATCGCTGTCGTTTTGCTAATCCGGATCTGCGTCAGTCTCTCGTAGGTGCTATCAATGACGGTTGATTCAACTATCTTGAGGCCAATGAGTGCAACAACGAATGTTGCAAGAAAGACGGAGATCAAATTGAATAAGAAGATTCTTAGTCGTAAAGTCATGTCCTCTGGAAGCCTGTGTATTTTTAGTGATATCGTATCGCCCATAGCCGAGGCAATGAGTACTTGCAAAGCCCCTCTAAATCAGGCCCTCTACGATGCATCTGAGGATATCGTTTCATTACAAAATTGAAGTCTCGGCAGGAGTCCATTGATCAAGGTTTGGACACCCGTGAAGGCTTTGCAAAAATTCCCTGTATTTTGTCTTCCCCTCCAGAAAATATCCCCCGAATTTGCTATAAAGGGGGCATAGAAAAGGAGTGGAAATGAGAACAACCAAGTCATTTGTCTTAATGCTTATTTTCCCTCTTTTCGTGCTGGGTTGTGCAGCTTCAAAAAATTCTGACGGCCTTTCGATGAATCCCACTATTTACTACAAACCGACCATTCATCAAAACAAAGCAAAATGTTCCAACGGTAATCTGCGCGATCTGCTTTCGCCCGATGGTTACACTTTGGTTACGTTGTGTGATGCGGACTATAAGCAGTGTTTGATGCAAGGCTCTTGTTTCGTGGAAGATGAAGGTAAGATCACGTCGTACAACTATCACTCCACCAAAGAAAAAATTCCGCGCTTTATTGAAGTCGATTTAAATACATGCCCTTATGGTTATGGTGTGCGTAGCAGTTGTTTGGACCCGTATTTTTCTGCGGCGGCAGATCTTAAATACTACAACGCAGGTGATGTGATTTACGTGCCTCGTTTGGTGGGAGCGGTCATGCCTAACGGAGAAGTACATGACGGCTATATTGTCATCCGTGACTCCGGCGGTGGTGTTCTAGGTGCGAACAGATTTGATTTTTTCACAGGGTTCTTTAATCACCTGGCAAAAGAAAACACCCTGGCTCGTTTGGGCTTTGGTGATCCCAAAAACAGCTTTGAATTTCGTTTAGCGAACGAAGAAGAAGCGCAAGCAGCCCGTCAGCGCCGCAACTACCCTGGCCTTAAGCGGTCCATTCTTGAAGAGGGCAAGCTTTAGAGTTTTCATTCTATTAAAATTTTTTGCTTTCTCTGAGGGGCTCTGTTAACTCTCGCCTCAGAGGATTTATTTATGATGCAAAAATGGGTTTTATTTTTCGCTCTTCTTTTTGTTTCTTCGTTCTCTTTTGCGGAGGTGGAGTACCTCCGACTTTCTCGCGGTAAAGTTATCGCTTACGAACACATCGTCAAAAATGACAATGGTCCGACGTTGATTTTACTTCCAGGTGTAAATCGCGCTTTGACTCCAAATGATCGTGCGGTGCGAGCCTTGGCGCAACAGGGCTGGAATCTCTTGATGCCTTCTTTGACGGCGCATCCCTTGTCTGTGGCGGGTTTAGAGAAGTACGAGACTCCCTATTTTAAATTTGATAACAGCATTCGTGCTGCCGAGCTTGCGGGTGACATCGAAGCGTTGGTCACTTCCTTGGGAATTAAAAAGGCTCTTCCTGTGACGTTGTCTTATAGTTCTTCTGTGGGCGCTTTCTTGGATTCGAAATTATTCCCTCATATCATTGAGACAGTTCCTTTGGGAACGGCGACAGAGGCTGATCCGGAAGCCGCTAAGAACGCAGAACTTTGGGAAAATTGGCTGCGTTTAAATCCGTTCATGGCGCCGATCTGGATTCGTCAATTCCGTGACAGTGCTTATGCTTCTCATTGGGGAAAAACCGTGGACGCGAATATCAAGGCCGATGCCGAGTTTTACGGAGAGAATCCTCGCGTCTCTGATATCAAATCAGGCTATGTGACGATTGCTCGTGCCGTGGAAGATTTCAAGTTTCCAGAATGGGATTTTACAGCAGAAAAGCGTACTCGCGACTTTGTTTTTGCAGGACAAGAGAATCCAGAGCGTTTGAAAAACCAAATTGAAGTTCTAAAGAATTATTTGGCCAGTGGAAAACCGGCTCGTGTGATCGTCGTTGAAAATGCCGGGCATATTCTTCCGTCGGACAGCCCGGCAGTCTACGCGGGTATTCTGGATTTGCTAGTGACTCAACCTCGACAGAGCTCTGTGCAATTTGCCATCGTGAACACCGTCGAGAATCTTAAGTCTTTGCGCTGGCAGGACGCCTCAGTTCTAGAGAACTGGATTAAAGCGAACCAACGTTAAGCATAAAAGTCATACCTTCCAGGGGCTTTTCCATATCTTTAAGGATTTCGCCCCAAGAAGGATTCGCATTCACTCTGAAAAGTTGTTTCATCAAAGCGATATGAATCGGAGCTTCGTAAGCAAAGTAGCTTGAAAGCCCGTTCGTTAAAATATCAATCTTTCCTTTGCTCTTTTGTTCTTCAAACATCGAAAGATAGTAAGAATAACTAGAGCAGCCATCGAAAAAGAAAATCTGACGTTTGCGGGGGTTGAACTCCAAAGGCCCTGCTTTTTCTTCTAAAGAGCCGATATCAAGATTTCCACCAAGACCCGAGTGTCCTGCATAGATCACGACGTCCGCGTTCATTATCGCGTGTTTAAAGAATTTGGCGAAGGTCACGTTTTTGCTCGCTACAGCTGTTTCAGCAAGAAGGCGGGTGATGCGGATCTGAATGGTTGAGCCATCTTTTTTGTTCACGGATTTTTCAAACTGGTGCATAGGACGGTTTTGGTATTTTGCAACGATCGTTTCTTTAAAGCCCGCTTGGCGCAGCCATTGATTGACTTCTTCAAAACTCAAGCGGCCATCGTCGCCGGGATTCTTAGCGTCTTCGGAAAAACCATTGATCGTTGTGATTTGGAAAAGGTCTCCGTTGTCGTTGTCGCCACGGATTTTTTCCAACTCCGCAGTGGCATCTTCCAACTGATTTTTAATTGCGCTGATTTTGATGACGACTTGAGAAGCCAGCGGAGATTCACGTAAGAACTCACAGCCCTCACGGAATGGATCATAGAAGTACCAGAAATCGCCGTAAGAGTTGTAGTGCTCATCCGTGCATTTCTCTTCATAGAAATTATCGAGGTCCGAAGGCAGAGTGATTTTCCAAGAGCCTTCGGCGATCAGATCCTTGGCCATTTTTTTATTCAAGAGCAGGATGCCTGACGTTTTGTAAGCGATCGTACGAACGCCGGCTTTCTTTTTATTTTTCAGAATCTCGTAATTGAGTGGAAGGCGAGGAGCTCCCACACCTGGAGTGTCTTCGTTGATTTTATATTTGGAAACCATGGCGGGAGATTGCAGGTATCCAAAAAGATGTTGCATGTGCGTATCAGCCAAAGTGACAGCATCGGAAGTATCCGTTGTTTGGAATTCTGCCATATAGGAAAATTTCACTTCCACAGAGCTTGGAGAAAGCACAGCGGCTTGCGCAGAGAGAGCGCCAAAGAACAGGAAGAAAGCCAGAGATTTCATAACAAAGACCTCCCGAATTTTATAGCGAAGGTCCCATTTTTAAGAGCCTCCGAGAGCCCTGTCAATAGAGCCTCTCAGAGGGGTGTGATTCTTTCATGACTGTCTTAGAAACTGCCAGTCACAGAAGCTGATAGCCAATAGGGCATGTCCAGGCGGATGTCGTCTTTATTGATCGCATCTCTCCAGAAGGAAACGCCTCCTTCAAGAGACGCATTGGCACCGTAAAAAGCCGGGCTTGTTACCTTGGCAATAAGCTCGGTATCCCAATTAATTTGCGGAGCGTGATAGTATTGGTGCCCATCACCTTTGGCAGTTCCGTTCCAGTTGTTATTCAACTCGTACTTGTCGTCACGACCTTGAACGGCATCACGGGCTTTGTAGTTTCCAGCAACGCCGAACTCGAAATATTTATTCACTTGGTATTTGCTTGAAAGAGTTGTGAGGAACTCATTTCCCAAGGCCCAGCCACTGGAATTTCTGCCTCCGCGCACAGTCACCTGACCACGGGCTGAGTTCACCCATTTCGCTACAGGTGTGTAAGTGTAAGTTGAGCCCAAGATCAGATCGGGCGTTCCTGATCCCAATTGCATATTGTAAGCGGCATTTTGTGCAGGATTGGAAGTGAATGTTTCATCAATGCTTCCGGTAGGCAGAGTCACGCTGATGTCTCCCAAGACAAGATGTTGTTCGCTTGCGTGCAGAGGAGTCATCGCCATCAAGCGCACATCGCCCAAACCTTCCGTGTAGTCGCGGGTTTTGAAGTTGAGCCCGCCAGGAATCGGTTCATATTTTGTTTCGACCATGTTTTTAATATGTGGAACAAACGCAAGCAAAGTCCACTCGGGGCTGTAAAGCCATGTCGCCGTGATCATATTCAAATCAACAGTGGAAGCATCAAAACCATAGATACGAGTGTTGGCGTTGTTCGTTCCTTGCAAATCATATTTATAATAACTGTAAGTCAGGAAATAGCTGGGAGCCTTTACAGTTGTTGAAATTTGTTGAGTGGTTTCTTCTTGGGCGTAAGCCATCGGCATTGCCAAGGTTGTGAAGAGAGCACTCAAAACTAAAATCGTTTTTTTCATAAGAACGTCTCCTAATAAAACTAGATTGAATACTTTATGAAACGCATAGAACTGTTGAAGGTGAATTTCAGTCAATAAAAATAAGCAAAGTATAAATAGAGCAAATGCACTATTTCCCGAGAGAAAATCCCAGTTTTCATTGTGATTAGAATAAGTTCTCCGCATTTTCATGAGCCTCGTTTGATCATTAAAAATTGGATATGGGGCAGCACAAAAAAGGAAAAATCAAAATGAGACAGAAAAAAAGTCCGACGGAATTTTAGGAACACTTTGGCTAAAAATTACGCGGAAGTTTTAGACTTCTATTAAAGATTTTGGAAGGGGCATACGATCTATACTTAGGTGAGGGAAATAGAATGAAAATGTTTTTCTTTTTGAGACACTTTCGAGAAGCGTCACTTCTAACAATTTCATTATTAAGTACGCTCGTCTCTGAAGGGGCCTCTGCACAGACGTCTTCGGGTTCTTTTGTCTTAAAGTACGTAAGGCCTAGCGGCGTGTTGACGAGCTCTCTGTCGGCGACGCTCTATTTGCAGACGCCGGGGAATGCAACCTGCAAGTACTCTCGCTCTGATGAAAGCTTTGCAAGTATGAAGTCGGTTTTCAGAACGACGGGAGCGCAAATACATGGACACGGACTTACGGGACTTACCGCAGGCACTCCTTATACCTATTACATCGCCTGTCAGAACAATGTAACTAAAGCGGTGGCCACAGAAACCGTTCAATTTACAACGGCGCAAATACGACTGCCGGCCCAAGATCTCATCGGCCTCGCACAACTGGGTGCGGAAGCTTATTTGCCAAGTCCCGCAACAAACTATGGTTCACTCAGATCTTGTGCTCTGTATAAGTTTTATGACACGGGTCCTGGATATTATTCTTACGTGACCGAGAATTTTTCCAAAGAAGCGACTGCGAGTGTTGCCGCTTGTAAGAGCTTTATTGAAAAATATTATCTCTCCCATGCGGCTTGCGGGAGTGCTGACGTAGATAATAAGTATTGGTCTGTGGTCGGCGTTTTAAAAAATGTCGCAGATGGTACTTTGAAGTTTAATACGGCAGGTGGTTTGCACAATATCTCCGTGGCCCAAGGAAGCAGTGTTATTGCCATGAATGCTGCCAAGTGTGCTACGGAGGACGACTACGCAAAAGGAAAAGGCGTGTTGTGGGGAAGAGTTGAAAAATGCGACTACGCCAAGACCGGCCTTTGTGTGAAACCTCACGTGCCGTTGTTGTCTCAGTCGGCCCCTCAATTGGCTACTTACATTGCGAGTGCGACCGGAAACAGCAATATTAAAAGAGATGCCGGATGGTGTGGAGCCGTCTCTTTGACGATGTCTACTCTGGGGGCCGTCCACTCTTCACAGGGCGAAACTTTGCAGGATCTCTTTTTATGGAAAAGTAAATTGCCTTCATTGGAGGACGGAAGTGCTATTGCCGATCTCAATGCGCGAACTTCGTTTTATTCAGATGTGATTTATCAAGTGGGGAACCTCGCTAAAACAAATTGGGCTTCGGGTGGAACTCAAACGGATAAGGCTTTGTACAACCTTTTCAGTCACATTGATCCGTCCATTGGGAACTTGAATAAGGCGAAATATCAGGGCGAAGTGATCAGCAAAAAGTTCCAAGTTCTGACGAATGAATGGAATGCCGAATCGCTGGTGAAAGGTTTGACCGTTGGACAAAACAATAATTTTGCGCGTGGGTCAGCCATCATTCGCGATTGTTATCCGCAAAAAGTTGTCAAAGTAAGATCTGATGAGGCTCGGGATTATTGGGAGTCTTCCGATTACAAATGCACGTGGAAAAAGTCGGGTATGACACATGCTCTCAGCGTGAATGGTTTGGAAGAAGACTATGTGAAAATCTACGATCCGTGGGGGAAGGTTTACAATCTGGAAGTTATCGAAAATACAGAAGTGCCCACTTTAAATATGAAAATCGCATTGGCGATCCCGGTGGGAAGCTCCGGATACTTTAGAGACAGCGGACAGCTGAGTGACTCGCTGGAGGGATACGTCCAGAAAGCGGTCACTGCAAAAGGAGCTCCCGCTCCTGTGGGAAGAAGGGCGATCAATTATTTTTATATCGCCATCTACGGGTATCAAACGGGCATTGTTGGTAAGTTGAAGGGCAAATAAAATCTAAGAACAGGTGATATCATATGAAAAAGGTTTGGATCGTGATATTAGCGCCCGTTCTTGGATTGGCTCTTTATTTCATGAGTACTGATAAAAAAGAACGTTCGAATGATGATGGGAGCCCCGAGCAGGCCGATTTAGCATCAACGGATAAAAAACCCGGAGCGACCTCGGTACAAATAAATCCGGTTTTGAAAAAAGATTCCGTGGGCGCGGGAGAGTTTCGCGAAATGAACGTTGAGGACTCGTTTTACGCACTCAATGAATATTTGAAGCCGCTTATGAGTGACGAGGTTGTCGCTGCCTCTTTTTATAAAGCCAAAGAGTTTTTTAAAGACAGTCCGAACGCAGAACATATCGCGGTGTGGATCAGTCTGGGGAGTGTGCTCGATTCCGATCCAAAATACGGCGAGTTGCTGGAATACTCGATGAGCAAGATCAATGAAAATGGAAGTTTCAATATTTCCCTTTTTGAAAACGCCGTAAAAATGATGGGGCCTGACGACAGTTTTATCCGTGGTCAGCTCATCAACATGGTTAACCATATGAACGTACAAACTGAAGACAAAATTCGTTTTTTCGGAGGTGAGATTTCTCGTCCGGCCATGCTGGATTCGCAAGGGCGATGGAGTCCAGACTCGCTCAATATCACGACCGCTCTTATCATGCTTAAGAACAACAACGCCCCTAAGGACGACGTCATCAAGTTCATGAAGGAAAGCCTTAGAGCCAACCAAGACGACGTCATCAAAAGCAAGCTGCTAACCCGCTTTGCCACTTACTATCCAGAATCCATCCACGAATTAAAATAATCCAAAGACCTGCGACTGAAACCGTCGCAGTGTCAAATTGATACACAGTCGGGGAGCGTCTTCCCTGCCTATATATGTTCTGATTGAGTCCCTTTTTTGCTTTATAAGACCGTGTTGAGGTGCTTATGAAGAAAACTCTTTTATATATGCTTGTGGCAGTTAGCTTATTGCCTGTGCCTGCATATACATCAGTGTCGTCGGATGCTCCGAAGACAGGGGTTTTTGAGCGCACAGAGGGGATTCTAGACTCCCTCTATCAAGAGGCCTCGGCTTCCTATGTGATGAATGAGCCTGTTTCATCTAGAGTAAGTTTTTATGCAAATATCTTTTTAGCTGAAAAGAGCCCTTACGTCGTCGACCCTCTTGGTGAGGGTGAGGCAGGGGATGTGAGCAAAGGGCCTCTGTATCGTTTTGACGGCTTTGATTGCACGACGTTCGTTGAAACTGTTTTGGCTTTAGCATTGTCGTCTGATTCTCGACAGTTCAAACAGACTCTCAATAAAATTCGTTATAAAGACGGGCGTATTTCATACAAGACCCGCAATCACTTTCCGAGTGTGGACTGGATTCCTAATAATTCTAAAGCGGGCTTCGTCAAAGACATCACCGGTGCTATTGCTGGCGGAAAAACTAAGTGGTCTCAGACTTGGATTGAGAAGGACAATTGGTTCCGCATGAAGGGCACAGACTTCTTGGAGATGAGTCGTGGCTTTAAAAAAGAGTTGGGAAAAATTCCGTATATCTCTAAAGAAGACCTTAAAGATAATCCGGCTTTGGAAGATCACATTCCTAGCGGAACTATTTTTCACGTAGTTCGTCCTAACTGGAATTTGAAAAAAGCCATTGGGACGGAATTGGATGTTTCTCATATGGGTTTTCTTATTCGTGAGAATGGCGTGCTTTATATGGTTCACGCCAGCAACGGCGTTCGCGATGGAAGTAACGACTACAAGGGCGTCAAAAAGGAAGCCCTTCGTGATTACGTTGAGCGTGTGATGATGAGTTCATCGACCATGGCAGGATTCAATATTCTGCGTATTCAAGAACGCTAGGTATCTACCTTCTGTAACATAACCCTTCGATAAAACATCGCTTTCACGTCCTTGGTCGGGGTCTTCCTGGACCTTTGTCGAATATT
Source organism: Bdellovibrio sp. HCB-110 (assembly GCF_047323225.1). Classification (GTDB taxonomy): domain Bacteria; phylum Bdellovibrionota; class Bdellovibrionia; order Bdellovibrionales; family Bdellovibrionaceae; genus Bdellovibrio. The sequence goes on from NZ_CP178750.1 coordinate 685,768, forward strand.
TTTTGAATCTAAAATTTCAATAAAATCAGGGGTTAGGCACGTTGTAATAAAAAAAACTAGACCAAGGCCTAAAGTTTTCTAGACCATGGTCCGAATAGTTTGCTGTTACTTGTTGGGAATAAAAGTTGCGGTAAACCTCCTCCAAAAAAGCTCTCCTAAGAGCTCCTCAAAGAGAAGACCTCCGTGGCAAATGGTTCCTCGACGATCGAGACATCAGTCACCTTGATCCCGAGGAACTTTTTCCAACCTTAAATTTAAAAATTAATTTGTAAGTGAGTTAGTAAGAAAAATTTAAATACCAGATCATAGTACGTTGACGGGATTACAGAGTGTTCTGAAGGTAAGTGGTGCGACCTAGGTTCATGTCTCAATTCCATACACATCAGCGGAAGTGATCTCAATCCCTTAGGAGGTTCTCATGGGCTTAAGAATCGCTACCAATACTGCATCTATCGCAGCACAACGCGTGCTTTCAAAACAACAAAAACGTGCGGAGCATTCAGCGCAAGCATTAGCGTCGGGTTCTCGTATCGTTAACGCCTCCGACGACGCCGCCGGTTTGGCGATCTCAGAAAACTTTAAAGGACAGTTAAGAGGTATCTCGCAAGCGCGTAACAACGCGAACAATGCGATTTCATTCTCACAAGTGGGTGAGGGTGGTCTCAGCGAGGTCTCTAATATCTTGATTCGTCTCCGCGAGCTCGGAGTACAAGCAGCCTCGGATACTGTCAGCGATGTCGAACGTGGATTCCTCAATAACGAGGCTCAGCAGTTGATCCAAGAAGCGGATCGTATCGCTAAAACCACTACTTTCGGTAGTACAAAACTCCTGGATGGTTCCGGTGGAAAATTAGAATTCCACGTCGGTCCTAACGGAGGTGAAGATAATATTATCGCTTTCGAATTCGATGCAGATGCAACGACCAGCTCTTTGGGAATCAGCGGGATTGCCGTGGATGATAAGAGCAGTGCCCGTGACACGCTTGAAGCGGTGGACGGAGCGATCTCGAAAGTCGGTGCATTGCGTGCGAACTTCGGTGCGATGCAATCTCGAATGGAATCTACAGTAAGTAACCTCGATGTTTCTTACGAAAACTTGTCAGCTGCGAACTCTCGTATTCGTGACACAGATATCGCGAAAGAGACGGCAGAAATGGCATCAGCAAGTATCTTGCAAAATACGGCGGTATCGGTGTTGGCTCAAGCCAACCAATTGCCAAACGTTGCACTGAAACTGGTTTAATCAAAAATATAATTTAAGAATCACAATTCGTACAAACTACGGATATCGGATGGGGCCTGTTCTGGGATATGGCCTCATTCGAGAATGAGGGGTCGCCCACATAAACCTCTCGTGTCTTAAGCCCACCCTGGGAGCACCCGCTCCCAGGGATTTTCGAAGGTGCCAGGGGATTTTTTGCGTCTACAGCGCATCATTCTCGAGAACCGAAGGGCGATTGTTCTGCCTCGCAAGTTTGAAAACTTCTTTCTTTAAAGCTTTCTGAACTTGTTCCCAGCTTCCTCGATCCGGTTGAGTATTTAACCAATTGAGTGTTTGAGTTCTTGATTCCCAATTTTCCCAGTTCCCATCGTCGAATATTGGAACTTCTATTGGGCCTTCTCCCAATAATCCCTTTAAACTTGAAAATTCATAGTCTTCAACGCTTTTGCAGATTCCTGCTTCGATCGGATTTCTATAGACGTACTTATATGCATGTAGATAGTACAGTGGCGATGAAATTAAACTTCTGTGAAAGCGTGATCCATAAGTCCTATTAATTCGGTCGCTCCAATCTCTCAAATCTTTTCCGGTTTCACTCATAAAAAATTGCATTGCTTCACTGAGGTTTCCCTCTGGTGCTCGTGCGATTAGGTGGAAATGATTGCTCATCAAGACGAATGCGTGAATACGAACACCATATGCCAGGTGAATGAAGTGCAATTGTCTCGTCATTGTTTTCCATACGAGATTCATGTCAGTAGCAAACCACTCACGATTAATGCATCTCGCTGTTATGTGATATGGAAACTCGGTGTGACAAATAAATGATTTTCTTCCCATGCGATCTTGCTCTGCAAAAGTGCTTCCTCTGTCTGGACCTAAGTTCTTTTGCTCCTGTTCTCTAGTGCATCCGAGTTTTGGATGCGGTGTAGACGTAAAAAATCCCCTGGCACCTTTTCCTTTTGTCGGGGTGGACTTTGTTCTGTGCTGGACCTTTGTCTTGAAAAAGGCTCTTCAATGGGCTTGTTTTCACAACCTTAGTCTAGCTTTTGCTGGATGATGGTCCAGTTTTGCTGGACGCGACTAAAGCCTTCCAAGACCTCGCCGAAAGGTATGTCACAAGCAACGACGAAACTAAGTCGAACGCTCTTGAGAAGCTCAAATGGAGTGACTGCCAAATGAGATTTCGCTTGCAGGGAGCCAAGACAAAAGTGGAGTCACAACAAGTAACAATAGGTGCGACCTAAGTAGGTATAAGGCGTGCCGCTATATGGAGGTCCCAAATGGGAATGAGAATTTCAACTAACGTATCCGCGATCAATGCTCAGAGAACTATGGTTAACTCTCAGCGCCAGATCGGTAAATCAATGGAGCAATTGTCTTCTGGCTCCCGCATCAATAAAGCTGCTGACGATGCAGCGGGATTGGCGATCAGTGAAAACTTGAAATCGCAAATCAGATCATTGAGCCAAGCTGGCCGTAACGCCAACGATGGTATCTCAATGGTGCAAACAGCAGAGGGTGGCTTGAGTGAAATCTCTAACATCTTGACTCGTATGAGAGAACTAGGTGTTCAAGCTTCTTCTGATACTGTAGGTGACGTAGAGCGCGGATTTCTTGATAAAGAGATCCAACAATTGAAATCAGAAGCGCAACGTATCACGCAAACAACTAAATTTGGAACAACTAAACTTCTCGATGGTTCCGGTGATAAATTCGACTTCCAAGTCGGTATCGGTAACGATCAAGAAGCTGACAGAATCTCCTTCAACGCAGGTGAAACAGATGCGACAACTGCAAGCTTAGGAATTGATGGTTTCGACTTCTCTTCTAAGTCTGGTGCGCAGGAAGCTTTATCGCAAATCGATTCGGCTCAATCTCAAGTGAACGGTTACCGCGCAAATCTCGGTGCCCTTCAAAACAGATTGCAATCCACTGTTGATAACTTGGGTGTGCAACACGAGAATATCTCTGCTGCGAACTCTCGTATCCGTGACACTGACGTAGCCTTGGCATCAGCTGAGTCAACTCGTAACTCAGTATTGTTGCAAGCCAACACAAGCGTGTTAGCACAAGCGAACGCAATGCCTAACTCGGCTTTGAAATTGATCTAATATAAGAATTGAAAGAGTTTGATCTGAGAGGGTACCTCCGTTCCCTCTCGGTACCAACCTACCCAGGGGGATTTAGGTCTTCCTGGGGTACTAACGGTGAGTACCAAGTTTGCCAACTTGCATGTATCGGAGCAAACTAAGTTTGATAAAATCGAAAGGTGTGAAGCAGCTCGCAAGAGAGGTTTTTATGCCTGACAAGATTCCGCAAAAGCAGACTTTTTTTAGAAAGATTATTTCAAACATTGTTCACAGCAATGTTCCCAAAGAACCCCAAGTTCACAGTCCGCCAGATAAAGATGTGGCGGCGGAACCCAAGCAAGAGGACGAAGCACCTCTTTTCAGTGAGGTTCTGGACAGCGAAGGGCATCGAGCCAAGCTCAACAGGCATCCTCGCAATCCTTTTCAATAATATATTTACGCAGTTTATTTAAAACTTTGTTGGAGTTGAATTAAACTCTCTTCGCCGATTTGTATCATGCCGCGGCCGGGACGATCTAAATCCTGAATAAGCCCAATCACCAATGCAAAAAGCACGGAAAGAAAAAGAGGAGCTAACATTCTTTGCCCTTTGGCCCCGACGACGTAGCTTAAAGAGCCGACTCCTAAAAGAGTGATGAGCATAATCACGTAATAGACGACTTCAGGAACATGATCGTAAGTGGCAAAAACGCGTTCACCATCGGTGTCGATCACATCATTCAAAGATTGAATCACAAGGCTTGTCACAGGCCCTTGTAAAGAGCCAGAAACATCCACCGCGGTTTTCCAAATCTGTGTCTGCAAATCTTGTGACTTTTTCTGATAGTCCGCTGTATTCGTGCGAATGTTTTGAAAGAACGTCAGACGGTGAGCCGTGTATTCTTGCAAAAGTGTTTTCACCTGCTCCCTTTGTGGAGAGGGAAGAAGATCTGTTCTTAGATAGGCTGTGCCAATAGAATTGGCCTCTTTTAAAACAAGATGCTTGCGATTGTCGAATCGCGAAATCGACATGGAAAATGTAAATCCTAAAAGCAAGGCCAGCAGACCCAGAATACTCGTGGGAAGGATCTCGTTAATCACATTGCGTTCTTTGTGGTGTCGGCTTTTTCCGAAGAAATAAAAAACCAGAGTCGCTGCGACAAGCACGGCGAGATTTGCCAAAAAAATATAGATCAAATCGATTTTATAAAGAAATTCTGTAAACATAATTTGGTATTAAACCAGACGAACATCCCGGAATTCAAGTTTCATTTCGGGAATTCCGATAAGTTCCTCGTATGAATATCAAAGGACTGATTTCCAATATTCTTCCAGACACAAAGGTGCGCTCTGTAGAGAACATCGGGAAGACTATTAAGTCTGATGAGACCCATGATCGCGACGCCAACGGACAAGAAACCTACAGTCAAAATCAAGAACAACAGCGCGAGCCGATGAGTGATGAACAGCTTGAAAGAGCGATGGAACATCTGCGCAATTTGCCTGCGATGAAAGAGCACAAGTGGACCGTGGAGTTGGCGGAAGACTCTGGAAATCGCTTTGTGATCGTGAAAGACAACTTAGGAACGGTGATTCGCAGAATCCCTGAACTCGAATTGTGGAGTCTTCCCTCTGACAACTCTCCAAGAGGACAGTTGCTCAAGCGCTCCGCTTAAATATTCTAGTAATCCAAGCATTTGCTGCCTAGATCGACGTCCAGAGAAATACCTCTCTGTCAAAATCCCTGCGAGTTTAATTGTATCTGAGCCTGGAAATCCGCTCTCCTGGCCCTTCTGAGAGACATTTAATTGACTCACGATTAGTGAATCATTTTGACACAATGAATTCATGGCAGGATTTCGTATTACAGGCATGGCCTCTGGGCTACCACCTAACATAGTCGATCAGCTGATGGAAGCTGAGCGCATTCCTGTGAAACAAATGGAAGCCAAGAAGACGCAGCAAGAAGACAAACTCAAACTCGTAGGCGAGTTGGAGACAAAGGTGAATGACATCACCAAAAATCTTTCGGAGCTGACTTCGACAAAAGGTTTTTTGGATAAGAAATTTATCAGCGGAGATCCGAACGTTATTGACGGGCAAGTAGACCCGCAGACGGCGGTTCCTGGGGATTACTCTTTGGAAGTTGTGCAATTGGCGCAAAAACCGGGAGCGATCTCAAACGGATTTCCGGATAAGAACGAGACGCAAATTGGTGTGGGTTACATCAAGTTTGAGACTCCAGAGGGAACAAAAGAAGTTTATATCAATGGCGCGAATTCCACTTTGGAAGGAGTTGTAAAACAGATCAACAACTCCAATCTTGGATTGACGGCCCAAGTGTTGGAAGACCGCAAAGATGCAGAAAATCCATTCCGCATCATGATTTCGGGTCTTTCTACAGGGAATGACAATCAGGTGACCTTTCCAAAGATTTATCTTTTGGACGGTGACCAGGATATGTACTTCGATCAATCGCGGGAAGCCAAGAACGCGAAGGTCAAAGTGAACGGTTTTGAAATCGAGCTGCCCGACAACAAGACGACGGATCTTATTCCGGGAGTCACGTTGGATTTGAAATCGGCAGCACCGGGTCGTGAGATCCGTATGAGCGTGAAAGAAAACTTGGAAGTCATCAGCGGCAAAATCAAAAGTTTTGTCGACTCCTACAACGCAGCTTTGGAGTTCATCCAAAAGCAAAGCAAGTTGCAGGGGAGTGACGGTAAGAATCCGCGTCTGGGGCCATTGGGGGGCGACGGGATGCTTCGTTCGGTTGAAAACAGCCTTCGTCGCATCATCCTGAATCCGCAATTGGGAGTGGAAACTCCGATCCGTCGTGTGAATGAATTGGGAATTGAATTTAACAGAAACGGTACTTTGAATTTCAGCCAAGACAAGTTCAACAAAGTGTTGAACGCAAATCCTCAAGGGGTCGCAGCCTTCTTCCGTGGAGACGGCTTCAATACAGGGTTTGTGTCGGGCTTGAAAAGGGAAATTGGCAATCTGATGAATGGACAATTCGGAACGATCTCGAATCGTAAGAAGGGTCTGCAAGACAGAATCAATCAGGCGAACACGCGGATTGAAACGAAAGAGCGCCAGTTGGAAAGAAAAGAAGAAAGTCTGCGCAGAAAGTTCGCGGACCTAGAGCAGAAGATGTCCGACATGAATGCCCAACAGGCCCGTGTCGCGGCAATGGCTGCCAAACCTGCATAAGTAATTTGATTTTTTTGAAGGATGTAGTGAGGGACTATGAACAAAAATGCTTATCAGAAATACAAGAACACCTCGGTGCAGAGTGCGAGCCGGGAAAAGATTCTTCTGATGCTCTATGAAGGGGCTATCAAATTCACGAAGCTGGCAATCAAAGCGGCTGAGGAAAAGAAGATCGCGGACCGTGGTATGAACATCGGCCGTGCTTTCGATATCATCATGGAGTTGAACAACACTCTGGACCATAAAGTGGGCGGAGATGTGGCTGTTCAGCTTGAACAACTCTACATGTTCATGATGGAGCAATACACGAAAGCCAATATTTCTGGTGATCCGGAGCCATTAAAAACGAATCTGAAGCTGCTTCAGACTCTTTATGATGGATGGGTGCAAGCAGTTGAGAAATTGAAAAAAGAAACAGACGGTTCAGGGCAAAAAGCGGGCTGATTTTCCACGGAGGGGACATGACGAGAATTATCACCTTGTTGAACGAAAAGAATCATTACCTCGAAAAATTCTATTCTTTGAATGAAGTAGAATTGGCGAATTTTGCCCAAGGGCAGTTCGACAATCTTGAACACTTCTATCAAACACGCGAAAGAATTTTAGACGTTTTGAAGTACGTAGATGCGCAAATTGAAAAAGCTCACGGCGAAGTCGCTCAGGCGGGCATGATCCAAGAAGATCATCGTCGCGAAGTGAAAGAGGCGTTGGCGATTAAAGACGAATACGTTGCCCGCATCATCGAGCAAGATATTCAAGTTCTTGCATGTATCGAGATGGCGAAAAACTCCATCATCAAGGAATTGCAAGAAGTCCGTCGCAGCCGCAAAGCTGTCGGTGGTTACAAAAGCAAGACCTTCAATCAGCGTCTGGATGAAGAGGTCTAGGAAAAATTTTCCTGACAAAATCATGACGGCGAGTTCGGCAAAAGAGTCAAACTCATGGCTGAACTTGCCCCAGATCTAATAAAACACAAAAAGACCTATTGGCATCTGTGTTGCTCCTGGAAACTCTTCGAGGAGACAAATGCAGATGTTGGAAAATCAGATCGTTCAAAAGTCCAGTGAAATTTCTGGAGTAAATTCAAATGCCGAATCTCATAACGAGGTGACTGGCAAAATCTATTTTGACCCGCAACAGGCCATCGCCGATTTCGATGCGGAAGTTCAACCGGAAAAAGAAGTCTCTGTTCTTGATGCTCGTGTCGCGACATTTATTAAGAACGCGCGCGTTTTGATGAAACACAAAGAGTACCCTTTGGCGATGAACTTGCTTCGTCAAGCCAGCAATCAGGATTCTCGCAATCCTATGACTTTGAATCTTTTGGCGACATGTCTTGAGCGCTCCTCTCGCGTTCAGGAAGCTTTGATTGCACGTAAAACTTTGATTGAAGTCGATTATGGATTTGAAAGTCTTTATAGATATGCGACGTCTTTATATAAGCTGGGCCGCGATCAAGAAGCTTTGGATAAATACTATGAAGCTTTGGCCGTTTTGACGGAAGAAAATGACCATCTTTTTGAAGTGTACAAGAATATGGGAAATATTTTTGTACGTCAGGGCGACTTTGATGGCGCTGAAGAATACTATAATAAAGCCTACACGATGAATCCTCAGTCTGATGTTTTGCTCGTGAACTTCGGAACTTTGGAAGTACAACGCAATGACTTTGATAAATCTCTTTATTGCTTCCGTAAAGCAGTAGAAATCAATTCCAACAATGATAAAGCCTGGGTGGGCCTTGCGATGGTGCACAATCAGTTCGGTGATATCGAATTGGCCTGGGCGAATATTGAAACGGCTATCGATATCAATCCACAAAACAGAACCGCGGTGCACTTGGCTGCAAACTGGGGATTGCGTGATGGAAAAATCCAAAAAGCCATTGAGGCTTTGCAATCTTATCTTTCGTCAGTAGAAGAAGACGAAGATATGTCTTTGGTTTTGATCAACCTTTTCTGCACGGCTGGTCAGGTGGATAGAGCCCTTCTTGAAATGGAAAGAGTTCTTTTGTGGAACCCTGACCATAAAGAAGTTCGTGATCTTAAGAAGAAAATTCTAGCTTCACAAAAGGTTGCCTAACATGTCGATGATCACTTTTTCTGAAAACCATGAGTCGTCTTTGATCCCATTTGAAGCAGGCCAATCTTTGGCCTCTTTGCGTGACCCTCGCGGTGAAGGCTTGAAGTGGGTTTATTCTTTGGGAGTGATTCCAACGGCGCATGTTGTTGTCGTTGGCTTAGGTTCAGGATTCCATATCGCGGCTTTGGCGGATGTCGATCCTCATCTGAAAATTACTGTGGTTGAATCTCGCGAGTCTTTGCTTCCTGTTTTCCGCTCGCAGTTTCCTGAACTTGAAGATCGCGTTGAAGTCGTGATCGTTCAAGAAGGCCAAGACATCTTTAAGACGGAACTATTCCAAGAAGTGATCGCGCAAAGATCCTACGTTTTATCTTTCCGCGAGTGCTGGGGCCAGCAAGTGAATTTCTTTTCAGAGATCTTTGCTCATCTCACGGGCCGTACTTTGGATTCAGTGAAGTATCATTTTGAAGAGTTCGGTATCAATATCAAGGCATTATACATTCAACAGAACAATCTTCTTTCTATCAAAGATGTTTTGCCGGTAGTGGAAGCTTCTGTGATGCCTGAGAATAAAAAACAAATTTTCCGCGTGCTCGGTGAGTTGGTGAAATAATGAAGATTCTGGTTCTCTCATTGCTAAGATTAGGTGACATTATCCAACAGGGACCTCTTTTAAAAGGTCTTCGTGAAAAGCATCCTGATGCTGAAATTCACTTGTTGTTGAATCGTCAATTTGCAAACGTAGAGCGCGTCTTGGAAGGTGTTGTGGATAAATATATCTTCTTTGACCGTGAAGCTTTGCAAAAAGGCATGGGAGAAGCTTCGTTCAATATTCTTTGGTCTTACACCCAAGTAGAAAACTTGGTGGAAAGCCTCAATGGCGAATCTTATGATTTGGCTATTAATCTGACTCACAATAAATTAAGCGGCTATCTTTTGGGAGCGTTGAATATCGCTGATAAAAGAGGCCTTTATCAGGAAGACGGACGTTTCAAAGGCCTTTCGAATCGTTGGATTCGTTACTTTAATGATCGTTTTTCAGGAAACCAAAAGTCTTTGTTTCACTATGTGGAGCTTTTGGGAAAGGCTTTCGATATTCCTGTTGGAGCGCCCTTGGCGTCAGTGGCTTCTAAGAAGAAAATCAAACTTGTTCTTTTACAGTGTCTGACAAGTGATAAGAAAAAAAACTGGGGCTTGGAAAAGTTTTTCCAACTCAAACGCACTATCGAAATTTCTCTTGTTGATTATGAAGTGCTGGTCCTTGGCGCCTCTTTTGAAAGAGAATCCTTGTTGAAAGTTTTTTCTGAAAAAGATCTTTTGATCTGTGATCTGACGGAAGCGAGAAAGCATTTGCAAAATGCGGCACTGTTGGTGACTGGCGACACAAGTATTAAGCACATGGCGGCTCAGTCGGGAACTCCGATTGTGGAAATTGCTATTGGGAGCAGTGATCCAATCAAAACGTCAGCTTTTTCAAATCAGTCTATTGTTTTAAAAAGTGAAGCGCCTTGTGCGCCTTGCAATCACTCTCAAGCCTGTTCGCAAAGCAGCCATGTCTGTGCCGATGATGTTTCGGTTGAACACGTATTTGGTGCTGTTTGGGATCAATTGAGCGGAGAAAAGATTACTCAACGCAATTCACAGTACCTGATGGAGAGAGCTGTCTGGGGTCTTTACCTTGATAAAAACAACGGAGATGTTGAGCCATTTTATGGCACGGCTATTTCCGATCTTTTGCAGAAAGTGTCAATCGACTCGCTAAACAATAGTTTGGCAGCGTGGACAGAGAAAACGGACCTTTATCGCTCGTGGCTTACGAAGGCCGCAGCGGCTTTGCCGTCCCGTGAAGTTTTGGCAACACACCGGACCTTTCAGTCCGCAGACATTGCTGAAATGATTCTTTGTGCGCAAGATATTCTAAAATCTAAGAAGGATGAGGCGGGTTATTTCCAATCATTTGTGGAAGCTCTGCTTTCTCGTTTTAGTCAACCCGTGCAGATCTACGACCGTGTTCATGTGGCTCTGCAAGAAGTTGAGGAATTATTAACTATTCGGGAAAATTTCACCCGTCATTTGCAAACACTCTCCACGGAAGGAGCTTACTATGCAAAAGGAATTGGACAATTACCTATCAGTGGCTTTGAAGAGGCTGGAAAAAGCGTACAACGAAATCTTGAAATCGCAGAGCTATAACCAAGAAGCCGAGAGAGTGCAGCTTTTAAAAGAACTCGTAAAGGAACAAGTGAAAAATGAAAATTCTAGTAATACAGCTCGCTAGACTTGGCGATATTTACATGACGTGGCCGGCGTTGCGCGGTCTTCGTCGCATGCATCCCAATGCTGAAATTCACTTGCTGACGCGTCCTCGTTTTGAAGGAGCTGTCGAAGGGTTGACAGCGATTGATCGTCATCTGTCTTTGCCTGTGAGTACGATCTTAGCTCCTTTAGTGCAAGAAGAAGCCGATGTGGAGACGTCTTTAGAAAGACTGAACAGTGTCGTCGAAGATCTCCGTGCTGAAAATTATGATTGGATCATCAATCTGACGTTCTCTCCTGCATCGAGTTATTTGACTCATGCAATTCAAGGACTTTCGACGACAGTCACAGGTTACAGCCGTTATAACGACGGAACTTTGTGTCTGGCAGATGAAGTGAGCTCTTATTTCTATGCGCAAGTGGGAATTGGCAAAGCCAATCGCGTGCATATCTCTGACGTCTTTGCTTCGATGTTGGATCTTCAATATATTGAACAAGATTGGGCCGCTCCAGCGCTTGGCAATACAGCGATCTCTTTGCCGGATTGTTATATGGTTTTGCATGTGGGCGCCAGCGAGAAGCAAAAGTCTTTGTCTCCACAAGTGTGGGGCCGAGTGATCAATTATTTCTCAAAACGTTATGAAGGACTTCCGATTGTTTTGATAGGCGCTCCGAATGAAATGGCGTTGGCGGAAGAAATTCAAAAGGCCGCTCCGCAAGCTCATTTCGTAAATCTTGTGGGTCAAACTAAAATCTCTGAATTGTTCTCGGTTATTCAAGAGGCTGAATTATTAGTTGGTTGCGACAGTGCGCCGATTCACATGGCTTCTTTGACGGACACTCCGACATTCAACGTGAGTGTGGGAAATGTGAATTTCTGGGAGACAGGTCCGAAAGCGAGTTTGGGATTTATCTATCGTATTGAAGACGAAGCTTCATTAGTGCCAGAGCGTATGGGCGAAGTATTGGCTCTTTTACTAGAAGGTCAAGTGTCGCCAGAGTTGATCACGCGCACGGGGGGGCTTGTTAGTTACGACCGGCCTGACACGGTGATCGAACGGTTTCAGTGGGACTTTGTACAGGCCTTGTATTTAGGCGGTGCCTACCCAATGGCGGAAAGAATAGAAATTATTCAGGGAGCCATTCAGCTTCAGGACATCAATACTTTCGCTATGGAACAGATCGCTTTGGTTCCCGAGAAAGGTTTGCAATTAATCGGACCTTTATTGGATCGCGCTGAAGAAGTTATTCAAAATATTAGCCAGATGGTGCCGGAACTGAGTCCTCTTATAAGCTGGTATCAAGCGGAGAAAGTTCGCATTGGTCCAGGATCTCTCGGGGAAATCTGTGCCGCAGCTTTGAATGTTCATGACCGTATGGCTCGCCATTTGGAAGCCTACATTCCTCACGAGGCTCTCATGCAGGAAGAGGAGGGTGTCGATGGAACGCTTTAAGGTCTCTGGACAGGATCTCAGAAATTTCTATCAAGAGAATATTGCTTTGGGCCGCGTGTTCAGCGATATCGAACAGGATTTGCGTTCGACAAACCAAGTCGTGTGTCGTTACATCGTGAACGGTTTGGAAATCGCAGAGGCTGACGAAGCGCGTTTTGCCACGGTGACTTTGGAAGAAATCGAAACTTTAGAATATCTGACTGAAAACAGTCGCGATATTACGTCGATTGTTCTTAAAGGCTGGATTGATGCTTTGCCTGAGCTGATTCAAAATACCGAACACTTGGCGCAAAGAATGCGTGTCCAGGGATTGAGCGGTTTATTGAAACCGATCCACGATTTGGTGCAGAACTGCGAATACCTTATCGACAGTACAATGACGATCAAAGCCACAATGGGTGATCAATTTTTGGTCGCTAGTCCAGTTGATTGGTTTAAAGCCGAAGAGGAGAGCAAGAAAACTGTGACGGAGGCTTTGCGCGCCTTGGAAAATAAGGATTTTGTTCTTTTAGCGGATGTCCTAGAGTATGATTTGAACAATGTTCTGCAAATGTGGTTAGATCATTTGCGGGTCTTGGAGAAGTCGCTTCATGGGGAATACGCAGGGTCTCATTTCCATTCCGAACAAACTGGATCCCATTCTATGGGTCGGAAACGTATCGCCAATTAGACTTCCGCATTTCTTCCCGTTTCAGAAACGAGAAGTGGAAATCGTTTTTAGGGCCTCTGTGCAGGAGGCCCTTTTACTTTTAAAAACCCAGAAATTTTCCTCGATCTTAGTCCAGGACATTGGTGCCGGCGAAGGATTGGAATTTTTAGTTCAAGCTCGCCTGTATCAACCCATGGCTCCGCGAATCTTGATTGCGGAAGATCTTTCAGAGCAAGAAGTCCGCGAAGGTATCAACAAAGCCCAAGTCTTCCGCTTTATGCGTTGGCCTCTCAGTGAAAGAGAAGTCTGGACTCAGCTTGAGAGTGCTTTGCAAAAACACTCCATGTATTTGTCACGCTCTCTTCTTTTAAGAGAGTCTTCCCATCAGAATAAACAGTTGGAAGCTTTAACACATTCTTTGGAAGGCATGGTCGATGAGCGCACCCAGTACATCGAAATGTCCCACCGTGAGGAAAGTGAAAAGCTCAACCGCGAAAGGCAACTGATTCGTTTTATCAAGGATCTCGCCACACAAACATCTTTTGAAGATATTCTGGGCATCCTGAGAAAAGAACTGCGTAAGTTTCATAAAATGGGTGATCCGATTTTGGCGTACCGATTGGGCGGCGGGAAAACGTTCTTTATGAGTTTTCAGTTGGGCCACTTTACGCAGACAGAATCTTTAACTCATTTTGAATTTCCTAAAGCCGCACAAGTTCCAAGTGCTGAACTGGTTCGCTATTTTGCCAATCATTTTGGTCGTCCGTTTATCAAGGCCTATGTTGTTCCCTTGGAGCTTCGTTTGACCAGTCACTTTGTCGGGGGTGAGGGTGAAGCGATCTTGTGTATCGAAAATTCTTTGTCTGATAAAGAGATGGGCCCGTTTATAGATTTCATGGGCGATCGCATGCGCCCTCTCAGTATGGCCTTGGATCGCGTGCTTTTGGAAAATCAGCTTTCAAGTTTCTCGTACCGTTGGGAAAAAACTTTTGACGGTATGAGAGATCCTATTGCCATCGTGGATTTGGAATACAACGTGGTTCGCGCCAATCGCAAATTCACGGATAAATTTTTACAGCACAAATGCTACGAAAGTTTTGCTCGCCGAAAAACACCTTGCGAAGGTTGCCCTGTGCCACAGTCTTTGAAAGAAGGCACACCGCAAGCGGGACAGGTTCAAGTGGATGGTCGCGTTTACCAAGTGCACAGCTATCCCGTTTTGTTAGAGCACGGAACAAGACCCACCAATGTTGTGAATCAGTATGTGGATATCACGCAGTCCCGAGAACTGTATTTGCAAATGCTGCAAAGTGAAAAGATGGGGGCCATCGGGATGCTCGCGGGCAACATCGCCCATGAGTTGAATAATCCTCTGACGGGGCTTAGAGCATTGACTCAGGTTCTATTGCAAGAAGCTCCGAAAGAGGGGAACTTGCATGCGGATCTCATTGAAATTGAAAAAGCCACAGCTCGCTCACAGCGCATTATTAAAAATCTTCTCGATTTCTCGAAAGGCGAAGATCAGCCTTCGGAGTACATTAGTGTTGATGAAGTGATCGAGCGAACGCTGCCGATGTTAAAATCCGCAATGCGTTTGCATCGTTTGGAAGTGGATTTAGAAACTTTGGGAAGCAGTGTTTTCGTAGAACCGCATTTATTGCAGCAGGTGGTGTTTAATTTAATTAACAACGCTTGTCAGGCGATGAAAGATCCAGGGCGTTTGCGTGTGGTGACAAAGACAGAGGCCGGAAAAGTTTTAATCGAGATCGAGGACACGGGGCCAGGAATTCCACTTGAGATTCAACGACGCATCTTTGAACCATTCTTTACTACAAAAAAAGAAGGACATGGAACCGGTCTTGGGTTAAGTATGTCTAGGTCCATCATTGAAAAATTCGGGGGCACCATCCAGTTTCGTAACGTGGAACCTCATGGAAGTTGTTTCACCATCGTGCTACCCCAAAAGAGTCCGGAGTAAGTTTTGAAGATTCTGATTGTAGATGATGAAGCTCTTGTCCGTCGTTCATTAAGCCGTGCTTTAAAAAGCAAAGGCTATGACGTAATGGAAGCCGTCAACGGCACGGAGGGTTTGCAGTCCTGGAAGACCTGGGGACCTGATTTAGTTTTTCTGGATGTGTTGATGCCGGGAATGACGGGACCGGAAGTTTTGAAAGAGATCGGCACTGACGGCAATGCTAAAGTGATTTTGATGTCAGCGTTTTCGGGCGAGCACAATATGCAAACGGCTCAGCAGATGGGAGCCAACCTTTTCGTTCCGAAACCTTTTGAAGATATATTCGTCATCGTTAAGATGGCTGAGGATTTGTTAGCATGAGAATTATCGCGGGAAAGTATCGTGGACATCAGTTAGTGGCGTTTAAGGCGGATCACATCCGTCCCACTACCGACCGCGTGAAAGAAACTTTGTTCAATAAAATTCAGTTTCACATTGAAGGTGCGAATGTTGTCGATCTTTTTTGTGGAACGGGCAACTTGGGGATTGAAGCCCTTTCTCGCGATGCTACTTTTTGCACCTTCGTAGAAAAGAATCCAAAGTCTTTGACGATCACTCGTCAGAATTTGGAAAAACTCAAAGTTCCCAGCAACCAGTATAAAATTATCAATATGGATGTGATCGCGTATTTGAAATCCTACAAAGGCGAACCCTTTGGTGTGATTCTGGCGGATCCTCCATTTACAGAGAAGATGGCTCATGCCGTGATGGAAGCTGCCAGCCAAAGCGAAAGTTTCGGTGCACACACAATCATGGCGATTGAGTCCGAGAAAAAAGAGCGCATGGAAGAGCGTTACGGCGCGTTGGTTCGTTACAGCCAAAAAGATTATGGGGATAAATACCTGAATCTGTTCTGCCATGAAAGTGCTTTAGAGGAAGGCGAAAGCAATGAGTAAGATTGCGGTTTACCCAGGAAGTTTTGATCCCATCACGATGGGACATGTTGATATCATCAATCGCATTGCTCGTCAGTACGATCAAGTTATTGTCCTTGTTGCTCAGTCTTCGCAAAAACAATCCATGTTCACGGCAGAAGAGCGCAAAGTCCTGATTGAAAAATCTCTTTCGCATCTTAAGAACGTGAAGGTCGATATCTTTGGTGGCTTGACGGTGGAGTATATGAAAAAGGCCAACTCCCAAGTTATCATCAGAGGACTTCGCGCGGTTGTGGATTTCGAATACGAAATGACCATGGCGAATATGAATAGAAAAATTGCTCCTGAAATTGAAACACTTTTGGTGTTCGCAAGCCCTGAGTATTACTACATCTCTTCACGTGGCGTGAAGGAGCTTGCGATCAACGGTGGTGCTTTAAAAGATCTTGTCCCGGACTGTGTGATAGAGGCCCTCGAAAAAAAGATAAAAAACTAAAACAAAGGAGTGAGAGTTGATTCAACTATCTAAAAGAGCCCAAAATTTGAAGACCTCTCCCACTTTGTTCCTTGTGGCAAAAGCCAAAGAACTGGCTTCCCAAGGACATGACGTCATCTCTTTAACAGTTGGTGAGCCCGACTGGCCGACCTTCAAGGCTCCTTCTGAAGCGGGCATTGAAGCCATTCAAAAAGGGATTACGAAATACACTCCTGCCAATGGCACCATCGAACTTCGCAAAGCCATTTCTGAAAAATTAAAATCCGAATTGGGATTTGACTATACGGCAAAAGAAATCACCGTGGCTTCGGGAGCAAAGTACATTATCTTTGCGGCTCTGCAGATGCTTTGTTCCCCTGGGGATGAAGTGATTGTGGCAACACCTTACTGGGTCAGTTACCCAACAATGATTGAGCTTGCTGATGGCGTGCCTCATATCGTGGAATGTGGTGAAGCGGAGAATTTTAAAATCACTCCGGCTTTGTTAGAAAAAGCGATCAATGCGAAAACGAAAGCGTTCTTATTCTGTTCTCCGAGCAATCCAACGGGTTTGCAGTATTCAGCAGAAGAACTCAAAGCTCTTGCTGAAGTTTTAAGGAAACATCCTCAGGTGGCGGTGATCTCTGACGATATTTACAACCGCTTGGTTTTTGATGGGACGAAAGTGGCTCCGCATATTTTGCAAGTCGCTCCCGATTTGCGTGATCGCACAGTTTTAGTGAACGGGGGATCGAAAGCTTATTCAATGACCGGTTGGAGAATTGGATGGGCGGCGGGACCTGAAAAATTAATCACCGCCATGGCCGACTATCAAAGTCAGTCGACGGGTTCACCTTCCAGTATTTCTCAGCATGCTTTACTTGCGGGTCTTAAGGTCAGCGAGAAAGATATTTCTGAGGTCGTGACGAAACTGATCACACGTAAAGAATCCGGAATGAAAGAACTTGCGACCGTGCCGAATTTTAAAGTGGCTGATCCGCAAGGCGCGTTTTATTTCTGGGTGGATATTCGTGGTTGTTTGGGAAAAACATATAAGGATCGTTTGATCCGCACTTCAAAAGATTTCTGTGACATTCTTTTAGAAACTTTCTATGTGGCGACGGTTCCGGGTGCGGAATGTGGAACGGAAGGTTTTATGCGCCTCAGCTTCGCAGTTTCTGAAGAAACCATGAAGAGGGCGATTCTAAGAATGAAAGACTTTGTCGGTCAGTTGGTTTAACGAATGAGTAAGCGCAACCTCTATTTTTTATTAATTGTTATCCTCGTCGGAGTTCTCCTTCTGGTTTTAGGCGATGATGATTTTCAACAAAAATGGATCGTTGATACGCCTCTCTCGACAAATCCGGGTTCGCCGACAGTACAAGGGGACTCCACAACAACTCCGCAAGGTGATGGAAGTCCCACGGCTGCGAATGATCCCTCGGATGCGGGCCGTGTGAGTGTGGCCTTCACTCAGTGGTTTGAAAACCAAGCTCGTGACATGGAAAAATCCTCAATAGATCCCAAAGCCAAAGAAATTGAGCTTAAGGCTGCCGCGCAAAAACTGACTCCTCCAGAGGTGCAATTCCTCAAAGAGAGATCCGTCAATATGAAGGATGCCGCGAATAACCGTATTCTTGCGGTGTACGTGATGACTTTGGCTCCCGATGTGACAGGCGAGGCATTGTTGGAAGTCGCTCAAGCTCCGCTCGTGATGCAAGGGGAACACCCTGTTCATTCTCCTGAGGAAACCTTAGCGGCTCAGGAAAAATCCCTGCGCCGAATGGCTATCGATGCTTTGATTGAACAGGCTCGTTCGAATCCAGATCGTCGAACAGCCTTAAAGACCGCTATCGGTCAAATTACAGACCCTTCTTTGCGCGAATATGCAGAAAAAAAGCTGCGATAATTTATGGCTGTGATTAAGGCTGTTTATAGATGCCTTTGTACTGCTGCATTATTAGTCTTTTTTCGTGATCTTTAGGAACTATCGAATAATATCGCCCCCAAGGTTTTCATAACAGAGGGGAAATTATGAAAAAACTGGTTCTATTGTTAAGCTTCGTGGTGGGGTTCACGGGTTCAACGGCTTTGGCAGCAGACTGCGTTTCTAAAGCAGAAATGACAGAGATCGCATCGCACTTCAGCCAATTCAGAGATCTTGCAAAAAAAGATTTTTGCTTTGATGGATCACAAACATCCAATCTTATTGCGACAATCATGTTCATGAGAAAAACGGCCTTCGCGGCGGACATGCCAAGAAGTTCTGACGAACTTTTCTCAGGTCGTTTTTCGCAAAGCTGGTACAACTACTTCATCGGTCGTATTGATGACCTTGATGTACAAAGCAGCTGCCCGAAAGGTGTTGGCGCTTATGTGTATGGCTTCGGCAATACAATGTACATTTGCCCAATGATGTTGACGGACAGTTTCTCTGCATTAGATCGCGCGAGCGTATTTATGCACGAAGCTCGTCACATTGACGGGTATCCACACACAACATGTTCTAAAGGCGCTCGCAAGGGTCTTCAAGGAGCTTGTGACGTTCGTATCTCTGACGGTGGTTCTTACGCAGTGACAGTGGAAACTTACGCGCAACTTGCAAAGTATGCGACGGATCTTCACCCAGCGTTGAAAGCATACTCTTTGGCGTCTGCAGTGACATACGCGGATGAGGCTTTTGAAGTTCCAGCACGTGTCGATAGACAAGATCAATTGCTTTTAATGAGCACAGCAAAGAGCTTTTTCTCTTTGGATGTCGCGAAGAGCAACCGTGTGGAAGTTTTGGGTCAAGCCCCGGCATTGGGACATATCGTGTCTCGCGCTCAACACTTGATCTTGTTCCCGGATGATAAAACTCTTCCTGCGAAATATCTTTTTGCAAAAAATGAAGGGGAGATTGCTCAGTCTGCGGGTGAAGCAGCTTTGGAATACAACTCTCAAACTCCGGCGCAAAGAGCAGAGCTTGTTGACTTGCACATCAGTGCTCAATGGGCTGCGAAAATTTACGCGGATAAATTGAAGTTCACATGTGATCCTCGTGCTGCGACGGTGACTGAAGTAAAACTGAATGGCGTTCAAGCCGTTGGTATTTTGTACGTGAATGGTTACGACCGCACATCTCGTTTGAATTACTTGATGGCTAATGATGGTAACATTTACGAATTCGGTTGCTCTGATTCAGCAAGAGCCTTCGTGCGTGCATCGGCTTTGAAGCTTGATAAGAGCTTTAAACGTGTTCACAAAGTTGGAAACATCGTTGTTGGTTTGACTTACGACGGTCACTTGTTCCAAATCGACGGCACAAAAGTGACGGCGATTCCAACATCTATCGACGGTCAGATCCACGAGATCGCGCCTCGTCAGTCTTACGGTTTCTTTGATTCCGCAAACTAGAAACAAAGAACAAATGGAAATAAAAAAGGCGAACCTGAAGTTCGCCTTTTTTTTGCCTTAGTTATTAGGTCTTCTTAAAACAGATTTCTAAAGAATGAAATAATACGGGCAAAGAAGCCTTCTTCTTTCAGAGGCGTTGCTTTCGTCACAGAGCTTGGCGCGCGGTCATCAGCACACTGATATTGAATGTCTATCGTGCGGCCTGCTGGAACTGGTGTATCAAATACAAGGTTCATACCTTCAATACGTGATTGCACAGGACCGATTGTCGGCGTGATCGTCACTGTAAGATTTCCACCGTAAGGGGCGCACTCCAAAGGAACAGAGCTTAAAGAGTCTTGAATGCGATCAAAGAACAAGTTCATGTTCGCGGAATAATCTGTATCACAGATACTTCCGATACCACCACCAGTGAGGTTTGAAAGCTCGGCGTATTTAAAGCCATAGTGACTCTTGGCGCCGCCACTGTCTTGAGAAGACTTACAAGTCGTGTCGCCCGGTTTGACGATGATGGAATTCACAGTGAAGCGACGGCTGGCTCCGAAAGTGTCTTTCACAGAAGCGATGAAATAATCTGGCTTATCTTCATCTTCCAAAGGTTTAAGTTCGCTTGAATACACTTGTTGAGAAGCATCTCCACCGATGCTTCTTTCGTCTTCATCGGAAATGATAATATAAGCGATGGCAGAGTCAGAACGATAACAACCGTTGTTTGGCTGGAAGCGAAGATCGCCGTTATACACGTGACGATAGGCCGCTTTAATAGCGCGTTCGTCATCAGATCCCACCCAACCCGCGTTGATGTAGTTGATTGTATTTGTGAAGATTGATGAAAGGTTTGATTGTCCCTTTTTTAGAACCATTCCCAAGCTGTATGAAGGCGTTGAGGACTGCTGCCAATACATGGAGGCACCCCAAGCCGAACTACCATCAGACATAGTCAGTGAGCGAGTCACCGTCGCACACATCTGCCAATCAATATTTGAGTTCTGAAGCTTCGTCACGAAGCCTGAAAGATTTGCCGCGAGTTTTTGATTGTCTGGAAGCATGGAGTTCGAATCATCCACGATAAGAACGACATCCAGTTTATTATTCGTCGCCGTCACCGTGTTATTGTAGTGCACATCGCGCAAACTTGTTGGTGGAGTTGTCGTTGGAGACGGAGTGGGGGAAGCCTCTGGTGTGACGCTCACGTCCTCTTCAGATGATGCCGAAAATTTCACAGGCCCGCAGGCAGACAAAAACAACACCATCACCAGTATAGATGCTCGGAACATATCCACACTCCCCTTTAATGCAGAATAACACACGGGATTTTGTGTACCAAAGCGGTCCGGGGTCTAGGTCCTGTTTTGATACAGCTGAAACGCCTGTAAATACAGGCACTCCGGGCATTTTAAGACCTAGGTCTCATTGTGAGACAGACCTTAGCCAGTTTAGAATTAAATCATGTTTGGCGAGGAGGCCGGGTGAGCTTTTGGTTCTTACTACAAGTTCTAGTGAATTTGATTTTGTTAGCAGGCGTTGTGGGTATGTGGGTTCGCTTAAGCCGTCCTCCCAAAGATGATCCTCGTTTGA
This sequence comes from Bdellovibrio sp. HCB-110, assembly GCF_047323225.1. GTDB lineage: Bacteria > Bdellovibrionota > Bdellovibrionia > Bdellovibrionales > Bdellovibrionaceae > Bdellovibrio. Next base: position 707,057 of record NZ_CP178750.1, read on the forward strand.
GCAAAGGTTTGCAGCTTTTGCAAAGCAAGATCGCAGTTCTTGAAGATTTGTCGGATCGCACGGAAACTCAAGTGAATCAACTCACAGCTTTGCTTGAATCCAAAGTAAAAGATATTCAAACAAAAATTCAGTCGGCAGATAAGCAGCTCGCAAAAATTGAACAGAGCATGCAAAAAAGTTTGGAAGTGGCGAAGATCTTCCAAGACCGTATTCCTCACACGGAAATTCTTGAACGCCAAAATACAATTAAGTATGTGAAGGCCGCGCGTTTGGCCCATCAGGGTTTGAGTGTTGAAGAAATCGCGCAACAAGTCGATCTTTCCATGGGTGAAATTGAATTTATCGCCAAGGTCAATCGCGACCAATTGATGTTCTGTGAAGAGAGCTTGCCAGAGTGGGTGCAAGACGAAGCGGGTGCTGAGATGCAGGCTTCGGATCTGAGTGATGTTGATAACATCAGCTTTATGACTCCACTGCAAAGAGAAGCTCCGCAAGACATGAGCAATGTTTTTGAAGTTCCGAAAGCGGATCAAGAAGCTCTAAAAAAACTGGGTGATGCGTTTAAAGCTGCATGCCAGGAAGTGAAAGAGCAAGAGGACGCTGCTCAACAAACAGCGAACAATGTTTCTGCGTTGTTCAATGTGACTCAAAATATCGCACAAAATTTTTTAAGCGAAAAACCAACGCCAGCGACACCGACAGCGGCAACAATCGCGACGGCGAAGCCCATCAATACGAATAAAGAAGCGGTGATTCGTCCTGTGGAATTCCGTCGTATTGATATGGCGAAAGATTTGGGCTAACTCATAATGGCTTCAAGAGCCTTCCTAAGATCTCTTGAAAAAGGACAGATCCTCCGCGCCATCGTGGAGGAAGCCGCTTCTAGCACGGAAGCTCTTTGTAATTTTCAAGGGGAGCTTTTGTTGGTTGCCAATCATACCGGACAAGTTTTTAAAAAAGGTGATCCCATTCGACTGCAAGTTAAAAGTATTGATCCCTTGCAGTTTCACATTTTTGATTCCCGTAATCTGAAATTTGAACGAGTTGTTTAAATTTCCTAGTCGCTAAATTCCCCGTCCCTTATCCTATGGGCAACCCTCATCAAGGCGGTGGAACATGGGTGAAGTCATTCAGCAATCCATAACTTTGCATGCAGAACCGAATAAAATTTGGCGCGCACTCACTAGTCGACGGGATCTTTCCCAGTGGTGGAGTGAAGGTGTCGTGATTGAACCTGAAATCGGCGGACTTTTCAAAGAACCTTGGGTGGACAGCGAAGGCATTCCGCAGTTGGCGACAGGAAAAGTTTTAGAAGCGCGAAAAGATGAAGAGTTGAAATTCACGTGGCATGAGAAAGACTGGCCCGTTGAATGGGAAACAGAATGCTCCATTAAAATCGAGGATCAAGGAGAAGAAAGAGTTCTCACCGTCACTCACGAAGGCTGGGAGCATCTTCCCGAAGAAAAACGCGGCAATTATATTAAAGATTTTGAGGTGGGATGGCAGCTTCACCTCAAAGAACTGAAGTCTTATGTAGATCTAAGCCCCTAAGGACATTTATAAGAGACACCGAAAAGAAAACCGATATTTAAAAGTCGCCCCTCGGAAACATTGATGTCTTTGGACTGACACGTTCTTGCCAGGATCATCTTTTTTAGATCAGCTCCGTTTGCTTCAGGATATTTTTCTTTTAAAAGAGCGGCGGCACCGGCCACAACGGGAGCTGCTCCTGAGGTTCCATTGAACATGCGCAGCGACGTTGAAAAGGCGTCATAGGTTGCAATTCCGTCGCCGGCGTCTCCGGAAGGAGCCGCGATATCCACATCGGGTCCATACACAGAGTAATGAGTGGAGTGGACAGGGAGATCCAAGCCAATAGTTCCCACAACAATCACGTTGCTCCAAGTTTCTTGCAATGTGGGATAGCGTTCACCCGAATTTCCCGACGCTAAAACCAAAAGACTTTCTTTGAATTTCTTTTCTCCGACGGCTTCTCGTACTTGGCGAAGCATATCTTCGTCGAAAGTGAGAGAGAGATTGATCACAGAGGCGTTGTGTTCAATGGCGTAGATAGTGGCATTCACGATATCCTCAAGGACTCCTCCGTCTTTGATGACGACCAAAGGAAGGATCTTTACGGAAGGAGCCACAATAGTGACGATTCCTGCAACGGGAGTTCCGTGGCCATCATAGTCCACCATCATTTTATCGTCGGTGATGAAGTTCCAGCCGTGAATAAGATTTTTTCTTAATCCAGGTACGGTAAAACTCACACCGGAATCTACCACCGCAACCACAACTCCTTTGCCTGAAACAGAAAGGTCCTTGTGATTCAATGAAATCAAATTTTTCAGACGAAGATTTGCAGGATCGCTGACTTCGTTTTCGGCAAAAGCCTTTAAAGAGCCAGTGAAAATCACAACTGTTAAAATAAGGATGATTCCGCGCATGGCTCTTTATAACCCCGGCGTCCGTTTGTTCGCGCAAAAAAGACCCTGGTTTGAAATAATGTCATAGGTGTCTAAAACCTAGCTGTTTTTGTTTGTCAGCCACCCTGTCAAATGCACGGTCTAATGATTTTAAGCACTCCTGTTCTCTTTTCCTTCCGAATCAGGTATTTCGCAATTCAGAATTCAAAAGACTCAGACAACACCAATCTTCAGCTTAGGAGACGATCTATGATCGGAGTTGCTCGACTCACGATAATTTCATTGTCGATGCTGACAGCACTGAATGCATCGAAGTCTTTTGCTCAATACAAGACGAGTGTCGTCGCAGTGAAACGAGGCGACTACAGCGCCGTTCTTGCGCAGTTGGATTTAGCGGATATGAGAAATGGCATGCAGGAAGTCTGGAGGCACGGATTAAATCCGCGCGTTTATTGGACCGATCGCATGGAGAACATGTACAACGAAGGTGGGAATCTCAGTCGCAGCTTAAAACCTCTCGTAAATCAGTCTTTTCTAAAAATGCTCAATGATCTTTATCTGGGAAATGTGGACCCGCAAAATGTAGGTCGCGATGTTAAATTCATACGCAAGGATTTTCTTACGCCTGAACAGCTCATGACTTTGCTGGTCGCTTCCGGCAGAAGAAGCGCTGTCTTGGCCGATAAAGTGGCGCCACAGAACCCCCCGTATGTTTCCGTGAAAGAGGCCCTGCAAAGAATCTATCCGGCATGTTTGAACAATACCTGGGTGGAAATCCCTCCTTTGAATACGCCCTTAAGACTTTACATGCGACATCACGCTATCGTGGAAATCAAGAAACGCATGAGTCTTTTGGGCTATAAAATGAATAATGAAAATGACATGTTTGATGCGGAATTGCTGAACGCCGTCAGTGATATTCAGTGGAACATGCGCATTCGTCCTGACGGAGAGATTTCTCCGAATGGAAAAGTGTGGGCTTTTTTAAATGTGACGTGCATGGATCGCGTTCGTCAGTTGCAAGCCGACATGGAAAAGATGCGCTGGTTTCCGCAGTATTTTGAGAACCGCTACATTTTCGTAAATCTTGCCATGTCGTATTTTGTGATGTCGGACAAATCCTATGAATGGCCTCGGGTCATGAGTTTCCGCACGGTCAACGGACGTCCCGCAAGAAAATCTCCGACAATGCGGGATGAGGTTATCAGGGTCATCATCAATCCTTATTGGGTGGTGCCTCCGACAATTTTCAGTGAAGACAAAGTGAGAGATCTTAAAGATCTGACGAAAGAACAAGTCGCGGAATATTTCACTTCGCACAACTATGAAGTTTGGACGAGCGGTTTCACTCGCCGTATTGATCCGACGACAGTAGATTGGTATGGAATCAGTGTCGGAAGAGTCGCCCCTGACATCATCATTCGTCAACTGCCCCATCTTGGAAATGCTTTGGGTGTGCTGAAGTTTGACTTAACAAATTCTTTTGCGATTTACCTCCACGATACCAATCAACGGGAACTTTTTGATGTGCCAATGCGGCAGTTAAGTTCCGGTTGTGTTCGTCTGGAAAAGCCGCTCGATCTTGCTGAATATCTTCTTGAGGAAACACCGTGGGATCGCAAGACCATCGAGGCTGTCATGGCTCGCCCAGGAGAAGTCATTGCCAAACCGACGGAGCTGCCGTTGCCAAAAGCATCGCAGATTCCAGTTTATTTGGCCTATCTGACTTCGGGACTGAGCTCGGATGGCGTCGTGAGATTTGTCGATGATATTTACGGGCAGAACGCTGCCATTAGAAGGTATTTAACGAACTCATTTTGAAATAACCAAAGAAGAGAAAGGGGATTCACAAAATGTCTCTTAAATTTTTTAGCAAAGTTCTTATTCTAGCACTCCTCGCTACACAAGGAGTGAATGCGGCAGAGTTGCCTAAACCACCAGGACCTCCGAATAATCCGAATCCGCCTCCAGCGGAAAGTGTTTACGAAGGGGTGGGGCGCGTTGATCAGGTGACTCGTCAAACAGGTGGTGAAATCTACCGCTTGGATTTGACTCGTCCTCTTCCTTTGGTTCGCATTGAGGCGAAATCAAAAATGGGCCGCCTCAAAATTTATTCAACGACATTGGTGACGGATAAGAATGACAGAGTTCCGGTTCGTCAGCTATCGGGAGTTAGCGTTGATGAGCCAAGTCCTGCGACAAGTTCTGAGTTGATCACGGTGCCTGCCGGAATTGCCGCGATTGAAATTTTAGCAGAAGCGATGGGCGGGGAAGCGGCCCTTGAGATCAAAGCCTTTTCAACAAAAGAAGCGCCAAAACTTTCTTTGGGATCAAGAATCCCAGATTTCTCTTGTAAGAAGAACAATGATGCTCTTCTTAAAGACAAGCTAGAGCCTGTTCAGCTCTGGGTAGGTCGCGCGGAAGCTGCTGCTCCTGGATCTGTTCAAGAGAAATTTGCGGGCAATCAATTGAAAGATCAAGTTGCTGACTATGTAGCCACTTTGCGTGCAGGTGGATCCTACACTTCGACGGCTTATCTTTTGACGCTGCTGAATTTCTTTGCCGATCAATATAATGCCGTCAGAGCCGGTGGCGTTTCCGAGCCTGCTTACCGTGATCTTCTGAATGGAACTTATAACGTGTTGATGTTGGCTATTCAGAATGAGTTGCCATGCCGACGCTTTTCAAGTGATACCTTGATCCAGATCTCCATGGATCTTAATAAAAAACATCAAGGCATGTCTGAGGGAAGTCGCGCACGCACGCTTTATGCGACAATGATGACGAAAATTCGTGACACAGTACCGGGCCAATATCGTAAAGAGATTGCCGCAGCGAACTGGAATTTCCGTCAGGCCGACGCTGAAGGTACAAACTACTACAAACTATATATCTCGGCGAAAGACGACAGCTTCTTGAAGAACACGCATCGTGATATGAGCGCTTACGCTTATATGATTGCGGAACAAGCGTTGGCGAAAGAAGTGAAGTTGATGGATATCGAACAAAGATATCAGCTCATCGTGGAATATCAGGCGAAATACAACGCAAACACGGATTTCCCACAAGCGGTGGCGGCAAGATATCTGGCGATCCTTTCGGATCAAAATTATTACTTACCGTTCATGCGATATTGAGATACTAAAACCTAGAAAAAGAAAAGGCTCCGCGAAGGCTTACTATTACCCACAATTCTAACGAATTGTGGGTTTTTTGATTTTTCGGTACGCCGATCTCGATTTATCTTTCCCTTGCTCGGATCTCTAAGGCTCGATCGGGCCTCCCGAGAGAGTACTCTCTGGAGGGGATGTTATGGGCTGAGCTTTTACGATGAATTATGATATTACGATTTGCTGTTTTTGAGCCTTGGGTAATACTTAGCAGGGCGAGCACGATGCGCGGCCTGTAGCGTTCTCAGGATGGAAGCACTTTCATATCTATCCGAACTGCTGTGTGAAACGATCTCTCCGATGACGTTGGAAAAATAATTTGCTCTTAAAAAATAAGAATAAATTCCAAAAATTTACCCACAATTCGTTAGAATTGTGGGTAATAGTAAGCCGCGAAGGAGCCTTTTTTATTTTTTTTACTTTGAACTCTCTTTAATGAAAAGAGTCAGATAGTGGCGAACCATGTATTCCAGTTTTACTGGAAGTCCTTGGTACGTCCATACAAGTTCTCCAAACGCGCCCCATTTTGCTTCGACGATATGTTCGTCCATCACGTTGGTTGCTGTTTGTTGAGCTTCTGTAGAGCCCGGAGTTGGAATGTAGTTTGTTCCGATAAAGTTGAAACGGATGCTGATTTGTCCCGGAGCTTTCAATGAGAAGATCATTTTAAAACCGTTACGGAAAAGCATGAAGTCCGCGTGAGTTTTTGCGATACCGTAAATTTTAATACGGCCGAGCGCTGAAGGTTTCAATTCATTGAACGAAGTGGAAGCATCGACGAATTCTGTTTTCAGTTCCAAAAGAAACTGAATCGTCTCATTGATCAGAATTTTTTCTGAATCAAAACCGAAACTCATGTCGACGAGTCCCGACTCTTCCATCTGTTGTTCAGCCTTCACAAGTTCTTTAATCCAGCTGATTTTTTCCATGAACCCCTCCAGGTGACAGCATATCGCGACATCCTCGCCGCTAGTTGTCGATATCTTCAATAATTTCGAGGGCCTCGCTCTTTGTCAAGACTGGCAAGTTTGGCTCGGCGCGAAAGGGGGAATCCCATCGCCCTCAGGAGGGGGATCCTTGGTTGGGCGATGGGGGCATCAGCACTCGTTTATAAGACTCATGACCCCCAAAAAGGGTTAAAACCCTGTGATCTGTAATGTCGTGCCTAAAGTACCTTCATTTCCTGTGGGGGAGTTGAAGGCCACGTAGTAACCCAATACCAGGCTGACCGGAATAACGTAACCGATGGTCGTTTCAAGCTTCAGCTCGGCTCCGGCACTCCAGAATGAGCGCTTCATATTCACGGCCTCGTAAACCATTTCGATGTCGTTAACGAAAAGACCATCTGCCGCAGCTCCATCGGCAACGAGGGCTCCGGAAATACGACGCAAGAACAGAGGATCTGTTCCCGAACCTGCGTATATGTTTTTAATCGGGAAGCGATATTCCGCATTTACAGACACAAGATTACGCCCAAAAAGTTGCCCGCGTTTGTAGCCGCGCAAAATATACTGGGGGAGTGGACTGTCAGGGATGAACACTAGAGAATCCGTTGAAACACCATAAATCGAAGCAATTTTTTCCGGAGTGTAAACGCCATTCAAGCGAAGCATAATGGCGTTGTGTTTTGGTAAGAAGGACGAGAAATAAATTTCTCCACCAGCTAAAAACTGCGAATGGCTTAAGTAACCATCGGTTTCGATATAATTGTAAGCCCCAAGATAAGCTCCTCCACCGGATTCAGGAGAAATCTGCGCTCCTGATTTAGAATAATTGGCGTAGTTGAGCATCGTGAATGGACCTGTGCGCTTCGTCTCAGTTGTTGGCGTCGAGCGCTCTAGATATTGCCAGCCGATTTGCAAATTCGCATAACGAGAAGCCCAGAACATATCGGGAAGGGCGGCAGCAGCGAGGCCATAGTCATTCAGTTCATTCGCCGTCGTTCCTAAGTACGAACTTCTTTTATAACCAATGGCCGCAACAGGAAGGGACGTTACTTGGTTTAAATAAGTTCCCTCAAGACTTCCGCGATTCAAACCTGTGTCCCACGATCCGATCAATGTGTAGGCGTGTTTCTTTAAAGGATCAAACCCTGAAGTTTGTGCTGTGATCACAACACCTGTTTCGCTGGAAGATCCAGAGATAAATGGCAACCAGTACTGAGGCCACAGATATCCATAAGGAGAATAGTCTTCAATTTTCGACTGATTCATGGCGGCGCGAGCAGCTTCCAAAGCGTCTTCATTTTTCGCAGCAGGCTTTTGATAGCGGTCGGCCATCAAAGGTTTGATTTCTGGAAGGTCAGACGGCGTATTTTGCCAATCTTGAGGCAAAATTGCTGCGACTCTTAAACCCTGAGATGTCATGTGAGTCGCATAGATTTCTTTGCGAAGGGGATCAATGTCGCCAGTAAAGAACGCCGTCAAAGTATGCGAAACTGGACGAGCTTTTTTAAGCTCATTATCGGCAAGATAAAGATTCAAAACACCATTTTTGCTAGATGTGAAAAGAAGTCCTTCCGAAGTCTTTTTGGCAAAACGCACATTCGGATATTCAGTAAAGATCGTTTGTGCATTCTTTGAAGAAATCGTGAAGCGATAAAGCTGTTCTGATCCATCCACTTTGCGCAACGAGAATAAAATCGTGTCTTGATCCCAGAAAAGGGGATAAGAAATACGCTGCTGAATTTCTCCTGAAAAAAGAACTTCATCGCTAGGTTTCGCACCCAGTTTTAAAAGTCCAAGATGAGTTTTACCACCTTCAAGCTTAACGAATGTCACCATGTCCCCTTGAGGAGAAACGGATGGCTCACGGGCGCGGAGACTTTTTGTTAAAGGGGCTGTCTTTTTGGTTTTCAGATCGTAGGTATAAAGATCGGAGTAGCGTTCAATGCGATTGGTATAATCAATTTTGTCATAGATGATTTTTTGCGAATCCGGGAACCAACTAATGCGCTGAATACTTCCTGTCGGAGGTCCGTCTCTTTGGGTGGAAGGTTCAAAAGCTTCATTAAACTTTTCAACAGTGTCAGCGGCTTTGGCATCTAAGAAACTCTGCTGATCATTTTCCCGCGTGATCATTTTCACCGAACGGGAGTTGGAGTCGTCTTCGGTGACGACAGCTAGGTGTTTGCCGTCGGGAGAAATCGCAGGCGCACTCACAGAAGTGAAGGAATTTTTAGGAATCACGGGGCTTGTGACCGTGGCTTCTCTTAAAGTCTTCATCTGTTCTTGTGCGCGCAGAACAGTTTCTTCCATCATGCGGTTGTATTCGTTCGGATAACTTTTTCCAATATGCTCACGAGCCGGTGTCTCGATAAAATAGGGAACTCGTCCACCGTGGCGTTCATTCAACGTGCCCGCAAGTTCAGAGCCTTTGTCTGCCAACATTTGGCTCCACATCAAAGAGCCAAAAAGATAAGGTCGCATTCCTTCAGGCCATGTCGGAATCATTTCATTGGCTTCGGCAATATCATAAGAATAAAAACTTCCATCATCGACCATGGCGCGGATCGTGGAGTCTTGATAGAACGAGCGCAAACGGCCGTGATTCCCAAGCCGGGTTTCCATTTCTACCGCAAGTCCTTCTTTCCACCAATTCGGCAAAAGAATATTGGGCGCGATGATATTTCCAAAAATGGAACGCAAAGGTTTCATGACTCCGTTGGCGGGTTCAAAATTGAGAATGTGAGTGTATTCGTGGGCGAGCAACTCAAAGGCCCAGTCGCCTGTATCCGCGAGACTCTCTTCAGGGCCTGGCAAAACGGGATAGGCCATAATGTGAGGATACGGAATGCGAGTCGCATACCCATTTGTCACATCGGTTTTATCGTTTATGATGACGACTGTTGTTTCAGGCAGGCTGTGAAAGTAAGAGCGAAGTTCGTAATAGGCTTTCTCCAACTTTTCTGCATACAGCAGACCTAAGTCCTGCTGCCGGGCATTAAAGATAATTTGAAAATGGGGAGTCGTGAGAGTCTTCCATTCCAACTCCGGCGGCACTTCGAGTTGTGCATGAGACGAGAGAGAGAAGAAAACAAGAGCGGTCAAAAGAAGAGAAACAAGTTGTTTTTGCATAATTTGTCTTAGCTGTACAGCAACGCAACATCAATTAGGAAATCTAAGGTTTGACAATGAGCCGCTATAAATTAAAGTTTTTATTTGTTAATGATAACTATAGGAACTTCATAGGAGGACATCATGGTTCGTAAATTAGCTCTAGGTCTTGTTGCCTGCGCTCTTGTTGCTGGTTGTAAAGGAAAACAAACTCAATCAGATCAATCAATTCAAACAATGCCAACAGGTGATCAGCAATCTACAGCGATTGACTCTTCACCACTTAGTTTTGATCCAATGGGTTCAGACTCTGGAAAAATCGACGGTCTAGTGACTGTTCATTTCGGTTACGACAAATCCAACCTAGACGCTCAATCAAAAAAAGATGTAGCGACTAACGTTGAGTGGATGAAAGCTCACCCTGGCGTGAAAGTTCAAATTGAAGGTCACTGCGATTCTCGTGGTACAATTGAGTACAACGTAGCATTGGGTGAAAGACGCGCGAATGCAGTAAAAGCATACATGGTTAGCTCTGGTATTCCAGCAGACCGTTTGAGCGTGATCAGCTACGGTAAAGAAAAACCAATTGAGATGGGCGACACTGAATCTGCTTGGGCGAAAAACCGCCGCGCGAACTTTGTTCCTGCTCAGTAATCTGACTTAAAGAAAGGTGCGGATGAGACTACAAAGACTTTTCATCGGAATTTTGCTTTTCACGGTGATCGTTAGTTGTCAGACAGTTCCCGCACCCATTGAGGATTATTCCCTCGCACGAGCTGCACTAGATGCGGCTCGTTCTGTTCAAGCGGCCCGTCACTCTCCCGGATACTGGCATCAGGCGGAAGAGGCTTATCGCAAGGGTCGCATCTATTTTGAAGATCGTGATTTTTCCAAAGCTAAAGAACAGTTTGTTCGCGCTCGAGTGGCTGCTGAAAAAGCAGAGAACTCGGCCCGTTTGATTCGCCAAAGAACTGGAGATGTTCTATGAAGTTCGTGATTGCTCTTGCAGCAACGACATTATTTTTAACAGGATGTTTGAAGACTCGTAACGAAGTTCGTGAAAACGAACAACGTCAGGTGATGCAACAACAAGTCGTCACTTTGCAAAAAACTAATGCGGATGCTTCAGGTCGTTTCGCGGATTTAGAAGAACAAATGAGAAATTTGAACGGTCGCGTGGATGTGGTGGAAAACCGCATCGGCCAAGGCAATTCCGGCGTTGAAAATGCGCTGAAGTCTTCGCAAGAACAAAACCGTGATCTCAATCAAAAAGTGATGATTTTGCAAGAAGCCCTCACAAAAATGGAAAGAGACATCTTGGCTTTGAACGCGGAACTGCAAGCCGTGAAAGCGCAAAAAGCCGCCGCTCATGCGGAAGCTTCAGCAAAGGCCTCTAAGAAAAACACTTATGAGTCTGCGGAAGGCTTTTTTGAGAAAAAAGACTGGAAACAGGCTATCTTGAACTATCAAAAATACCGCGATGACAACCCTAAGGGGGGCAAATTTGCCGATGCGACCTACAAAATCGGAGTTTCCTTCCAAGAATTGGGTATGAGAGACGAAGCAAAAACCTTTTATGACGAAGTTGTGAGCAAATTTCCTAAGTCAGAAGAGGCTCGTCGTGCTAAAATCCGTTTGAAGGGTTTAAAAAAGTAATACTGTGATTGAAAGAGTTCTAGCCATTGAAACCAGTTGTGATGACACCTCTGTCGCGATCGTGGATCGTAGCGGATGGGTTCACTCTGTCGTGGCGGCCTCTCAAGACCTTGAACACGAAATGTACGGCGGTATCGTTCCTGAAATCGCCGCTCGCAACCACTCCCTCGCATTGATCCCGTTGATTGAAGAGGCTTTTAAAAAAGCCGGTATGAACTGGTCCGATATTCAAGGGATCACAGTGACCAATCGACCGGGTTTGATTGGTGCCTTGATTGTGGGGTTGGTGACGGCGAAGTCCCTTTCTCAAGCTAAGAAAATTCCGTTTTTAGGTGTGAATCATTTAGAAGGTCATTTGCTTGCGCCTTTTTTAAAAGACTCTCAATACGCACCTCCTGAAGATTTTGATTATCCTTATGTGGGTCTTGCCATCAGTGGTGGTCACACAAGTCTTTATCAAATCAAAGGATTGGGTGACTACCGCGTGCTTGGTGCAACCAAGGACGATGCGGCGGGAGAGTGTTTTGATAAATTCGCAAAGATGGCAGGCCTAGGTTTTCCGGGTGGAGTTCGCATTGATCAGATGGCAAAAACAGGAAATCCCGAAGCTTTCGAATTTCCTCGCAGCATGATCCATGACGAAACTTTTGATATGAGTTTTTCCGGTCTTAAATCCTCTGGGCAGCGCATGCTGGAACAATTGGGACCAGAACTGGTGCAAGAGCAATTGCCGGATCTCTGCGCTTCTTTCCAGGAAGCCATTGTCGACGTGCTTATTGCAAAACTCGACAGAGCCGCGAAAGTTTATAAAGCCAAACGCGTGATTTTGACGGGCGGGGTGAGTGCGAACTCTCGCTTGCGTGCACGGGCTGAAGAGTGGGCGAAGAAAAAAGGTTTAAGCCTTGTCGTTCCGCCGATTCGTTATTGCACGGACAACGCCGCGATGATTGGTTATGCAGGAATTTTAAGAATGAACGCCGGTGAATTTTCACAATTGGATTTGGGGCCGTCTCCGCAAGCACTTGTATCGGATTTCCGATGAGTCAGTCTCGTGAACGATTGGAGCAGACTCTTCAGGAATTGGGGATTCTGGCTAAAAAATCTTTAGGTCAAAATTTTCTTGTCAGTGATCTCGTCATTGAGCGCATCATCAATCAAGTGAAAGAATTTAAACCCGAAGTTCTTGTTGAAGTGGGACCGGGGCCTGGGGCCTTGACGTATTTTCTTCGTCAGATGGAAGTGCCGTTAACTTTGATTGAACTCGATCGTGTGATCGCAGCGTACTGGAGAGAGCAAAACATTCCGGTGATCGAAGAAGATGCTTTGCGTTTGGATTGGTCGCAATTTTATTCAGATAAAAAAGTTGTTTTTGTCAGCAACCTTCCTTATCAAATTTCTTCAAGCATTGTGATTGATAGATCTTTGGAAGAGAAGGGTGTGGAGCACATGGTGCTCATGTTCCAAAAAGAAGTCGCACAAAGAATCAGAGCTCCCGCCCAATCCGAGCATTACGGTCTTTTAAGCGTGATTGCACAAACTTTCTGGAAAACGTGGATGGTAACGGAAGCGGGTCCTCGGGACTTCTCTCCGCCTCCGCGGGTGGCGAGCCGCGTGTTGGGATTTTCTCGCATTGAAAGCGAAGTGAAGAACCGTCAGGCGTTTTTGACCTTTGTCAAAGCGGCCTTTGCTCAGCGCCGTAAGCTTTTAAAGAAAAATTTGTCTGGTCTTTTAAGCCAAAAGAAGCTAACTGAAGAGCAATTGGTGGGATGGATCACCGAGATGGGCTTTAAAGAGACCGCTCGTGCCGAAGAACTCAGTCCCGCGCAGTTTGTCCGCCTTTATAAGAATTTTGGATTTGAACCATGAGCATTTTAATTGTTCAAGAGAACAAAAAAGCCCGCTTTGATTATACGATCGTAGAAACCTACGAAGCGGGTCTTCAGCTTATGGGAAGTGAAGTGAAGTCTTTGCGTGCTAAAGACGTGCAGCTTAAAGATTCTTATATCAGTTTCCGTGGGGATGAAGCGTTCTTGCAGAATGCGCATATCGCCGAATATAAAGCTTCAAGCTACAACAACCACGCGCCTGAGCGTCTTCGTAAGTTGTTATTAAATCGCAAAGAGCTCGATGAGATTTTTGGAGCCTTGAAAGAAAAAGGTTATTCCTGTGTGCCACTTAAGATTTATTTCAAAAATGGCCGTGCGAAATTAGAGATTGCGTTGGTGAAGGGTAAAAAGACCCATGACAAGCGTGAAGCGATTAAGAAACGCGACGTTTCTGATCAAATTCGTTCAAGCTTAAGACGTTCTCGTTAGTAATAAATTCTTCTTTGATGCCTAAGCGAGCGCGCTTTTCCGCTAAAAGATGTTTCCAAGCGGCATAGGCCTCACGGTTTTGTGGGTCGATGCTAAGTTTTTCCAAAAGTTTTAATTCAGTTTCGGTATTGGCTTTCAAGGCGCGATAGAAATAGTCGTAAGTCATCGCAAGATCCCTGAAGTCGTCTTCTTCTGGCAAGTGATAGTCAGGAATATGCCATTGCCCCAACATCAATTGGTGCATGTGTCTTTCCATCGTCACCAGGGGAGAAAGAAGATTCTTGGTCATGCGAATACTTAAAAACAAAGTCACAGCCGTCAGGAAGACAAAACTAGCCCCTAAGAAAATACGCAGCCACGTAATTTCACGCTCCAAGTGCTCGACCAAATGAGGGTGAGTATCGTAAGCCAAATTTTTAAAGAGTTCGTAGTTTTGATTGATAAAGAAATAAGACGGCAAAAGAAAAAGAATCGCGCCACCCGCGACCGCCGTGATCATGTACCAACAATATTTATACTGAAAACTCTTATTCAGAATAAAGCGACGCGGACTTTGTCCGTGGGGCACTCGTTGTGGTTCAATCACTCTTCGTCCATATAACATATAGTCACTTATCGGTAGGTTGTGTTTTCGTGAGAGTCCAATTATTCTCAAAAGTAGACTTTTTAGGGGGAACTTCATGAGCTTATCACGGTCGAATGTAGTCGCAGCGTCCAATACTCAAGATACAAACGGACGAAAGTCCTTCTTTCTTCTTTTAATGGGTGCCTTTTTGCTTTTCTCCACAGGCCCTGCTGTTTCCATGGCTGCGGATGACGACACGACCTTGGTCGATGATAAATACTCTTTAAAAGCAGATCGTGAAGCCCTCGAAGCCTTACGAAAAGACATTCCTCCGGAAAGACAAAAAGAGAATGACGAAAAAGCTTTCATGGACCAAATGATGTCGGACTTCTCGCGCAACCCTTCGGAAGTGCGCAGTAAGTTTTCAAGCATTGTGAATAAAAAGCGCGAAGTCTTCAGCAAGGATATGAATAAGACCCGGGAGCAGTTCAATAAAGCGCAAAAAAAAGAACGCGATGATTTTACGAAGGAACAAGCGGAGGTTCGTAAAGACTTCTCTAAAAAGAAAGTCGATTCGGACGAGCGCAAAGAGTTCTTTGAAAGCATCGAAGCTAAGCGCAAGGACTTCTACGCCAATCAAAAAGAAAAGCGTGATGAATTTGAGGCGGACTTCCGCGATAAGCGTAAAAACTTTGATGACTATATTCGTTCTAGAACCGATGAATTCAATCAGCTTCACCGCGATTATACAAAGCGCTATGAAGAAAATAAGAAATCTCAGTCGGACTTAAAAAAACAGGCGGAAGAAAAACGCAAGCAGCTGCAAAAAAATTTGGATCAAGAATACGATCCAATTCGTAAAAAAGACCCAACGATTCTGGAACCAAACACAACTGGAGAATAACCGCGGTGTCGGTTCACTCTTTAGAAAAATCAGCGCCGGATTTTAGTATTTGTTTTTGTCCGGCCGCTTCTAAAAAATTCTAAATTCTAAATCTCTTGCATTTATCTACATCCGATCTTGTGACACCCTGAAAATCTACGTTCTCCATTTCGTGGCAATTTTCTCATTTACCTAGGCTAAGTCCCGCTTGTTTTGCGGCAAGACTATTGTGGGCTCTGCATAGAACTCTAAGATTCCCAATATTATTACTTCCACCAAGTGACCAAGCCTGAATGTGATCAACTTGCAGTTGATACTTTGAAGTACATTTTGTCCCTGTCTTTGGATCCGAATATTCACAGCAGTATTGGGCATTTCTGAAGAGTTCTCTTCGTTTATGAATCGAAATATATTCACGAGGTCTCTTAACTTGTCTTCGTGGAATCTCCGTAGCGGCGAAGCTTTGCGTTAAGAAAGTGGAATTAGAAGCCGATGATTTAGTATGTTCGCCGTCAAATACAGAAGAGTAATTCAAATTTCTAGGTGTGCTGTTAGGTTGTTCTGTTTGTTTTCTCTGGAGCCTTAGCTAAATAAGAAATCACTTCGCTCCAAGTTCCCTCCGGACAAATATGCGATAGCAGGCTTTTAGCTTGTTCAAGTGCCTCCATTTGTTCTTTGCTTAAAGTAAATTCAATTCGAACAGACTCGTCTTTTTGCGGTTTAATAGATTCATGAATTTGAATCGGATGGTCAAACTCGATTGCCAACACTTTCTCAGTTTCAAAGGTATTTTTATTTTCAATCTTTTCTAGAACTCGCATGGTCGCAGAAGCTGAAAGAAGTTGCCCTGAGTTTTGCGATTGCTCCTTAAGACACTTCTGAACCTGAGTAAGTTGAGAAAGATTCAACGACCCTTCTTCAAGTTTTTCCGCCACAGCGGGAACTTGCTTTAACAATCGCGCAGATTGCAGTCGGCGATAAGCAGAAGATTCAGAATATCCCAAACCGCGAGTAAGGTACGCATACATGCTATCAAAACCCATCTCTGCATAAAGCTTACGCTCGTCAATTTCCAGAATGTGCAACAAAATCAAGTGAGTGATCTTGCGTTCCGTGCGCACAAGCTTTTCCATTCTGGAAATCAGTTCTGAATTTGAGATATTTTGAAGTGACATAAAACCTCCAATTAGTTCATGAAGGCTTTATATCACGATATTTTTTGACTAATTTTCGAACTGTTTTTTATAGAATAGTGATCGGGCGAGTCAGTTTTAAAACAATCGCAGTATGCTTATAAAGCTTTACTATAAGGAGATCTTCGAAAAATAGAGAAGGGTCTTGCGTGAGGAAAAATATTTTGTTTAAAGCCAAATTAAAAAGCATCCAAACACTCCCAAGAAAATAATTATTACAAATTCAAATAGACGCAAAGCTTCTCCGAAGCGAAGGTTATGAAATACTTTATTTTAAATTTGAGTCAAAAATAATGGAATCAATCCATTTTTGCTGGTCCTCTTTTAAGTAGGCATTGGGATTACCAGTCCAGAAGAAGCCCTTAAAGTAGATGGACATTTTGTTCCGTAGGGACTCTCGGGAAGATTTATTTTCAGGAGTCCATGCAAAGCGCGAGAAGTTTTCTTTATCGGTCACAAAGTTTCCTAGATAGAAAATCGCATCCATTCCGTGGACCGCGCCAAAAATTTCCTTCCAAGGGGACGGTGTCTCCTTCCAGGCAAAAGAGTACTGGTAGATTTCTTTTTGATGGGCGCGAAGAATGAGTTCCACATTATTTTGTGTCAGGAGAATAGCCTCGCTACCTGTGTAAGTGATGGCTTTAAACTCTTCGGGACTCTCAACTAAGTCGCTTTCTGTAAGTTCTGAAGGGGAGTTTTGAATCCACCTCCAGAGTTCTTGGGAAGAAGGTTTTAAAAGAGGACCGCCGACGATGTAAGTGCCTTCGTCAATTGTGGAGCCAAGAATCAACGGCACCTGATTGTAGTGACCCAATACCGTTCCTAAAAGACTTTCCGGAAAAACCTTGCCATCGGTAATGTGCTGAAAAGGAATCATGTACTTCTGCGCCTGAACGAGGTCGTCAGCACTTAAGGAGTACAGAAAGTTCCTTCTCCATTTATGGCTTTTGGTTTTTAAAAAAACCTCTGCATGATTTTTATCTTTGGCAAATCCCGCATTTACGATCAGTTGATTGATAAAATCCTGAGAACGCTCTTCAGCTAAAAACTTCGGATAAAGATTGGGCATACCCGCAGAGCATACGGCTTTATGAAAAAGATCTTTTGCCAATGGTGTTTGCAATAGCCCCCAAACATTCATGCATCCCGCAGATTGTCCCATGATCGTCACGTTGTGAGGATCTCCGCCAAAGTTTTCGATATTGTCGCGCACCCATTTTAAACCTGCTAACAGATCCAGGGTTGTAAAGTTGCCAGAGCGATCCAACTTCGAACCTTCTAGGATAGAGTCAGCAAAGGCCCCTAAAAGCCCTAAGCGATAATTAATACTTACAAAGACCACTTGAGAAGAAGAGGATACATAAGAACCATCATAAATCGGATCTGAAGCGGTGCCTTTGAAATTGGAACCGCCATGAATCCAAAATACGACCGGAAGTTTGCGAGAATCTTTTTGCGGCTTCCAAATATTTAAATAAAGACAGTCCTCACTTCCCACCGGGACGCCAAATTTCTCGGAAGGCACATTGGCAAAAAAGTTTCCAATTTGCGGGCAGCTTGATTTTATTTTCTGTGTTTTTTTAATTCCATTCCAAGCATCCAAGGAACGGGGAGCCTTCCACCGTAAATTTCCTACGGGAGCCTGGGCATACGGAATTCCCAAGAAGGCCATTGTATCGTGAGCCGTATTCACGCCTTCTACGGAGCCGTACCGCGTGTGAGCAATTAAGGAGCCCGCAGACGCCGTGAAAGAAAGAAGAGATAAAATAAAAACAAATCTAACTAAGCCCATTTCATAGTCATACTCGGGCTTCTACTTGAGTCAAAGTTTTATGAATGCAATCTAGAGCTAACCGAAAATTCCAGGTAAATTAGTTCGAGACGATATTTCCCTGAACAGAGATAAAGACTTTGTAGCCACCATTTGTTTTAGCAGCAAGTTTGTTGGTGTAGTTTCCTGTCGCAGTTTCAACGGAATATCCACTTGTTGTGGCGGTCCCTTGTGAAGAGCCGGAGACGAAACCTGTCAATTGACCTTTTTGCAGAACCACTTCAGGCGGTTTTACTTCGCCTGCCAATTGCTCCAAAGAGACTTCCATAGAACAACCCAATAAGCTACTTCCGATAAGCGCTAGAATAAGTGTTTTTGAAAATCCCATAACGTCTCCGTATAGATAACTTATCGGATTCAGCACGCAGACTCTAAAGTCTCAAAATGAAACAAAATCTTAAGTGGGACGCTTAAAGACGTCTTTATGAATCTCCATGGTGATTGCAAAAAGTTTATTTTCCACAATCGGTGGAAGAGGCGTGAATTCGATACCAAAGGTCTGAATGACCTTATTGCCCTCATCCACTTTGATATGACGAACAATGCCTTGAATCTCAATGGGAGGTCTTTTCGCAATGATCAGATGTCCTGTGACTTGGTCGCCGACTTTCATCAAAGGATTGTCCATGCGGTAAACCACGCGGCAGCCTTGGCTGCTCAAATCCGCAAGCTGACCTGTGATCTTTTGCGCAACGCCATTCACAAGAACAATATTGTAAAAGGCATGGTAGCCATCAGGGATACGCACGCGGTAGTTCTGGCGACGCTGCAAGTGATAGAGTTCTTTGGGAAGAGGTACGGCCACGCGGTCTTGATGGAACTGCGCTTTGGTTTGGAAGTAATATTTTTCTCCGCCTAAAAAGAAATGGCCGAGATATTCTTCCTGAGGTTTTAAAGTTGTGGAGGATTCAAACACGCATTCCAAACTTTGCGATTTGGAATTATAAGCCGTCACGCGAAGTTTGCAGATTGCATCTTCTTGGCCTTTGCAAAGAAGTTCCCCTTTGGCTTGAGCGAGATCTTGCCAAAGCTTGATCTTCTCTTCGTCTCGGCCAATCAGGGTGAAGATGTCTTTATCCATACCGTGACCTCGTGCTTGTTGTGACGCAGATGTTGAATACGAGCATTTTCCAAAGACTGAAACTTTTTGAGTGTCGCAAAGTCCGTCTTACCTTGAAATTTTATCGTGCAAACGAAGTTTGCGCAAAGTCCTGAACTCTGCCAGGACTGTACAAGTTCCAAAAGTTTTTCAGGATAGCAGATGATATCCGAATAAAACCAATCAATGGCCCCAATGTCCTCGGGCTTCACATTGAAGGCGTTGGTTTTCATAAAGTGAACACGCGGAAGTTTAGCGATATGCGGTTCCAAAGGAGCGCGGTCGATGCTGACCACCTCACAGCCCATTTGTTGTAAAACCCATGTCCATCCACCGGGACAGCTTCCAAAGTCGACGACTTTTTGTCCTGGCTTTGGACGAATTCCATAAACGGTGAAAAGCTCCCACAGTTTCAGATAAGCGCGCGATGGAGGATTCTTTTTATCTTCATGAAACTGAACTTCTCCTAAAGGAAAAGGGGAGTTGGTCTGGCTTGAGGCGACCAGAGTGTTTTTATCGATCAAAGTCCACGCCCCCAAATTGTCTTCAGGGAGTGTTCCCAGGAAATCCATCACACGAGGTTTGAGTTTAGGAAGCTGATCTTGAATAAGCTGCGCGCGCCGATGATTATCAAAAGTATAAGGCGCCCAGAGTTTGCCGAGGCCTTTAAGAGCTTTCGCGGCTTGACTGATAGATTCAAAAGTAATGATCTTGGGGTTGAGCCAAATATTTTGGGCCCATACAGAGGTCTGCAAGGGCCCATCGGCTAGAACCAGGCTTCCATGAACGGACTTTACATTTTTAAGTTCTTCAAGAAGCTCTGGTAGAAATTGTTCAGTAGTTAAATAGCCAATCACGCCGCTTTTGTTGCCACAGCTGGCGTCAGAAGTCCACGGTTGTTCCAGGTTGTCATGCAATCTGCCCAGAATTTTTCCTTTAGTTTCACATCAGCAGGTCCCATTTTTACTTTGGGGAAATCTTGTTTGTCGAAGTGCTCAGTAAACTGAGACTCGTTACAAGCACGTACAACTTTCATCATCAAGTTGAAGTGAGCTTCAGTGAAAGGTTTGTTATCTACGAGCATTTTTCTGAGCCCGCCCTCTGGTGTGTGAAGCAAGAAGTTAAAGAGGTTCGGTACATCATATTGTTGACTCATTTTGATACTCCCTTTTTTGGTTGCATCCACATTATCGGACAGTGTTGAGGAGATCTTAAACGGGATCTTAAGACCTACGTCTTAAGTGTGACTGAACAATAATTTTTCAGTTTTCCCCGACTTTACCTTTTTCCAGAAAAAGTCGAGGAAAATGGTCCAGGTAAAGTCTAGTTGATCTTAAGTCCTAAGACCTACCTCCGATCTAGGAGGCATGAAAACACAAACAAACAAAACTAACATCTTGATGGCTTTCCTTGTAACAACACTTTTCTCAAACGCGACTTTGGCGATGTCCAAAAGACCTGTGAATGAAACGCCGGCGCCAAAACCTCCGGCAACGACACCTACAACGCCGCCACCAACGACAACAAATCCTCCACCTACAACAACGCCTCGTGAACCGGCAGCGATTTCTGACTCCATCACTCCGGAAGGTTTTGATGTATTTGGTGAAGTGTCTTATCCAGCGGGTTCCATCGTTGATACGACCTACAAAAATTACCGCGAACTTCTTCCGCAACGAAATGCTCAGGAATCTTATCGCACGGATAATTGCGATGCGAATCTCGATAAGAATGATCGTTTCGCGGATCGCATTTCTTACGCTGTCGAACTTAAGATGCAACCTGCGAAGGCCCAATTGGGTTACGTGGCCTCTTACTTCGGTTTAAGCAAAGATGTGAATTCGTATCTTCCGAACAGTTTGATCTCTCATCCTCTTTGTAACGTCACAAGTGCAACATTGAATACGACGTTGAATGGGAAGAACGTTCCTTCAGCAGCCACAATCAAAAAAGCCAATGAGTTTGCAAATAAAATGAACCAATACCGTCGTGAAGCGCTTTCTGGCAACAGAGAAGGCTACGTGAAAGCTTCAAAACTTTGGTCAAAATACATGATGTGCTTGTCTTACATGGAATCTTTGACGACTGCGGATTCCGCGAAAGCTCAAAGAGTGGCAGAGAAATATGCGCCATCAGGTTACCGTCGCCCAGCCGGTGTTAACTTCTATGAAGATCCGGCCCAACCACCAGAGTCTCGTTTGAACATCGGTCTGTTCCAGTTCACTCCTGATGCTGGCGGAAATATCCAAGCATGTATTCGTGAGTGGAATGTGCTGTATCCAAAATGTGGTATCTCAACAACGGCGAGCCAATCTGAAATGATCCGTGTGTTGGGAAGCTCGCTGCAAACATTCAACGCCTTCTGTGCAGCAGCAAAAGTGACAGGCATGTTCTCTGTACAAGTGAACGCGCAAAAAGCTTACAACACGCATCCGTACAATGTGAATTCAAATGGATCTTTGAAAGCTCCGGCAGAGCGTTGCGTGAGCCCGCACATGGCAGTGGGTCGTTCTTACAACCACTTTGCACCTTTCCAAAATGGATCGGGCTTTACATTGGATAATATTCTGACTTGTACTTTGACTGGTGAATACTAAGAAGTGCTAGCAGATAAAAACAAAAAAACCTGACGCAATCAACGTCAGGTTTTTTTTATTTTTCACCCAGTTTGTGGATGCTCTTAATGATTCGTTCCATCAGGCCGTTGAGTTGGTCTTTCTCCGTGTCTGTGAACGGAGCCCAGAAGTGACTGATGCGCTCGTGATATATCGGCAGAATTTCGTTGCAAAGGCTTTCACCTTTTTCCGTCAAAAGAATCACAAAAGAGCGTCCGTCTTTTTCATGTGTGGTTCTTTTTACGAGTTCTGCTTTTTCCAAGCTGTTGATCAATCCTGAGATCGTCGCTTGAGTGACACCCACTTTTTGCGCCAGCTCCGAAGGCATCAAGCCTCCTTGAGTTCTTTGCAACAAGACCATCAAAGTGAAACGTCCTGAAGACAAATTAAAGCGCGAGAAAAAACTGTCGAGATTGATTTCAAGATCTGTGGTGATTTTTCTCAGCAAGATGTGTGAGTACAAAGTCAGATGATCTAACTCTGGATATAGAAGAGCGGCATTCTTCTGGAGTTCTTCGCGAGTAGGAATCTCGGTAAAGAAGAGCTTCGCCATACTTTCTCCATTCTTAATTAGGGTTCCTGATTAAGTTTCCTTAGTAGTCTAATTAGGGGGCTAATAAAGCGCAAGAAAAAGGACGCATCATTATTGATAAATTTGTTTTTGAAAACGTGTTGATTGTGGAGCTGAGAGATAATCGTAAAATGTGGAAGGAGTGTGGAACTCCTTCCGGGTGATTTTCATATCAAGAAACAGTTAAAGAAATTTATTTGCTTAAATTCACTCTAGAAATCCATCGACTGTCAGATATCGCGTCTTTGTAGGCTTTCAAGGAGTTCGCTGAAGAATCAATTTTGAAATTATTCTTCTCGTTAGGTAACCAACCACCGGCGTGCCAATAAGTTGCAGCATAGATGCGCGGAATTTTTTTACTCATAATAAAATTCAAAGCATCTGAAATCCATTTGGCTTTGCGTTTTGAATTGCTGGGATCTTCGATCACCGCGTATTCCGAAATCATCAAAGGCTTCGTTGTCGAAATTGCGTTGATCTTTGGCATGTAGCGAGTGAGTTTTGGAACAAATTCTTCCCAATCATCATCTGTCGGAATTTGTTGTCCGTACACAGTGATGCCGATCCAATCAATATAGTTATCACCAGGATAATAATATTTCGGATCATTCCACTCTGAGTTTGGATATTGAGAAGTGTCGATGTGCAAAATCCACGTGATGTTATTAGCACCTTCTTTTTTGAACAAATCGACGACGTGTCTGTAGGCATCGCGGAAACGCTCGGGTCCATCTGGCCAGTTAGGATCTCCATAAGCATTGCGCTTAGAGCCTCCATTCCAAATTCCATTCCACGGAAACCAACTGCCGTTAGCTTCGGGACCAAATTCAATCATGATCGCAGTTCCAGCTTTGCTCGCTTCTCGCGCCCACTGCTTAAGATCAGCATCGTAAACTCCATCAATGACTTTTTGCATGCTAATCAAGGGATCAGCGACTTCCTCTTCTTGGCGAGACCAGGGACTCATACGGATGTAAGGGATGGCGCCACTTTTTTTAATGGCGTTGATATTGTCAGCGGGATAAATAACATTTCCTCCAAACCAGTGATTGGAAAAATAAACCCAGGCAACATCTTTACCAGAAAGATTTTCGAATTTTTTGATGTTATCAACGCTGACTTGATTTTCCACCTCGCCATTGTCCGTGAAAGCACCGTGATACAATTGTCCTTCTTGTGCGGGAGGTAGAACCTTTAAAGGAGCGGCGGATTCTTCCGTGGCCGTCGCTTGGAGTGCGACTAAGAGTAATGAGAAAAATAGAAGTTTCATAAGAGGACCTCTTTCGTGAATTTGAAATTCAGTATGAGAAAGAGGCCCTGGTGACGCTACTTACAATGTAGCCATCTGATCGTGAGTACTACTCAAGAGTGTAAAGAATCACTTTTACAGAATCTTTTGGAGACAAGGCTCTTTCCAAGCAAAGACGAGATGCTTCGAAATTTGACGGGTTTTGAGAGCCCGCAAAAGTAATCAAAAGAACACCGTTCATTGTCTCACCAACCACAGAACATTTGTCGTCAATCAATTTAAGCACGCGGCCTTTGCTAACTGGAAGTTCGCCGTCTGTTGTGTATTTGATTCCGCATGAAAAGAAGCTTTTTGGTTTCGCCGTATCTTCCACTTTGCCGATGCAAGTGTTGTAAAGATCGTTCACTTCTCTTTCAACTGCGATCACGTTACCAACTTTACGATCAGCTGCGTTTGCAGAGAAAGCCAAAATCATTGAAGCTAGAACAAAAAATAGTTTCATAAATCCTCCGTTATTAGACATGTTTAGCCTTTCACCTTTTCAGGGAAGCTCAAGCCTTTAGGCACTGTGTCTATAATAAAAGTTAGGCCAATCTCTGTTACACCATTTTCCGGAAACACTTTACGGCGTCAGTTTGTCTTTGATTTTATCGATTCCAGCTTGAGCGCAGACTTCGTCCAGAGGACCGCCTGGTGCACCACCCACACCAATAGCACCAATAACGATATTCCCAACTCGTATGGGCACACCTCCGCCAAGTAACAAGAATCCGTCAATTTGCCCTAGATTCTGCGCGGCAGGGTTGCTTTGTGAGGCGGCAAGCATGGCAGAGGTCGCATTTTTTGCGGAGGCCGAAGTATATGCCTTTCTGCGACTCGCATCAGCAGTATGGGGGCCAGCTCCGTCCGCACGTAACGTGACTTTGACATCGCCTGCGAAATCAACGACGGTGGCTGCGACTTGATAGCCCGAAGCCAGACAGTTTTCCACAGCGGCTTGTGCCGCCATATTCGCCAAGTTCAAAGAAATATTTTTTTGCGCGAGCACGCCGTTAGCTGCCTGCGCGTTCAGTGCCGTTCCGAATGATAAGAAAAGTAAAGACGTTCGCAACATAAGATCTCCTTCAAGTTAAGAAAGAAAATCTTAGGCGAGAGAAAGAGCTTCCTGCAAAGAAAGCTCTCGTGTTTTTAAACAGGATCGGGGATTGTGACAATCAAAGCGCGGTCTTTAAGGACGACCATGGTGTGCTCAAACTGGGCGGTGCGATGTTCGCGTCCTGCCACCAGAGTCCAATTGTCAGGCTCTTCATCAACGAAGCGCGCGCCCGTAGAAACAAACGGCTCGATCGTAATGACTTGTCCTTCTTTGAGTTTGCGTGTGTCTTTCTTATCGTAATAGCCAGCGATAAATTTAGGTTCTTCGTGCAAGCCCCTACCAACACCGTGGCTGCCGAGATTTTCAATGACGGTAAAACCATTTTCTTTGGCCACTTTTTCGATGTTGTAACCGATGACATTGATAAGTTCTTTGGCTTTCACAGCGGCAATCGCGGCATTGAGCGCTTGTCGAGTCACATCCAAAAGATGTTGCTGCTCTTTAGTGCCAGGAGGAACGATGAAAGATCCTCCATTGTCAGCATAGTATCCATTCAACTCAGCAGAAACGTCGATGTTAATCAAATCGCCTTTTTGAATTTTTTTGTGAGATGGCACTCCGTGCGCGACTTCGTGATTAAGACTGATGCAGTTGTATCCCGGAAAGTTGTAAGTGAGCATCGGCCCGGAACGTGCTCCATACAGTTCCAAAAATTTGCCACCCAACTCATCGAGTTCTTTGGTTGTCATGCCCGGTTCCATCTTGCGTGACATGTACTGCAAGCAGTTGGCGACAACCTTTCC
Source organism: Bdellovibrio sp. HCB-110 (assembly GCF_047323225.1). Lineage (GTDB taxonomy): Bacteria > Bdellovibrionota > Bdellovibrionia > Bdellovibrionales > Bdellovibrionaceae > Bdellovibrio. The sequence continues at coordinate 732,587 of NZ_CP178750.1, forward strand.
GATTTTTTTTAGACCTTCTAAGTCTGCTTCTGTCTTTACGATCATAGAAGCCTGGTTATACACTTAAACGGATGCAAAAATCCACTGCTCCGAAATATATCTTAAAGAAACACGGTGCCCAGAAACTTTTACCTGCCGTTTCGACTTCGGATAATAAGGCGTCCCGAGGAAAAAGTCTTATTTTGGCAGGGAGCAAGGAATATCCTGGAGCAGGAATTTTAGCAGCGAAGGCCGCTCAGCGAATGGGGAGTGGCTATGTGACATTGGCGCAAAAAAATATTCCCGCGGCTTTGCTGGAAAATCCTGACTTTCTTTTGTGTGACCTGAATAAAAAATCATGGAGTGATTTAAAATTCGATGCGATTTTAGTCGGTCCCGGTTTTGGTGTGAATGATTTTACCTCGTCTGTTATCAAAGAACTTAAAAAACAAAAGGTCGAACGCGTGATTCTGGATGCTGACGCACTCACAGTGTGTGCCGAGCAAAATCTTTTTCCTCTTTTACCGTCATGGATTGTAACTCCGCATGTAGGAGAGCTTGCGCGATGCCTTCGTGTTTCCGCGGAAGAGATCAATCAAGACCGCTATAAGTTTGCTCGAAAGGCCCAAGAGCTTTTTCAGTGTGTGGTGTTGCTGAAGGGCCACGGCACTTTGATCGCTAATCAAAAAAGAATTTATAAAATTGCCAGTGGAAATGCGGCTCTGGCTAAAGCAGGGACGGGGGACGTTTTAGCGGGAGTTATAACGGCTTTAAGGGCACAGGGGCTTTCGGCCACCCGGGCCGCTCTTTTGGGAGCCTATGTCCATGGGGCCACAGCCAATCTGTGGGAAGCAAATAAACGGGACCTCATGTCCATGACAGCCTCCGATGTCCTTGATTACTTGCCCAAAGTGCTCTTTATCCTTCGCCGCAGGGTTGAAAAAACTACTAAGGAGGTGGGCTGACCCAACCTTGACTTTCCTTTTTGTAACGGGCCAGGTACAAACTCCCGAAACCAGGGAGATATTCATGAATAATGGGCTTTTGATCGCGGCTCTTGTATTTTTGGCTTCTGCTGCGAATGCACAGACATCTTCAACAACTCTTTCGACAACGACTCCTGCAACAGCAACAACTTCTGAAGTTGCCGTTCAAGAATCGACGACAAAAATCGGTGACGTTCTTAAGAACAAAAAGTTTGAAGATGATAAAGACATCACAGATTCGAAACTTAAAGCCGACTCAGGATCTCTTTCTCGTTACTCTTTGAAATTCTCTCTTTCTTACTTCGGTCCGCCTATTGGTGACCTTTCTAACGAAAAACAACCAAATCCAGATGGTTCTATCGGAAATAACGACACAGCGTTGAGTGGTTCGATCAGTGGTCGTTACCGTATCGACTCTAAAAGTGCTGTGAGCATGGGAACGGGTATCAGCTCGTTGACTCCTTTCCACGGTTCAAAACGCACAGACGTTAAAACACCTTTCGTGAACTACGATCGCAATGCGCGTTTGGGTGATGTGCAAATGAGAAACTCTTACGGTGTGTCTGTGACAACTGTAAAAGAATACTTGGATGTAGGTCAGTACGGAACTTTGAGCTATGACAACTCTTTGGTTTACAACTTGGGAGCATCAGGTTTTGCCGTCGGTCTTGATTCCAGCATCAGTGCTTTCCTTTATAACCGTGATTATGAAAAGAAAGACCGCACAGCAGGCCGTTACTACATCGGTTTCTATCCGCAAGTGAAGTACAACGTGACTGACAAGTTCAACATGTACACGTCATTGGCTCTTGGTTTTACAAATCCACGCGCTTTGGATGATCAATGGGCGATGCTCAACAGAACAATGACAGGCCGTTTGGGTGCGGGTTATGCATTCACTCGTGATATCTACTTCTCTACATATTTGAACTACTATCCTAAAGATGCGAGAACTGAATCAACAACTGTGAGCTTCTCAACAGTTTTTTCGATCCTCTAGTTAGCTAATAACAAATTGGATTTCTAAAAAGCACGCTGATGAAGCGTGCTTTTTTTATTCACAAGCATTCAAGGCTTTAGGAGCCTCTTGTTGAAGAGCTGTTTTGCAGCTCTCTGGAAGGCTTTCCTTGCGCAGTTGGGCTATCTGAATAGCGCGGTAAAGGCCGCTGGCGTGAACGTCATGAGGATCGGCATTCTTAAGAGCCAGTGTTGGCTCCACCGAAGCAAATAAGCAACCAAAGTTTCCTTGTTTCGTTGAAAGAGTGTTTTGCAATTGCAAGCTGGCTTTCGCTGCGACCACATCGGCAAAGTCTTCTTCGACATAAAGAGAGGCGTTTTTGTCAGCAAGGCAAATCTTCTGGGAAGCAAACGAGTTGCTGTACTTAGAAACCAGGTGGCCGAGTTCATGGGCTAAGATGGAAATTCCGTAAGCGGGACTCTTTACTGAGAGCCAACTGACTTTAATACCCTTATCGATCGTATTTGTTGCATCCGAGATATTCAGATCCGCGACTTCACTACAGATTTTATCTTCATCTGTGTAGATCAAAGAAAAGATAGTTCCCAGAACTACCAATGAGGCGTTATCGAGCTTTTTGAAGTTCTCACGCTCTTGACGGGCATCTTGCATAAAATCTTTCAAGCGCGTCGTCCAGCGAGTCGCAATAGTCTTTGCATCAGCGGGCATATAAAGAGGGGCATTCCTAATAACTTCATAAGCCGGATCTTGAGGGCTAAGCATTGTCAGAACTTGCGCACGCACTTTTTCAGAAGTTTCTTTGAAGGCGCCAATTTCGCTGTTTTGCGGATAGAGATTGATGGCTTTATAAAAGTTTCTTTCGCAGGCCACGGGAAGCAGACCTGATTTGTTAATACGCGACTGCATCATTTCTGCGACCTTCGCGTTACGGAAGATCTGTTTGATTTTGTTTTGATCCAAAGGCATGGAGTCCGCAAGCGCCGTGTCTTTGATCAAAAGCACTTCCAGCATTCTAAGAGCAATGGAGTTGCCAATCATACTTGTAAGGTCGTCGGTATCAATACCTTCACCGGATTTAATGCGCGCCAAAGAACCCATCTCCAAATCAATAATGCGCGCATTCATGGTGCCATTGATTTTATCTTGCAGTTCCAGAATTTTTTCGACTTCTGTTTGTGCGGCCTGCTTGATCGGAACTTGAGGATAGAGGACGTCAAAAAATCCTTGAGGTCCTTTTACATTGGAACGGAAGTAGCCCTTCATGAAATCATAAGTGGCCATTTTCTGACGGAAGGCCGTGTGTACTTGTTTAGGCAAATGTTTTGACGAAATAACCAGAAGCATGGCTTTGACCATGCGTTGCTGGCCTTCATTCAATTGCGTCTCGACGAGTTTATCTTGATTTTGATTGAGAAGATCCACGAGCAGTTTGGAAGATAGATTTCTTTCTTCAACCGTCTTTAGCATGAGTGCAGAAATATAATCGTCATAGTATTTCTTTTGTTCAGGAGAAGCTGATGCTGCAAGTTCCACCATTGTCGGATAAGAAAGTTCTTTGTTTGCGACACAGAGATCGCGGTAGCACAGTTGTCCTGCAGGCAAAGAAGCTCGCTCGACTTGCTCTTGGGGAGTCAGTGTTTTTTCTGCGGTCTTCGCTGGAGTTTTCGCCGCATCTAACTTTGCCGACTGATCTGACTTCTCGCTTTTACAAGCGGTAAGATTCAGAACAGAGGCACAAAGTCCGAAGGTGATAATTGCGCGCGACCATCTCATAATGAGACCTCCAATAAAAGTTCAACAGCCGTTCATCTTTTGGTCGATGAACTCCAACGGAAAGCCTTTTAGGCGCCCGTCATTTCGCTTTTTTAATAGAGAGCAAGGGGTGAACCAGGGGAATTAACGATTTCGTTTATTTTGCGGCTGGGCGTCTCGGTTTGCCGCGAAGGAATGTTCAGGAATAAACCCTTCTTCGCGGAACCAATCATTAATAACAATCCTTAGGAGGGATTTATGAAAACTCTAGTTCTTGTTCTTGCATTTCTTGGTATGGCTGGAACAGCTTCAGCTGCGTGTAAAGAAGGTCGTCGTAGCATTATCACTGTTCGCGACACCGTAAATGATCATTCTCGCACGGAAGTTCGCACGTGTCGAAATGGCACTTACATGACCGATGAAGAAAGAGCGAAGTACATCTACAATCCACGCACAACGTGCGTAGAAGGATCAAAAGGTTGGGTGACTTTGTACGATAATGATAGCGACCATTCTTATTCAGAAATGCGCATTTGCAGAAACGGCTCTTACATGACAGACGCAGAAAGAGCCGCGTATGTGCGTGTGCCGAAAAATCGTTGTAAAGAGGGATCTCGTCGCATTGAATCTGTTCACGATACGGTCAACGATCACACAGTGAACGTTTCTAAAGTTTGCGTTAACGGTAAATGGGTGAACGCAGGAAATTAGTACACGTTTTCCCTCGGGGAGCGAGAAGAACAGTGGTTATTCTTCTCGCTTCTTTTACATCCTGTTCATTACAGTTTTTACAGTTGTGTTCAAGAATCACTTCGCACTAGATAAACCCGAATTGCAAAATAAGGGGGATTCTTTGTCACAATCCACGCCGAAGCTCCGGCCCGAGCGCAGCGAAGTCTTAATGTCGCGAATTCGCGAAGCCTGTTTGCTGATGGGCATCCGCCAAAAAGATCTTGCCGATAGTTTGCAGTTAAAACCCAGTCAAATGAATCTCTATTTTCAAGGCAAAGTAGAAATGCGCACAGACCGCCTCGTACCTTTGCTGGCAATTCTTGGAATCGATATCGAACGTCAGATCGAAGAAAAGATCAAAGAGTTGGGTGGAGAAAGTTTTTCGCCACTAGGAAATGAAAATAAAGTGCTAGCCAGAATAGGACGCTTGGATGAATACAAGAGACAGTCTTTACTCAGAATTATCCACATTCTGGGATCAAAATAAGGACGACGTCACCGTTACGGTTGAGATGAGTGCAGAGGACTTTCTTGAGAAAGTAAAGGCCGACATTCGCCAGAACTATCAGTTTGCGCTCTTTAGTATTTTGCCGGGCTTGGCTTCAGATCCGACGACTTTAAAACGACTGGCAAAAAAAATGGGGATTGATGCGGCAACGGCCAGCGAGTTTTCTTATTGTCTTTTGCGCGCGGGACTTTGGCGAATGACGGAAGAACGTATTGAAACGAACTTCGAATTTTTAAATCTCGGTGATATTTCGGTGAAAGATTATTTGGCGATGACCGTCAGTATTATCTCGCACCTTTCAGATTCGAAGTCTTACGAGTACGACACTCTTTCGGTTGTGACCAATCGAGGACTGATCCGCAACTTCATCGTGAAAGTGAATCAGGCTCTCAAAGAGCTTCACGAAAAATCCCATGAACCGGATGCCTCCAAAGATTGTCTTTTTTCTTGGAGTCACACGGGCGTCATCGAACTTGAATACAGTGCTATGAATTCTCAATGCAAGGACAGTGAATAATGAAAACTACTGCAACCACAGCTATCGGCTTTCTTTTACTTCTTCTTTTTTTATCAACGGATCTTTATGCCCAAGGGGTCGGAGGTGGCGGTTCTGGCGGGGGCGGCCTTCGCGGTAATCCCAATGCGGTTCGTAGAGGCGGCTGTGTTGAAGGACGAAGAACCATATTCTATGAAGTTGAAAGAAACACGGGGAATCGTGTGACCGTCACACGGGAATGTCAGAACGGCAGTTACTATGATTTGACTGATTATATTTATGATCCGAAGACTCGCTGTACAGAAGGACGTCGCGAAACGTGGACTGAGCATGATCGCAATAGCGATAGAGGTCGATCGGTCACGCATATTTGTAAGGACGGGAAGTGGGTGCCTTACATTCCTAAACCCATCAAAGTCCGCTGGCCTTGGTGGTAATCTCGAAAAGTTCTTAATTCCAAAAAAGAAAAACCAGAATCCCTTGTGATTCTGGTTTTTTTATTCACCAATATTTAAATTGTGTCTTGGCTTAAGGTGGCCCCGTCTCCCTGTGTAGATTCAATTCACGAATCTCCGTCGATAAAACAAGTTCGTGACGTACTACTTTTGAATTCGCCATTCAAGGCTCCTTTCATTCAAGGTAGTAAGCTTATCGGCTGGACCTTGGGATAGTTGAGGGCGTTTTGCAGAATTTTTCGAAAATAAATAGCCCCGTCCAAGTTTGGAACGAGGGAGTCAAATTACATTCACAGATTTTTGTTATCTCTTAGAGGAGCCATAAATTGTTCTTCTGCCTGTGACATCTTTCTATCTTGCGGGAATAACTTCATTCTTCTTTAAATGCTTAAAAAATGACATTCGGTGTTGAGACAAAATAGGTCTCTGGTTTTGAGACGAATAGGAACAATTGCCGTCACAGTTTCCGCCTGGGACAAGGCTGTCGCAGAAGAAAAGCCCTGTGATCTTGGGAGTTTGAATTTTTTGCCAGCTCTCGCGGAGAACCCTTGGCACTTTCCTTGGAATACCCCCATTCGCTGCCGCATTCGAGATTTTAGGGGAAAGAAAGCGGCACAAAACCAACCAATACAAGGGGGAAATCATGAAAGTACAAGTAACCACAGCCGTTCTAGCAGCATTGCTTTGCACGCAAACAGTAAAGGCCGAAAGCGCGCCTTGGCTTAAGATTGACGGGCAAGCTAATTTTGATATGACCGGCAGTTCTTCTGACGATTACGAAAGAACTCTGCGTGTGCAAGATGCCGAGATCAAATTCGAATTGTTGGTTCGTGAAGGTATCAAGCTCGTCGTAAAAACAGAGCTTGAGCAAAAGCTGAATAAAGCAACGATGGATGACAAGTTCGATATCGGTAAGTTCTTGGAAGAAGCTTACATCCAAATCGAGACAGACAAAATTTCCGGTTTGCCTCGCGCTGTGATCACGGCCGGTAAACACCAAATGGCATTCGGTCAAAACTACCATGAATTGCCAATGTTCAAAGACTCTCTTCTTTATAATCTTTCTAAGCAAGACGAAGTTATTGGTTTCACAGTCGAGCTTCCAATGAACTTCTTTAAGATCGTAGATTCTGTTGCGATCTCGATGTTTGAAGCAGGTGCAGGCGATCTTAAGATCTCTGATGAAAAAGGGGCTTCTATCAGACTTAGTAAAGAGTTGACGAGCCAGCTTTCTGCACAGATCTCTGGGATGATGAAAGAAAACCAAGGTACTGACGTCAAAGAAAAACGCGGCAGTGTGGGTTTCGTATTCAAATCTCAAGACGGATCTTGGAAAGTATGGGCAGAGGGTGTCGTGATTGTTGATAACCCTGTTTATACTGACACAACTGTCGGTGGACAAGTTGGTGGATCTTACAAAGTAGGTCCGGGCGCCATCGTGGTTGAATATCAATACTTGGATAAACAAGCGCATGAAGTGGCTGTAGCTTACAACCTTCCAGTGGGAAGATGGTTGGTGCTTAGCCCTGAAATCCGTCACCGTATGGATCGCACAGGCTCTGGCACTGACGACACTATCGTAGGTATCCGTGCACGTCTTCAAGCTCATCAAGAAGTACGTCACAACTTGCTCACTGGTAAGAAAAACTAAGACGGACCTTAAGGGCGCTTTTCGGAGGGGAAGCGCCCTTTTCTTTTGGGGGATTTATGAAAAAGTTTTTATTGGTAATCGCGATGATTTTAGTTTCTGAAGCGGCAAGTGCCCGCACATCAGCTTTACAAAGAATTCTTTTTGATTTGGGTTTTATCGAAGACCCTTATATTCAAATTTGCCCCGAAGACACAAAGATCGACTATAAAGCCACCGAAGCCGAACTGTGGGCGAGTGCACGCAAAGCTGAAGGTGGATACAATAAGTGCAAGCCTGCGGAATACTACAGAAGTCTTTTCGTCAATTATCCTAATAGCTATCGCGAGGCTTACCGTCGTTACGTTGAGACTTTTCTGAATGCCCAAGATTTTGTCATGGCGATGAATGAAGCCAATATGTACCTCGCAAACTGGAATGGTTTGAATGACTCTGAATACATTCACCTGCTTCTTTTGCGTGCCGTCGATGGAGAAATCAAACAATCATGGCGCGATAAAAACCGTCAGATGGAGTTTGTGGCTTTCAGTTTGGGAGCCTCTCTTGTACAAACAGAAGAATCTCCTTATCTTTTGAATCTTCAATATCGCGCCTTCTTGGATAAGTATCCACAGTCGCCTTGGAAGAACGAAGTCCTCGGGATGTTAAATGATTCTCGTCAGATGTATGGGAAGAATGTTTTGAATGATGCGCGTATGTTTATCTTAAAGCGCGATTACCCAACAGCTTTCCAGAAATACAATGTCATCTTAAAATGGGGACCTGCGGTCGGTGTGTTTGAAGAAGCCCTCTACGAGATGATTCAATATCACTTTGAACTCTCATGGATTCTGACCAATAAAACTCTTTTGAGTGATTTCAGTTTGAATATGTTTTTAAAAAGAGACTTTGCAACGGTGAGCACAGTGGAAGAACGTAAGGAACTTTCGGATCAGACTCGCAAACAGGCGCATAGCTACCTTGAGCAAATGAAAACAAATCTTCCTAACAGTCCATGGACAGCGAAAGCTTTGAAACTTGTCGACGCCTATCCTATTTTATAATTCCACGGAATCTTTCTAAAAGATTAAGAACCATCATGTAAGTGAGTCCCCAGAGAGGGGGCTCGCGATCCAGATACACCGCAGGCAATTGCGCCACACCCACTTCGCGCCGCACTTCATACTGTGTCTGTCTTTGCGGATCTTGAATGTGTTTAAGTGGCACCCAGAAAAAATCAGCAACCTCTGCCGCATCCAACATCACGCCAAATTCTCGTTTGATGTGAAAGACAAATGGGCGGATGTAAAAATCCAAAAGTGTTCCTGCTTTGCGGGCCTGAATATCATCGAGCCGTCCCAGAAGTTCGAAGGATTGCAGTTCGATACCGACTTCTTCTCGCGTCTCGCGAAGGGCGACGGCCAAATCTGTTTCATCAATCTCTTCTCTTTTTCCTCCCGGAAATGCGATCTGTCCTGACCAGCGATCATTGGGATTGAAGGCGCGCTGTATAAAGGCGATCTGCATATCATCCAGGGTTTGACCTTTTAAAATAATGGCGACACAGGCATGACGTGTCAGGCGCGTATGGAGCTCTACGGGGGACGGATTTTGTAATAAGGGGGAAAGCAGGTCTTTCAAGGCAAAATTCCTTCTTGGTATAGTATACATAAGTTTTTTGACGAGGTCTTGATTTTCATCTTGTTTTCACTGGCCCCCGGGGACAGTCTAGACTCTGGACAAGGTCCCTGGATTTAAGGAAAACAGGGGAACCACTTTTAGGAGGTTTATAATGAAAGCTCTTTTAGCTGTTTTCGTTCTTTTGGCAGGTTCAGTTTCTTTTGCAGGACCTGATTGCACTAAGGAAGCAAAAGACAAATGGATGTCAGAAGCCAAAATGAAAGAGATGATTTTGTCTCAAGGCTACAAAATCAAAATATTCAAAACTGCTGGCAACTGTTACGAAATCTATGGCTGGGATAAAGAAGGTAAAAAAGTTGAAATTTACTACAACCCAGTAGATGGCTCTGTTGTTAAAGAGAACAAAAAATAGTTCTCGCGAAAGGGGCCAGAAGAATGAAGGATGAAAAAAGAATCTACGTTTGGGATATCTTTGTTCGTATTTTTCATTGGGTTCTGGTCTCTTGTATTTTCCTGAATTACTTCATCACCGAAGAAGGTGAAAAGCCCCACGAGATCATTGGCTACGTCGCCGCCGCCTTTGTGGTGCTTCGTTTTTTCTGGGGATTCTTCGGCAGCTACTACGCGCGTTTCAGCACGTGGCTTGCGGGACCCGGAACTGTTTTCAGATATCTTCGTTACTTTAAAAAAAGACGCATCTACATGTCTCACAATCCTGTAGCGGGTTGGATGATGATCTTTCTTATGCTTTGTGTGATTGGCCTAGGCATCACGGGCTTCATGATGGGCACCGACAGATTCTTCGGTGAAGAGTGGGTTGAGAATCTTCATAACATCATCGCCAACGTGATGATGGCCGGAGTTGCCATTCACGTGATTGGTGCCCTTTACGAAAGCTACCACGAGAAACAGAATCTCGTGGCAGGCATGGTTCACGGTTATAAAAAAGATCTTACAAAGTAATTATCGGCAAGAACGTCTTGAAACGGTCTCTGAATTTTCGTTGCAGCTTACGATGCGGCAGTTGTCGTAACGATATTGGCAGCGATCCATGGCTTCGCGCTCTGTGTAGTAGCGGGATTCTCCGCGAGCTTCCATTGTCATTTTGTATCCGCGATAGTCTGTTCCTTCAGCTTGGCAAGTGAAGTATTTCGTTTCACATGTCTCGATACAGTTTCCGTGTTTTGCTAAACACTCGCGACAATCTCTGTGTCCGCCCCAGTGTTCTTCCCAGCCATCATCAGTGGCGCTACAGGTAACTTGCGGGCGACCACCACGACCTGGATCATAAGGACCAGGACGAGGACCTGGACGAATCCAATCCATAATTCCGGCAGCAAAAGTATTTACAGAAAAAAGTGTGATCAAAAGAACGGTGGTTAGTGATTTCATTTTATACCCTCCTATTTGGTAACAAGAGGGAACATTTCAAAGAGAATGCCAACGAAGACAGAGTCAAAATGACTCTGCCTCAAAAACTTTTTCAGCGCGCCGTGTTTAAACTAGATAAAGCAGAATGCAGAAGTACTGACAGATACTTCCACCCATCACAAACAAATGCCAAATGCCATGGAAGTGTCGGACTTTTTCATCATACAAAAAGAATCCAATGCCACCGGTGTAAAGCAGTCCGCCGAGGGCCAGCCACACAACTCCCGCAGTTGGCAGTGCTGCTGTGAGTGGTTTCATCGCGACAACAACCAGCCATCCCATCAAGACATAAATAATCATCGAAGGAATGCGCGTGCGATGAGCCATCGTCAGTTCATAGATGATACCAATCAAAGCAAGGGACCAATTAATTCCAAAAAGCCACCAACCCCAGGGGCCCCGCAACGTGATCAAAGTGAAAGGAGTGTAAGTTCCTGCAATCAAAAGATAGATCGCAATGTGATCCAACTTTTGCAGAACCTTTTTCGCACGACCCTGCATGCTGTGATACAAAGTTGAAATCGTGTAAAGTAGAACAAGCATGCCGCCATAAACACTGGTCGCAACAATTTTCCAAACATCGCCATGAATAGAGGCCAGAGTCACCATGACGGAAGTTCCTGCCACAGAGAGGGCAGCGCCAATCAGATGAGTAATGCTGTTAAAACGTTCTCCGTGATAGATAACGACCTCCCGTTTTCTTAGAGTAACACAAAGAGTTTTGAAAACGAGAGACCAGTCGTAGTATTTTGAAAAAATAAAGTTAGAGTGAAAGCTCATTGAAAAAAATGAGCTTTCAAAGGATTAAGACAATCTCGATTTAGGCCGTCTTGCGCTTAACAATGATGATCCATGAGATCAAACAAATCAAAGCGCCAAAATAATAAGGTGCTCCAGGAATATAAAGTCCCTGAGGATTTGCAGTGAAAACCGAAAAGAGCTTCGTTGCTACCAAAGGGTTGATGATGGCCGCAAGAGAACTAAGGCTTACTAAAGTTCCTTGCAACTCTCCTTGCTCTTGTGGCGGCGTATTATGAGTGATCAAAGACTGCAACGCCGGTGGAGAGACCCAGAACACGGCAGAGAATATCAAGATCGCATACATCATCCAACCTTGCGTAGCGGCGCCAAATAAAACAAAGGCTATGGCATAACCGAAAGCTCCATAGACAACAGCACGATGCTCACCCATCTTTGGAATCACAATGCGCGTGAGCCAACCTTGAGCGATGGCAGAAAGAAGTCCCACAACTGTCAGAGAAATTCCCACCTCTGCCGTCGTCCAACCGAAGCGAGTTTCTGTATACAAAGTCCAAATCGACGGATGAGTTTGTCCGGCCAATTGGAAAAAGAAATACACCAGAAGCAGACCAAGAATATGTTTGGCTTGGAAAATCTTTTTCAAAGAACTCAACGGATTTGTTTTTTTCAAATCGACTTTGCGACGCATTTCTTTTGGCAAAGACTCTGGCAAGATGAACAAACCAAAAAGGAAATTCAAAAGATTCATTCCCGCAGCGACAAGAAACGGATACTCCGGTCCCATGTGTCCTAGAAGTCCACCGATCGCGGGACCAATAATAAATCCAAGTCCGAAAGCAGCGCCAATCATTCCAAAGTTTGCAGAACGATTTTTGTCGTCACTGATGTCGGCGATGTATGCCATCGCAACTGTGATGTTGGCTCCCGTCAGACCTGAGATCACACGCCCGATAAACAGCAATTCAATCGTCGGAGCATAAACCATCAAAATATAATCAAGCCCTGCAATTAATAATGAAACCAAAAGAATGGATCTTCTGCCGAAACGATCTGACAAAGCACCCAAGAGTGGTGACGCTAAAAACTGCATTAAAGCGTAAAGCGCAATAAAGTAGCCAAAGTATTCAGACACCGAAGTTTCTGAGCTCACAAAGCGTCTCATGATGTCGGGGAGGGATGGGATCACAAGCCCGATTCCGATCATGTCCAAAGTCACTGTAATAAAAATAAAGAGCATGCCAGCTTTTGAATTCTTCATAAAATCGAGGCTAGAGGAACTTTAAAAAGAAGTCAGCTCAAGATTATTTTAAGGACGCGGAAAATTAACCGCCGGAGACTCGCCAAGACTCCTATAGATAGGAACTTTAACAGGAGGGCAAGGATGCGCTTCTTAATCGTTTTAATCAGTTTTTCAAGTTCGGTTTCGATGGCTGCAGTCAGTGACTTTAACGGATTGGTGAAGGAGGCGACCCAGCAGGAAAAAAGACTTCATCGTAAGCTCTTACAGGCAATTCAGGGCACGCAAGTCTCTGTCGCTTACAATGATCGTATTGAGCAAATTCAAGCCAAGGATGCCGCCCAAGGGGACACTCTGTCGGTGCGCTTGGTTCAAGCAGCAGAAAAACAATAAAAAAAGGGGATCTTATTCAGATCCCCTTTTCCATTAGACTGGATGCTAATTTTTGTGACGGTGGGTGATCAGGCCGTGGGTCGGATCGTAAGGAGAAACTCCTACAGATACTCGGTCACCAACAACGACTTTGATCTTAAACTTCTTCATCTTCCCGCACAGTCTTGCTGTGATCTCAGCGCCATTTTCCAAAATAATATGGTAGGTGCCGCCGCCAGAAAGATTCGAAATTTTCCCCTCGATGGTCACTAAATCGTCTTTAGCCATCGTAAGCCTCCTTTAAAGTGAGGGGCTTAGTAGCGAGGACGTCCGCCTCCGAAACCACCACGAGAGTTGTTTCTGTTGCCGCCGCCGAAGCCGCCACGGTTTTCACGTGGAGCCATTGGTTTAGCTTCAGAAACGTTCATTGCGCGGCCTTGTTGTTCCGTGCCGTTCAATTTAGCGATAGCATTTTGAGCTTCTTCATCAGAAGACATTTCAACAAATCCGAAACCTTTGCTGCGACCAGAATCACGATCAGTAACGATGCGTGCTGATTCAACTGTTCCGTATTCAGAGAAAAGTTCACCTAGAGACTGGTCGTCCATAGAGTAAGATAGATTTCCAACGTATAACTTTTTGCCCATGTATTCCTCCTTAGGATGGGGGTACTACTAAAGAGAAATGAGCCCTATGCTATTAACTCAAGAGAGACCGATATTGGAGCCCTCGTTGTAGCTTAAATAACAGGCGATAGAAAGCGAAAAGAGCTTATTGTAAATAAACTGTTTTAGGGTGATCTAATTGGTCCTCAGCTGCAATATATGCGAACTAGGCTAAGATCTGCCCGACTTTAAGGCATCTGACATCTTTATTGAAATGGCTGCTGACTCTCTGCAAATCCCCGGTAAAGAGCTTGAAAAGGTCCGTAAGGGGAATCGAAATACACCTTAAGAGAGAGGTGTTTTATGAAGACATGGATTGTTTTCCTGACCTTGAGCTTTTTGTGTTCTATCAGCTTTGCCGCGGATTCTGCAGAGCGAACTAAAATCATGACTGAAATGCGGGGCATGTTTGGGATCGTGCCGACCTTTATGAAAGAGTTTCCACCAGATGGTTTGCCGGGAGCGTGGGAGGAGTTTAAAGCCATTCAACTGAGTCCCGATACGGCTTTGGATTCCAAAACAAAAGAACTCATTGGGCTGGCCGTTTCGTCGCAAATCCCTTGTCGGTACTGTGTTTACTTTCATAAAAAAGCAGCCATCTTTAATCGTGCGAAAGATTCAGAAATGAAAATGGCCATTGCAGTTGCGGCGATGACTCGCAAGTGGAGTACCTACATGACGGGTTCACAACAGGACTTAGGAAAGTTCAAAAGTGAAATTGATAAAATGGTCGCTCATCTGAAAAATCAGAAACAGGAAGCGACAATGGAGTCGGCGAAGTTGAGTGATGCGGCTTCTGCCTACAAGGACATGGCAAGCAACTTGGGGCATACGCCAGAGTTTACAAAAAGTTACGCGGAAAACGGGATTGCGGGAGCGTGGACTGAGTATAGGGATTTACAGATGAATCCAAAGACGGTACTTCCGGGGAAAGCTAAAGATCTGATCAGCCTCGCCGTTTCCTCTCAGATTCCTTGTGACTACTGTGTGTATGCCGATACGGAGTTTGCAAAGCTTAACGGTGCCTCCATGCAAGAAATCAAAGAGACGATTGCTCTTGCGGGGATTGTTCGTCACTGGAGTACGTTCTTAAATGGTCTGCGCCAAGACGAAAAGGCTTTTGAAAAAGAAGTGGATCAAATTTTCCGTCATCTTGAGAGAAATAAAAATCTGGCCCCGAAAAAAGTTTCCTTTATGGAGAACTGATATTTAGGCGGCTTTCTCTTCAAGGCGTCGCAGATAGCTCTGCAGATTCCTCAGCGCCTTGTCGGTATTGCCGCCAGCCAGAACGTAAAGATCTAAGCCCATGGCATAGATAAATACATCCTCCGCGAACTTCTTCAATCGGGAGGGGAGAAGTTCGCGGAGGGAATCGATAATACGTTCACTTTCTTTAATGCTTTGGGACTTGCGGGGATTCTGCAAAGTCGAAATCAAACTGAGTCTGCGATCGTCCCGGTTTGAGTTCTGCAGTGAAGATTCCCACACATGACAGACAAGGCTCTTCCAGTTTTTATGGGGAGGGGCACTGGCGAGATCCTTGTGCAGGCGTGTTTCCAAAGTTTTTTTACATTCATTAATCAAATTTTCTTTTGTGCCAAAGTGATGAACGAGCATCCGTGTGGAAGTGTTGAGTTGGCGCGCGATCTCGTTCAAAGACAAATCCCAACCGCCATGTTTGCGGAACACCTTTAAAATCGACTTAAGAATTTCTTCTCTGCGACCGAGGTCCTTGGGTCTGGCCATGTCATCTCCATTAATGTACTAATTAGTTCATAAATTATTTATGAAAGCAAGTTTTTTGACAGAAAATTTGCATGACAGTTCAGGAATCTCCCGCGAGGAATTTCCTTTTTGATGTGCGAAGAATTGTTTTGATGGGGGACGGGTGGTCCCACCTCACGAATTGGCGATAGCAGAGGCCCTTAATGAATTGATTTCTTAAGGACGAGTTGCGAAAACGGAATCAAAAAACTGCACAGTTTTTTCGTACATGTCGTTGGCGACTTCAGGAATCTCATTGTCGATCTCATGAAGGGCGCCAGTGTAGGCGACCACTTGAAAGTGGGGTGCTTTCTTTTTTAAAGTTTTCTGAGTCGCGGCGCGATCGACATAGGTGTCTTCAAGGCCCGATAAGAAAACCAGGCCAGGAATTTTTTTGGAGATCTCCCAGCCCTGCGAGAACTCAGATGAAAGCAGCAAGTTTGTCGCAAAGAGTGGAACGACCGCCGGGGAAACCGGTTTGATGGGATCAATATGGGGATTATGGCTTTTCTCAAATTTATTTCGAGTCAAAGTTCTTTCAGAAATAACTTGATCCAATGTGAACATCAACTTCGGTGATGTTGCAGCTTCGCCGACAAATTTTTTAGGATGAATTCCCGGAGCAATAAGAACCACGGCCTCAGCCCATTCTTCGTTTGCTAAGCCATAAGTTGCAAGTCCACCTGTAGACCAGCCCATAACCATCTTTTTACTTTGTGAACAGTCGCGCCCAAAGACTTCATCGCGACGATCCGAATATCTTTGCCACACAAACTTCGCTTGGGCGGAAATTTGTAGAGACGGAGAAACCGGAGACAAGATGCGCGTGTTGTTCATTGAGCCTTTCGAACCACCTTGTCCCATGTAGTCAAAGAAAACGACACGATATCCAGCCAGGCTGAGTTTGTTGAACAAGGCACTGTGATTGGCAACCGAATCAGCGAGGCCTTCCAAATACAAAACGCAACCTTTAAACTGTGCGCCTTCACTTTCAAGATAATAGCCGGTTCGCAAATAGACACTGTCGACAAAGGATTCATTGATTCGATAAAAAGTTTCCTCAAAGAACCAAGCAGAGCGCGACATCTCAGACTGAGGTTGTCTTTTTAAGAAAGAAGAACATCCAGCTACTAGAACGCACCAAAGAAGGATATTTATTTGTTTCATATGATAACTGTACTACGTTGCCGTCCTAAACTAATCAAAAATAAGTTGGACGGCCCAATGGTCTATGTTTGTGGTACGTTTTCGTTGGTAATTCCGTAGACAACCATATCCACCCAACGTCCATCTTTATTAAAATCCATTTTAAGATAACCCTCTTGGGTCATTCCGGCTTTTTGCATGACTTTTCCTGAAGCCGGATTGTGGGCCATATGGCGAGAAGTGATTTTGCGAAGCTGAAGTCTTTTGAAAGCAAAATCAATGACAGCGGTAGCTGCTTCAGAACAGTAGCCGCGATTCCAAAATTCTTCACCGACCCAATAGCCGATTTCAGCACGTTGATGCTTTTGAGAAATTCCAAGACTGATGCAACCAACAAGAGTTCCTGTGTCTTTCAACGTCATAGCCCAGTCCACGGCCAAACCTTTGCAAAAACGATCGGCGTGGGTTGAAATCCAACTTTCCGCCATGCCATCGAGATAAGGATGGGGGATGAGAGCCGTCATTTCTGCTACTTTGCTACTGCCTGCCATACGTTGAACGTCCTTCGCATCTGAAAGAGCAAAAGGGCGAAGTGCAAGTCTGGAGGTTTCAAGGTGCGGAATTGGGTTTTCTGAGTTGTGTTTGTAGATAACTTCATCAGCTCCAGAGTTGGAGCGAATGACGAGCACGCGGACTTCATGATTTGTTTTATTTTCCAAATGATGCGGGAGTGGATCTTTGGGTTGAAGGCCGACAAAGTCCCCTGGAGAAAGATCATAAGACTTTTCTCCGTGATGCAAAGTAGGGTTGCCTTCAAGAATCAAAAACATCTCTTCTTCGTGACTGTGTGAATGAGGTGACGAAGCTCTGCGACCCGGCGGAATGATTTCGTGAGAAGTAAAAAACTGTGTGAAATCTATCAGCTCGCTTAATACCGAAGAGTGCGAAAGCTTCTCTCCCGTTCTTTTAATTTCCAGTTCGCGATGTTCTAGAGAATTTAAATTTAAGATTTTCATTTCTAAACTCCAAAAAGAATTCTTCCAACAAGCGTTTCGTTTGGCTATAAGAATGCATATGGATACGAAATTAATTAAAAGCACCGATTACCAAATCATGCCATGGAAAAACGGTTTAGGCTCAACGGCCCAGATCGATATCTTTCCGCCGGGTGCGGCGTTTCCTGGCGAAGAATTTCTGTGGCGAGTGAGTTCGGCGACAGTGAAAACTTCGTCCCCTTTTTCAAATTTTCCGGGGTGTGACCGTTGGCTCGTTGTTTGGAAGGGAGAGGGTCTTTTTTTAAATGACCAGAAACTTTCTCCGATAAAACCTTTGGCTTTTTCCGGAGAAACTCCCATCGAAAGTCGTTTGGTGAAAGGGGAGGTTCTTGATCTTGGCATCATTTACCGTCGGGATCGGATCTCTGCTGAATTAACAGTTCAGGAAATCAAAGCAGGGAAGTCCTTGAAAGTACTTCTGGAATCCGGGACTCATTATCTTTTTGCTGCGACAGGAGAGTTTTCCGCTCTTGAACAAAGTGTGGGAACTGGCGACACGCTTAAGATTCAAGGTGGAGGGGAGTTGGAACTCTCATCAGTTTCTGGAGCGCAGTATTTTTTCATAAGTGTGCGCGACAAAGCTTAAAGATACGTCGCGGCATTGGCTCTTTCCTTTCCTCTCCTTAGAATATGTGCTCTATTTCCCTCATCGAAAAAGTGAGGGATTCCATGAAAAAGACGCCGAAAAAATCGACGAAGTCACCACGTACGCAAGCTATTCACGGTGAGTTCTTATCGCAATCTTGGGAGTTCTCTCACCACTTGATTCCGCCGATGACGGCTTCGACGACGTTCCGTTTGGATTCTCTGGAGCGTGGTGCGGAAGGCTTTAGCACTTTTGGCGCGCAAAGAACCGACAAGCCTATTTGGATTTATGATCGCTTGGAAGAACCCACTACGAAAATGTTGGAAGACCAATTGGCTCTTTTAGAAAAAGGGGAGTGCGCTGTTACTTTCGGAAGTGGTATGGGCGCGATTGCTTCCACATTGATGTCTTTGCTCAAAGCTGGAGACAAAGTTGTCGCCCATAAAACTTTGTACGGATGTACTTACAGTCTTTTGACGAACTGGTTGCCTCGTTTGCAAATTAAAAACTCTTTGATCGATGTAAACGATTTTAAAGTTTTAGAAAAAGAATTGGCGGATCCCGCGACACGCGTTGTTTATTTTGAATCGGTTTCAAATCCGATTCTTGAAATTGCTGATCTTGAAAAAATCGCCTCCCTTGTGAAAGTCGCCAATAAAAAGCGCGATAAAGAAAGTCAAATCTACACTGTTGTCGATAATACTTTTGCCACTCCCTGGGCTTTGCGTCCGATGGAGTGGGGTATTGATTTCGTGATTCAAAGTTTAACGAAGAATATTTCAGGCTTTGGAACAGAAATGGGTGGAGCGGTTATTGCTCCGAAATCCCATGAAAGTATCTTACGCGTGGCTCGTAAGGATTTCGGTGCGATTATTCATCCGTATTCGGCTTGGCATATCTTGGTTTATGGTATTTCCACGCAGGCAATTCGTTTTGAACAACAACAAAATACAGCTCTTAAAATTTCGCAGTTCCTTGAAAAACATCCGAAGGTTCAAAGTGTCACGTACCCAGGCTTGAAGAGTCATCCACAATTCAAATTAGCTAAGAAATATTTGAAATCTCCAGAGGACAATTTTGCTCCAGGCACAATGATTTCATTCCAACTTAAAGGCGACATGAAAAAGTGTCAGAAGTTTGTTGATGATATTGCAAAACATTCTTACTCAATCACTTTGGCAGTGAGTTTGGGACTGACGAAAACTCTGATCGAAGTTCCAGGCTTCATGACTCACTCGGCGATCCCGTCAGAAAAACGCGGCGAGAGCGGTATCGACCCTCGCGCAATTCGTTTAAGTATCGGTTTGGAAAACGCCCAGGACATCATCAATGATCTTGATGAGGCCCTTAAGAGAGTTTAGCAAGAGCTTGCGTTCGTAAATTTGAATTAAAATAGAAGTTGTACCAAAGCGGTCAACCAAACGTCAGCCATCTTGGCGTAGCCTTGACGATTCGGATGGGCCTGATCGGCGCAAAAATCCGGTGAGTTGACGGCATTAGAGAGTGCGCTGTTCATGTCCACGCTATAGACGGCGCGACCGAGTGATTGCTTCTGGGCGACGATAAGCCCGATCGAGTTGTTATAGTCTGCGACGTAAGCATTATAGTTTTGATACAATGGCATCGGAACGATTTTCGCCACAAGGATTTTGGCATTTGGTGCATCCGTATGGAGTTGATCTAAAAGTGCGCTCAAGCGCCCAGGGATGTTTTGTAGATCATAGTTTTGAAAAAAATCATTTGTTCCTATATGCAATAGAATCACGTCAGGTTTGGTGTTGCGCACCCATCCGTATTGCTGAACTCCGGTCATGATGTCATTGATCTTCCATCCGGAGTGTCCTTCATTCGCTTTCTGAGGTAAATCCGAGGGGCCGGCCTCAAAGCTTCCGACGAAATTGACGTTAAAACCTCGGTTGGCGAGATGATGATAGAGGAAATATCTATATCCTCCGTTGGCGCCATTCATCGCGGCGGCACTGGTGTCCTCATAACCTAATGTGATGGAATCCCCAAGTGTGAGGATCTTGTGAGGACGTCCGAGCTGGACATTCCCAGACAAAGTGGCCGATGAGGGATTGAGAATAACACCGACGATAGTATCTGCGGAGTGATCAAGGCCTGCTTGAGCGCGGCCGGAGTTCGCCGATTGGTTTACGGCAGCCGCGAGATGGATTCGATGTGAACCCGCCGAAAGAGAAAGCGACGCCGCCGGATAAAGAGCGATATGTGTTTCTCCTCCGGAAACAGGCCAGCCGCTGGTACTAGCATTTTGATAGCCACCGTTTAAGCCGATGGCTGCGACCGCCGTCTCGTACTGACTTCCGCAACGATTGGTGGTTGTAGGCATGGAAGCTTCCATCTGGCCATAGATAAGAGCTGTCTTCGCTTCACTGAGGGTCATATTTGTTGAAACGACATCTTGGGTGTTGGTCGTCAGCGCAAAGGGAGTTTCAACACCTGAGAGCGCCCGCACGTCACGGAAGTAGCTCGCAGTCATAAGACTTGATCCTGGACAGTTAGGATCTTCCACCCACACTTCGAGTTGCGCTCCAGGTTGAATGATGAGGGAACCGTGGGTGCAATTGAGAGTCGTATACTGACGGAGCTGCATGCGCACGGATTTGGAATTTGCATTGAGTAAACCGTAGGACAGAATCTGCTGCGATTGGAGTGATTGACCAGGACAAATTGTTTGTCCCGCACCGCCGCCAATTCTTTGCGGGAATGAAGTGTCACCTGTGGAAGCAAAGCCTGACCACGAGTGCGAACCAGCGAGTGGATCACCTGCAGGTGCGAAGTTGAAAATGTTGAAAGAAGCGCGTGCGAAGGCGCGACCCTCCGCTGGAACCTGGACATCGAAGAGGACGACGTCACTGCTGCCACTGGAACATTGAAGTGGAATGGCATTTGTTTGCGTGTAAATGAATTTTTTCAAACCTCCGCACGTCTTACTGTTCACGGGAGTTGACGAACCACCATCCGGTGTCGTGCTGTTTCCGGGCGTTTTATCGGGATTGGATGTCTCGCCTGTCGCTATAGCAGGATCAAGAGTGTGCAGACCGCCGCAGTTCTGAAAGGGCAGCAACGCAATCAAAATTAAAATGAGGACTGAGAACCGCTTGAAAGGATGTGGAATGCTCAGGTTCTTCATTCGTACTCCTGCTCAAGTGTTTTTTTGCTGGAGTCGATCATGTAGAACGATTTAGTTTTTCCCAGAACTCGGACCGCTGACATCAACGCATTCTCTGAACTAGAAACCGAATCTCGCTTCGGACTTTGCACCAGAAGAGGTAATCGGTCCTTATACTCTTTCAGAATCACGAGTTCTTTGGCCTGATTGAAATGCCCCACGTACGTGGTGAACTGCGGGAAGTAATAACCGGGAACATCCGGCTGAGAAGGAAGCTTAGTCGGAGAAAAAAGAATTTCGTCTGCGCCGTCCCCATCAATATCGATCACGTCCCACACGACGTAGTGCTTTAAAAGATAAAGATCTTCGGTTACACCCGGCTGGGAGATATGCATATTCCAATAGCCATTTTCATAGACATTATAGATCAAGTGCGATGGACCGGATGCGCTTTTTAAAATAGGATTCGATGGATAAAGAACCCGGCCTAGGTAATTCGAAGCGCCGGTGCCTCCGTTATGGACGTATGAGTAAAAGCGAGATCCTATCAATTGACCACTGCTGGTATCGATCATCGTGAAATGACGGTTGATCCCGCAATACGGATCATAACTTATATTTCCATTCAGTAAATCTTGGTAAAGCGAATACACAGAACAACCTGAGATCAGGCTGACCCGCGACGAAAAAGGATCTTTGGCCACGAGACCGTAATTGCGACCGGATCCTTCCGTGTGACCGGATGGTTGGAAAGGAACATCGAAGCTAAGTTGGGAGGATGAATATTCAGTTAAATGGAAACTTGCGTAGCGTCCACTGGTGAAATAACCGAACTGTCCTTGAGAGAAAAGACCATTGAAGGCATGAGCATTCGTCCAATGTTTGACGGTTCCTGCAGGGTCGACAGTTTGCGCCTGATCATATGCCGCGAAGGCGGAGGTGGAGGGGTAGGTTTGTGAGTGAGCTTTGACCTGTCCCTGCGAATCGCGCAGAAAAATCCAGGATTGGGTTGCGTAATAGGGTGCGACCGCGAATGCGCCGTCTTTTTGACTCGCAATCGAACTCACCGGTGTCCATTGCGGAAGTAAAGTCGGTCCCGCTGAAGGTGAGGACCAGCAGAAATCAGGTAAAGGAGAACCAATGCTGTAAAGAACACTGCCATCCAGTCCGTTCAGAAGATGCAACCATGTGTATGGGGCAGATGTTGTTGTTGCGATATCTCCGTTATTATCATAACAAGAAACGGAGGTTAAAGTATCTATGCGTTCACTGACAAAAGCATCTGCGATGCCATCCTTGTTCCAATCAAGACTCGGAACGACGCCGAGATTTTTCCGACTTACAGTCCAGATGTTTTTGCCAGAGGTATCATAGGCAAAGACCTTCTGACCGTCGGAAGAATAAAAAATTCCACGAGTCCGTCCTTGCTCATCCTTGCCGAAAGCTGGGACCACGACCTGGCCTGCCGCTGGCAAGATAAATCCTGATCTGTCGACACTGTTCGATGCCACGAAAAAGGGTGGTTGAGTTAAAGAAGGAGTGAGAGGTGATGCAGAGTCATTTCCACGTTCGGTATTTCCTGTCTGGTCTGTTGTTACAGCAGGATCAAGAGTGTGCAGGCCGCCGCAGTTCTGAAATGGCAGCAACGCAATTAGAATTAAAATGAGCAGCGTGAACCGCTTGAAAGGGTGTGGAACGCGCAAGTCCTTCATATAGAATATATCGGCGTATTTAGAGGTCCTCTTGATAAGATGCCAGAGAATATGGTTTCTCCAAGCGGACACCGGAATAGCAAAATGAGGCACTGACTAGATCTTATACACCCCTCTGCCGGCCAGTCCCTTTTAATTGGCTATCATCCGGCTTCTTGCTTGCACCTAAATTTCCAATAAGTCATTTATTTGGGAGTGTATATGAAACGCCTTATCGTTGCTTTGATGGTGGCAGCCTCTGCTAGTGCACAAGCGATGACGGATATTCAAGCCGTCCCTCTCAATCTTGCTAGTGAATTCAAAGGTGAAGTCGTTACGTTTAAAAGTAATCTCGGCGTAAACGCCGTGGGATTTGGTGCCGTTGATATTTCTCTTGTAGCCAGTGATAGAAACAGCGACTTAGAGCAGTACCTTATTAAAGGTCCGATGATCAATAATCCCTATTTAAAAACTTTTATGTCAGAAGCGGGGGCTCGTCAGCGTTTGTTCTTTGGCGTTGAGGAGGATCAAAATGCCGATGCCGTTGCCGCAGGTGTTGCAGATGCTGTTTGCAAGCACATGAGTCCTTCGAAAAACTTCGCGGTGATTGACTTTAAAATGACTAAAGTGGATGTCGAAAAAGAAGCGAAAAGCAAAGCCGCTTTTTCTGGGAATACTTACTGGAATAATATTTTCTTTACCTTCGAAGCCAAAGAGGCCTTAAGACAAGGTCACTCTGCAAAGATGACCTTCGTTGAAAAAACGCTTGAACTAAAACTCTTTAAAGAGATCAAAAGCGAAGCGATCTTTAGCCTTACGCATATTACTTGCGGACGAAAGTAATCTGAAACACTACCTTTCTTAAGCTCTCCTCAGCGGCTTGACAGCTATCCAGGAGCCTATTCTACAATGACTCTTTCCCTAGAGGAGAGTCTATCATGTTTCTGGAGCTTGTCTTCATAGCACATTTAAGCATGGCCGCCGATGTGAATAAAAAAAGTGTCGCTGAGGTCATTCCTGTTACGATGGCGAACTTGCGAGGTCACAACAATCTTTATAAAGAGGGATGGTTTTTAGTAACTTCGAGTGAGAAAGCTCTTTCTTATGCAAAGGAAAACGGAATT
This sequence comes from Bdellovibrio sp. HCB-110, assembly GCF_047323225.1. Taxonomy (GTDB): domain Bacteria; phylum Bdellovibrionota; class Bdellovibrionia; order Bdellovibrionales; family Bdellovibrionaceae; genus Bdellovibrio. Next base: position 756,708 of record NZ_CP178750.1, read on the forward strand.
GAAAATGCGGGTTCAGCGTTGACTCGTTTACAAGTTTCTTTGAAGCAGAGAAATGAATCGCGCCAAGAAAATATAAGCCAATTTAAAACTGACTTGGAAGCTGCCGATCTTAAAGCAGAAGAAAAAGGTCGGGCCCGTTCAGAAAATATCAGAGCTCAGACGGATAACATAAAAGATGAGTTAAATACCAAGGCCTCAGTGAATGCTTCTAAAGCGTGGCAGGAATTTATTTATGGAAACATTTCTCTTGTCAAAAGAACGGCTGACGACCGTCAAGAGTTAGTGAGTCTTCCTGGAAAGTATTTTACGAATTTAAAATCTGACTATGGAAACCTTCAAAGCCTCAGTCGAGATATCACTCGCAAGCAAGCACCCCAAGTCGAAAGTGCGTGGTCTCAGGGATTTAAGAAGGCTGCTGAGGAATTCGATAAGGAATATCAAGAGTCCGGAACGCGTTCAAACACCCTTGTCGCTTTGGGAGATATTTCTTGGGGATATCTGAAGTCTATTTATCATGCGGTTTTTGCGCCAGCAGGAAAATCCACGGTGAGAGGAATTCATCTGGGCGAAGAGTATATTGTAAAGACGGCAGTCCTAGTTGGCGGCGAAACTCTTAGCATTGTGGGGAGAACTGTTGAGACTGTCGGGCTCTCCGTTTTTTATACTGGTAAGATGGGATATAAAGTTCTTTCTCCCACACTCGAATCTGGTTTGTTGATAAGTCTCGCCTCTGCACAAAAGCTTTCTGCTTCCGTTGTTAAAGGTGGAGGTGAAGGACTTCGTCTTTTAAATCAGGTGGCAGTTAATGTTGTGGAGCCAGCAGGTTCAACAGTCGGTACGGTGGCGAATGCGGCCATAGAAAGTGCCAAGTACAGTGGACTTGTAACTTATGACGTATTGGCTACTTCGGCGGAAGTTTCAATTCTTGAGCTAAAATCAGGAGTGGTTTTGGGCTACAATGCTCTCACGGCATTGCCAACTCACGTAGTTTTGGGAGCAGCAAATACAGTTTTCTTCTTAGCTTGGGATGGACCTCGTCTGGTGATTGCAAAAGCTAGCGGAAATCTTATTCAAGGTGACGAGCTGTCTAGTTCAACGAATCTTCCGGTGGGTACTGTCGTAGATCTTGAGAAGCTAAAAAAACAAGAAGGTGTTCAAGTCGAAGTCATTGAGGCGTCCCCTGAACAGGTCGAAAAAGTTTTAAAGGAGTTGCCTCGTGATTTGTAAGTATATCTCTTTTGCAGTGGCGGCAGTTCTGTTAACGTCGTGTTCGACCACTTCCAAATCTGAGCATCCTCTCAAGAACTCTTCGAAGCTTATTAAGGAAGGACATCTTAATTTATATCATAATGGCGCCTTTCAGGTTCCGAGTACGGAAATCAAACTTATTCCTCCGGGACCTAGTGCAGTTGATGTCGCCGGAGAGTTTGTTGGTCTTCGTGCGCATCAATCGTTTTTGCTTTCTTTGCAGAATGCGCAAAGTGCCGTCTATCTAATCTCCGATGGGACCAAGAAATCTTACGAAATTAGCAAGGATGTTTATGGAGTTGGAGAAAAGCTAGCGGCGGTTATCACAAAGACGAGTCGTCCTGGCTCTAAAACTCTTATCCTAAAATCTGCAGGAGATGCTTACGGAATTAGCGGGGCGAGTTTTCAGTTTTCAAAAACTGTCAAAAAAGGCATGCAAGAGTACTCAGTCGAACTCAATGATTGGTCTCAGCAGTCTGGTAAAAATATAGACGTGGCCTCCGCTGATGCGGCGAAGTCCCTGAATGAAAAAGGTGTGCAGTTTGCTAAGGAAACACATGACAAATCCGTCGTACGAAGTGCTGGACACTGGCAAGAAGGAAAGAATAAGTTTGTAAAAGGTTACATCGAACTTCCGGACAAATGGGAGCAGTACCCTTCGGGTAAGAGTCCGGATCAGTATTTCTCTGAGATGAAGGAGGATTTTTCGGAGAACGAAAAATGGCAGAGCAAACATTCTCAAGAAATGCAAACTTTGGTAAAATCATCTGGGCAGAATTACTTTTCAAATATCGGAAATTCTTTAGAGAATGCTCAGAGTGAATTTTCCGAATCTATAGAAACAGAAGGAATCAGTCTCGCCACATTGAAAGCGAGTCGTTGGGTTCTTCAAGCACTTTTTTATGATGCTGTCGTTGCGCCTCTTTCAAAAGTCACATACGGCTCTTTGGGATATATTTTTGTAAATGGCGTTGCATATCCAGTATTGCTCGCTAAAGACGGTACAGTCGCAGTAACAAAAACAGCGGTGCAATTTACATGGGATGGAGCACGCATGACAGGTGCTGTTGTAGCGCCAACTCTTGAAGCAGGTTTAGCGGGTGTTATTGCGGGAGCAGACTTGATCGGTTCTGAAGTTCTTGCGGGATCTTCGTATGTGGGAAGTAAAGTAGGATCGGCCTTGGTAAAAGGTGGAGGCAAAGTTGCCGCAGTGACTGTTCAAGGCGGTGGATATGTCGGTTCCAAGGGACTTTATTATATTGGTGTTCCTATTGCGATGACGGGCGTGACTGTTGGGGGCACGGCCGTTGGAGCTGTTTATGGTGCGGGGGAAGCTGCCGCAGGAGCTGCGCTTTATATTGGCGGAGAAGCGGCTCAAGTAGCATCTCATGTGGTGAGTGCAACTTCTGCGGGCGTTATTTTAGTCGGCGGAACGGTGGGCTCTACGGCTGTCGGAGGGGGACTTGCTGTGTATGAAATGGGAAAGTCCATCGTTGTTCCGACAGGTTATACAGTCGGAGCAGGAGTGGTGCTTGGCTACAGTTCGATGACCCATCTTGCAGCTCATTCAGTTCTTGCAGTTTCCGATGCGGCCTATCTTGTTCTTTCAATGGAAGGTCCGCGCTGGGTGATCTATGCAGTCAAAGGCAACACGGGGAAAGGCGAGAATTTACAGCCGGGTGCTATTTTAGATTTAGAACAAATGCGTAAGAATGGTGAAGAGTTGCATTATGTTCCAGCTTCACAAGAAGAAATTAAAAAAGTTATCGAGTCTTTGCCTAAGGACAATAAGCTTTAGAAAGTCTCTTTATAAAAAACTCGGTCTGGCGTGATGTCGGTGACTTTTGTGACCGTGAAGTAAATGCGACCGATCTCGCGCCCATCCGTTGTTTCTACACTGATACGCCATTCGCCTTCAGAATAATTTTGTTTGGAGGCAAATCCGCGATAGCCATTTTTTCTTCCACCCGTAATATTCATTGGGATGCGATCCGTTGTCTGCCAGCCAGCTCTGGGATCTTTATAATACCAGTGAAGGATCACGGAGTCGCTAAAGCGAGCCGGAGAAAAAATCTGGGCAAAGAAATAAATCTTATCGTCGGGCTCCGCTCTAAAATCCTGATCACCGGTATGCCAAAACTTCCACGCAGGTTTTTCAGAAGAGACGATATAATTTCCCTCTGACTTTTCAATCATATGATAAATGCCCATATTCTGAATCGAAAGCGGCACGGGCGGAATCCAACCGATAAAATAAAACACAAAGAACAAAGCAAGGACCGTAGCGCCAGGTGCGACAAGACTGCGTTGAAGTAATTTGACGTCTTGAATCTTTCTACGTAACAACGCGAAGACGCCGTAAAGAGTAAAGCCTGTTAGCGCAATTGAAAGCAGAAACGGAACAATACCAACGAACCCAAGAATAACGGGCACAAGCATCGAGAAAAACGAGAAGACGCAGATCACGTAAAGACCGATCTTAATATTGATCTCGCTTTGCTGAACACGTTTTAGCTCGTTGGCGACCATAAGCCCCATCAATAACAAAATGAAGATGAGGGACGACCAGAGCGAAGCACTTTTTAAGAAGAATAATGAGTACAAGCTCAGAAGACTTCCCAAAAGGAAGTGCACGATCAACTGACGGTAGTTCCAGACTCTCTCAAGGCGTTTTGGAATTTGAAAAAGTCCGTGAGTGCCTAAGAAATCAAAATAAAGAATCGCGCCCAGAGTTAAAAGATAAACAACTTGCTGGGCGACACCCAAAAGATCATCCACATCCGACAAGGTGAGAACGTCAAAAAAGAAACCGCCGAGGAAAAAGGCGATATCCATCTTTGCTTCATTGGCTTCATAAAACTTAAGCAGGCGAGTTTTGATTTCGTTCATGATTTATTGTACCCCAAGGCATAGACCAGGAAATGCCCTTCGCGGATTTCATACTTTACATCGTTGCCAATGACATCAAATCCATAGCGAGTGCCCCAGGTTTCTTGCTCTATGACAGGCAACTGGCGTTTTTGAAATGCAGGGCGTGGATCTAGCTCTAAAATATCAATAATTAGCGCCCGTAAATTCTTTTCGCCATGAGGATCTCTTTTAAGAATTTCGGCTTCTGCGTCGTCTGTGAACTTCACAGGATAACGGGGAATATCTCCAGAGGCCCATCCCGCATTCGCTTCAGGAATGGAGTCTGCGTAAGGAATATAAGGCTTAATATCTAAAACCGGCGTGCCATCAATCAAGTCGACGCCACCCACATAAATTTCCGGACCGCCTTCGGCTTCAAGATCAATTTTTTCAATAGAAACTGCGGAAATACCAATGGGATTCGGTCGGTGAGGAGAGCGAGAAGCTAAAACTCCCACTTTGCGATTTCCACCTAAGCGGGGAGGACGGATGCTGGGCTTCCAGTTTTTTCCGCCGTGTTCATGAAATACGAATACAATCCACAAGTGGCTGAATTCTTCTAAACTTTTAAGAGCTGTTTTCAGATCAGGATCGGGGTGAATTTTAATCACCCCTTTGGCTTGAGCCGCAAGGCCCGGTTGGCGAGGAACTCCGAACTTGTCTTTGAACGGAGTCCTGACAAAACCTATGGACGAAAATGCGAAATCTTCCCCGAGCTTTTTCACGAGCGAGGCAGAGCGGTTACACCGACTTTAATAACTTCGCCGTCAATATCGGAAGCTTCTGTGTGGGTGCCTTTGGGGTCCACTGCCACGTCTGAAACTTTCAAATTCACTGTTAAAGTTTCTGCAACGATCATGTCTTTGTGAGCCGCTAAAGCTTCACGCAGAGTCGCTGTACAAGCGATCTCAAGCGTGATCTTGTCATCAAGTTTAAAGTCCGCTGATTTACGAGCCACTTGGACCTTGCGCATGATCTCGCGAGCCAAACCTTCACGTTCTTGCTCTGGAGTCACGGTTGGATCCACCTCGATAGAAACGATCTGGTGAACAGACAAGTTCGCGTTATCGCCTTTAGGGGCGCGACGGATTTCAACGTCAGACAACTGGATGTCTTCGCCCTCAACTTGGATCGTTTCACCGTTTTCAAGTTTCAAGATCGCAGCTAAATCCAATTTTTGAATCGCGCCGCCCACAGCTTTCATTTTAGGCCCAAGACGTTTACCCAATACAGGGAAGTTCGCTTTCGCAGTCACTTGCACGTATTGGTCTTCGTGAGAATCATACGTCACTTTACGGAAGTTCAATTCATCAATGAAGAACGGCTCAAACATCTTAAGCGTTTTTAGAAGCTCCGGGTTTCTGTGGATGATCTTGATTTCATTCAATGGGATTTTCGCTTTCACGGCGATCTTCTCGCGGTGATTACGTCCCAATGTCACAAGTGTATCCATCGCTTTTACAGCTTCTTCCAATTCAGGGCGAAGCATAGAAAGATCTTCTTTCGGGAAGCTTTCCAAGTGAACGGAGTCTTTTTTGTTCGGAAGAACTTGCGCCAAGTTTTTATATGTCACTTCGGACATAAACGGAGCAAAAGGAGCCATCAAACGGGACAACGTCACAAGAACTTCATGCAAAGTCTCGTAAGCGTAACGTTTTGTCTCGGGCATGCCGTCTTGCCAGAACAAAGAACGATTGAAGCGGATGTAGGTGTTCGTCAAATCTTCGATGAATTGAAGCAAATGAGGAACCACGTTGTACAAGCGGTAAGCATCCATCTCTTTATGTGTGTTTGCGATCAAACCATTCAAACGAGAAAGAACCCATTGGTCCAAGATGTTTGGAGATTTTTTTGCATCACCTTTTGGTACAAAGCCATCAATGTTCGCGTAGTTTGCAAAGAATGAATAAGAATTCCACCATCTGAGTAAGATTTTACGAACGATATCGTAAACGCCTTTTTCAGAGAACTTCAATTCTTGCGCTTTCACCACTGGAGAATCGATCAAGTACAAGCGAAGAGCGTCCGCGCCGTGCTGATTTAAAACTTCCATGGGGTCCGGATAGTTCTTCAAGCTCTTCGACATCTTGCGACCGTCTTCAGCCAAGACAAGACCATTCACAACAACGTTTTTAAACGGTGCTTGATTGAACAAAGCCGTTCCGATGATCGAAAGTGTATAGAACCAACCGCGCGTTTGATCCAAACCTTCGGCGATAAAATCAGCAGGGAAGGCCTTCTTGAAATCTTCTACTGAAGTTTCAGGATATCCCCATTGAGCGTAAGGCATAGATCCAGACTCAAACCAGCAGTCCAAAACGCCATCAACACGTTTGAGTGGTGATTTGCCGGTTGGCGAAGGGATTGTGATCTTATCAACAAACTCGATATGAAGATCGTCGACTTTTTGACCAGACAATTTCTCAAGCTCTGCGCGAGAGCCAACGCAAATCACTTCACCTTCAGAGTTTCTCCAGATTGGCAGTGGAGTCCCCCAGAAACGGTTGCGAGAGATCGCCCAATCACGGGCGCCTTCAAGCCAGTTTCCGAAACGACCATCGCGAAGATGATCCGGAACCCATGTCGTGTTTTGGTTGTTGGCGATCAACTGTTCTTTGATTTTTTCAACGGCCACGAACCAAGAAGAAACCGCACGATAGATCAGCGGAGTGTCCGAACGATAGCAGAACGGATAACTATGTTGGATCGTATCTTGTTTGAAAAGATTTCCGCGTTTTTTCAAATCCGCGATGATATCTTTGTCGGCATCTTTCACGCGTTTTCCTGCATAGTCCGGCACTTCGCTTGTGAACATACCATCGTCATCGACAGGATTTACAATCGGGATGCCCGCTTTGGCACAGGCATAGTAATCTTCCTCACCGAAGGCAGGAGCCATGTGAACAACGCCCGTACCGCTGTCAGTAGTAACGTGATCAGAAGAGATAATGCGGAAAGCACCTTTATCAGCGCGATCGCCGAAGTAAGGGAAAAGAGGTTCGTAAGTCAAATCGACTAGCTCTTTTCCTTTCATCATTTGCAGAACTTCCACTTCTTCATCTGGTTTTTTAAACACAGAAGGAAGCAAAGCTTGCGCAAGAATCAATTTGCGACCCGTCGCTTTTTCCTGAACTTTGACGTAGTCGATATCAAGGCCCACAGCCAAAGCTAAATTCGAAGGAAGAGTCCAAGGAGTTGTCGTCCAAGCAAGCACAGAGGTGTCTGGTTGATTGATCAACTTAAACATGACTGTGATCGCAGGATCTTGAACCATTTTATAATTTTGGTTCGCTTCAAAGTTAGAAAGAGACGTCGAGATCCCTACAGAGTAAGGAACAACTTTGTAACCTTCATAGATCAGACCTTTTTTGAAAAGCTCTTGGAACACCCACCACACGGACTGCATGAAAGACACGTCCATTGTGAAGTATGGATTTTCCATATCCACCCAACGACCTACCCGGCGAACAGTGGTTTTCCACTCTGTCGAATAACGTTTCACGATGGAACGGCAAGCATCGTTGTAGTTAGCAACGCCCATTTTGAAAACGTCTTTGCGGCTTTCGATTTTATGAGTCTTGTTGATTTCATACTCTACCGGAAGACCATGGCAGTCCCAACCAAAACGGCGAGGCACAGTGTAGCCCTTCATTGTCCAATAACGAGGAACAACGTCCTTCAAAACTCCGGCAAGCAAGTGACCGTAGTGAGGAAGACCTGTTGCAAACGGAGGCCCGTCATAAAAGCTGTAAGTTTTTTTGCCCTTTGGATCGAGTGATTGTGCAAAAATTTTCTCTTGATCCCAGAAATCTAAAATCGTCTCTTCTTGCTTTGCAAGTTGGACATCAGGTTTTACGGGATTGTAGGGGTTTGAACGGGTGTTGTTTGCATTTGTCATAGGTCCCCAATATCTATCAGGTTTTCCCTAGACATGCATCCTTTTCAGGCCCTCTGTAGAGGCAATTAGGGTGATAATGCAATGCAAAAATTCACAGCTCCGCTCTTTGAGCAAGTATGATGGATTGCGGATCAAAAAACTTCTGGGCGCGAACACTATTACCACAACCGGAAATTGGAAAATTCGATAATGTCTTATTGCTGAAATAGCTTTGCGCGATTTCCAGGTCTTGAATTTTTTGTCCATAAGCTCCCGCATAGACGCCCTCGCCATGAGGAGAAGTCACCAGAAAATAAGGTGCTTGGAAATTGGGGTCATTATCTAAAAGAGTTTCAAGGTTACCGAATGAGACGATGTAGCCCCGCTCTTTGAGGCTCTCTCGAAGTTCCATGTTGGGTTTAAGAAGGATCACAAGTTCATCAAAGACCCTTATGGACTCGCGACCAAGAAGGTAGTCTTCAATTCTTTTGTTCTCTCTATTCGCTGGATCAATAATATGTGTAAGCACCCAACGCCCTTGCGGGTTTGGACTGAAGACATGGGAACCGTGAAGCAAGGAAACGGAGACAACGCTCACAGTGGCCCATACAAAAACAAGGAGATGCCGTGCCCATTTTTGCATGCACTCCATTGTCGGCTATATTTTTTGTTTGGTATAATTACTTTCTTTCAATGTTCTTGCTCTAGGGCTGGGTTTTAAACCTTTTGGTGTAGGGATGTAATTTTTTAGATATTCCTTGAAGGCATAATAACTTGATTTTCATTCACTTAACAAAGTGAAGCAGGGTGGCTATAAAGGCTCTATCCAAACGGAGCTTAATATGAATAAATCAATGTCTCTTATCGTTATTACTTTGGCTTTCTTGTTTTCCATGCGTTCTCATGCAGAGCAGTTGTCTTTGTTTCCTGAAATCGAGTTTCAAGAACATATACAACAATTGAAAGATGCTTGTGAAAATGTTGGAAACGGGGACTGTGACTTCGCCACTTACAATGTCGCCGCTTTCAATGAAGTGCAAACTTTACGTGTATTAGCAGCAAACTTGTATGATGCTGACAGAGGCTATCAGTATGAAGCTGAAACTAACTGGAAATACATTCTTTCTGATACTTACGTGAAAGAATCAGGAGTGGCTGATGTCCTGAAATACTTTGTAAAAAATAAAATGGTCAAAGCTATTTATGGATTCACACCTAACAGTGATCAGTGCACAGAGTCTGAATATTGCAGCATTTATATCATCTACATTTACCTTACAGACGGACAGAAAATCTCTTTTACCTTTGATTTTACGACTTAGGATCATTTAACTTAGGCCCATGGCAAAAGAACCTGGTGAGCTTAAGTGGATCGAAGAATTACTGCCTGAAGAAAGGTATCGACGCAAATCCATGTTTGGTGGATTTGCGTATTATATTGAAGACAAAATCGTACTTCTTATTTTCGAATCCGACGATAAAAGATGGAACGGTGTTATGTTCCCGGTTGAGCGTGAATTTCAACCGCAGGCTCTCGGGAAGTTTCCTGAGCTTTCTCCTCATTCTATTTTACCTAAGTGGTTGTATCTGCCAATTCATACGGAAGGTTTTGACGAACTCGTTTCCGATATTATTCGTGAAGTGCTAAGGCCGCACAGCTTTTGGGGGAGTATCCCTAAACCCAAAGGAAAAAAAGCCAAGTCGACAAAGAAGAAAGCCGATGATGAAGTTTCTGTGAAGTTGGATACACGACGGCCACGGATGTTTTCTGACGAACCGGCGGAGGACATTTTAAAGAAGGCCAAGAAAATTTCTGATCTAAAAAATTTAGGCGCAGTGACAGAAAAGCAATTCGCAAAAATCGGTATCACAACAGCGCAGCAGTTTATTAAGCTGGGCTGGAAAAAGACCATGAAGAAGCTTATTGAATACGATCCTAAGCATCGCCATTCCCTCTATGCTTATGCGTTGATTGGAGCCTTGACCAACACAGAGTTTACGCGAATCTCAGATGAAGAAAAGGCAGAGGCCAAGGCCTTCATCAAATCAATTCCTAAGCCTGAAAAGAAGCAGAAACGTTCACGGCCAGTGAATAAACGGTGAAGTCACTTGGTTATGCCGTTGAGAACTGGGCCTGCCGATATTAGAAGATGATAGAAAATAAAAAAGCGACCTCTTGGGTCGCTTTTTTATTCTTTTAAATTTGGTGCCCCGCGAGGGACTTGAACCCCCACGCTTGCGCACTAGATCCTAAGTCTAGCGTGTCTGCCAATTTCACCAGCGGGGCACACCTTAAATTCGAAACAAAGTGATAGCGCACTTCTGCGCTACCTTGCAAGAAAAAACTATTTCTCGCTGATCAATTTCTTATAATCAGGAGCTCTCATTAGGTTTGCGAGTTCTTTTTCAGTATCCATTTCGATACGAACCAACCAACCTTCATTTACTGGGTCGTCGTTTAATACAGATGGGTCGTCGCCCAAAGCCATATTAACTTCGATCACAGTGCCTGAAACAGGGGCATAAAGGTCGCTCACGGCTTTAACAGACTCGATCACACCGAAAGTTTGACCTTGAGTGATCTTTTGACCTTCTTCTGGAAGTTCCACGTAAACGACTTCACCCAATTGATCTTGAGCGAATTCAGTGATTCCAACAGTTACGATGTTCTCGTCAACTTGAGCCCATTCGTGTTCTTTTGTGTAGTAATAGTCTTCAGGGATGTGAAATGCCATGTTCGGCTCCTTATTTCGTTACAAATGGGGTCTTGCACACTACTGCTTTTACTTTACGACCGCGGATATCAAGAAGGAATTCTGTTCCCTCTTTTGCGTAAGCCACGTCGACGTAAGCAATACCAATAGGTTCATCCAAAGTGGGTGAGTGTGTACCACTTGTTACCTTGCCGATTTCTTTGTTGTCAAAAGAAAATAGGCTGTAACCTTGGCGAGGAATACCCTTCTCAAGCATCTTAAATCCCACAAGATTTTTAGTTAATCCGGTTTCTTTTTTGCCTATAATTTGGGCTTTTCCCATAAAGTCTTTTTTAGCGGGTTTAATAACCCAGCCAAGGCCGGCCTCGTATGGATTCGTCGTGTCATCAATTTCGTGACCGTACAAAGAGTATTTCATCTCTGTGCGCAAAGTGTCGCGAGCGCCAAGACCGATGCCCATGACTCCCAAATCTTTACCTTGCTCTAAAAGAGCCATCCACAAAGCCGGAGTTCCCGCAGCTTCAACAAAGACCTCACAGCCTTTTTCACCCGTGTAGCCTGTTGTTGCGACCATGATTTTATAGTTTTGGAATTGGCCGGCTTTCACGGTGAAAGATTTCATCTCACTCACTTTGAATCCGAAAACGCGATCGCACAATTCAAGAGCTTTTGGTCCCTGGATGGCGATTTGCCCCCAACGGTCACTCTCGTCTGTCATGTCAGCGCCCTTGTTGTTTTTCGTCATCCACGCAAAGTCTTTGTCTTTGTTGGAAGCGTTCACACACACAAGGTAGTCTTCGTTTTTCTTCAAGCAATAAACGATGATGTCGTCGACCAATCCGCCTTGGTCATTCGGAAGAAGAGAATACTGAGCTTCTCCGTCGTTCAGTTTTGCAACATCGTTTGTCGTCAACCATTCAAGAGTTTCAAGAGCTTTAGGTCCTTTGACGCGAACTTCTCCCATGTGAGAGACGTCGAAAAGTCCTACGTTCTTGCGCACGTTATCGTGCTCTTCACGAAGGCCAACGTATTGAACAGGCATGTACCAGCCGGCGAAATCGACCATGCGGGCACCCAATTTTTCATGTGTTTCTGCGAGAGGTGTCTTTTTCATGGGCCCGAGTGTCCTTTCCTCTGGACAGACAGTCAATGAGGATTCTATTTTGACTCGCTCCATGTTTAAACTTTCGCCCCGAATGCAGCTTATTTACGACCTTCTCTTGCCCGGAAAACCGGTCTGGGACTTCTGTTGCGACCATGGCTACCTCGGCCTCAACGCCTATGAAAGCGGACTTTTTCCAGAAGTGTATTTTGTCGACAAGGTGGAGCAGATCATCGCTCGACTCAAAAAACGATTCGATGAAGAGTACTATCGTGCAGAATCTCCCTCCCAGGCGTATTTTTTTTCGCAAATGGGGGAGAGGGTAGAGCAGCCGCTCCGTGGCTCCATCGTGATTGCCGGAGTTGGTGCTTTTACTATTTTTAAGATCCTTCAAGAAATGAATAAGAAGGGTCTTTTGCATGCTGAGCGATTGATATTATGTCCTCAAAGAGATGAAGAAAAACTGCGGGAGTTCTTCCTGCAGAACCACAATTTCGGGTACAGACTTTGTAATGAACATTACGAAGTTGAAGAGCGAGGACGCACTCGTAAGTTATTGATATTCGATAAAAATTAAGTAATGTTTGGCGCTTTTATGACGCACCCCGAATGGCATTATTAAATGTCTGTAAGGCTGTGAACAAAATATTGATTAATAGGGGCCCGATAAATAATTGTGTCCTCATGCAGGACGTAAATAAAAACTCAGATTTTAGACAGTTTCTTGAAGATGAATTGGCTCGTCGTAGCCAAAACTATCCCCGTTACTCATTGCGTGCGTTCGCTCGCCATTTAGAAGTGGACTCGTCTTTCTTGTCCAAAATTCTAAACGGCAAAAGAACTGTCACTATGAGAACAATTCGTATGTTCGGGGAGCGTTTGAACCTCACTCCAGATGAACTTTCTCGTTTCGGCGAAATCAGCCGCGAGAAAAAAATGAAGCGCAAGCTTGAGCGTCTTTTGGAGAAAATGCCGACTGAAGAGCGCGAGCAATCAACTATTTCAATCACAGTTGATGAAAACCGCCTTCCTGAAGCAAAAGAGAAAATCAAAGCCTTCCGTAAGGAATTGGCTCAGTTTCTCGATTCAGGAGTAGCGCAAGGGAAGACGTACCAAATCTCTGTGTCGCTTTTCCCTGTGTCTGGTTTCGGCGTTAACGACTAAACGTTGAACTTTGATAAATCAAAACTCGATCAACCGAGTGGTCTTAACGGATCACTCGGTTTTTTATTTGGATTTTTGACTATTGAAGGAAGCCTGATAAGCTTCGACCATGTTGATGAAGTTTGTCCTTTTGTGTTTTTTAATCGTCGCCGCGAATTCTGCACAAGCTGCCGTCGATTTGCACATGCATCTGACGATGGATGTTCCCTTGTCTCCTTTCTATTCGGGATCGTTAAATAGCAAAGCTCCTGCGACTTCATGGGACTCTCGTTTTAAATCACGCATTGATTTCGAAGGACTTGAGCAATCTCAACTGCAATTGATTGTGGCTGTGATTTATATCAATCCGATTTGGGGAGATATTGAAAAACAGTTCGATAGCCAGATGGAAATTCTTAATAAGTATTGTGAATTGCATCCTCACTGGAAAATCGTTAAAGAACCAGCGGAAGCTCAAGAAGAAATCAAAAAGGGCAACAAGGTCATTCTCCTTTCTTTGGAAGGCGCTTGGTTTTTTCAAGAACAAGTTTTGTTTGATAAGCTGATCGAGAAATATCCGATTCGCATTGTGACACCTTTGCACTTTAGCGATCTTCGCAGAAGAATTGGCAAACCCGCCAAGCAAAAAGGATTTTTTAGTCCTATTCAAGCGATTCTAGATTTTTTTATGCCTTATAAATATCAGGCTCTTTCTCCGATGGGTGAGCAGCTTTTTAAGTATTTGATCGATAAAAAACTTTGGATTGATCTGAGTCACGCTTCCGATGAAGTGATTGAATATTTTGTGCAAGCAAGACCTAAGGGTTATCCTCTTTTAGTGACTCACACGGTTCTTAAAAAATACTACGGCACAGATCGTGGTATTGATGGGAAGTTATTGAAACTGATTGGTCAAGAGGGCGGGGCCGTGGGTCTTCTGCCTTCCAAAGAAATGCTGGTTCATACGCCTGTGCAGGAGGGCGACTGCCAGAATGGAAATCCCTTTCTAGTGCAGTGGAATGAAGTAGCGACAGAGATTGGTTTAAAAAATACATATCTTGGGTCTGATCTGAATTCTCCGGTTCAAGGTGTGCCTCCAGTCGAGACGGAAAAAAAGTGTCCGGTTTTGCCTGAGGGACTTAGAACTGCGGGAGACTTAAAAACCTTGGGGGATATTCAGGACAAAGATGCTGCAACAAATTTTTTAAATCAGTGGCAGCTTATAAGACGTCAATAGAGCTCTTCAAGTCGCGGTCTTTACTGAACATCAAAGATAGGATTTGGCACCATCAACTTTGGATAGGGCACAACGCTGTTTAGGCGAGTGTCGTACTTGAATACTAAATTACCGACGGCGAAGAGGGCATAAGGCGAAATAACGGACCCGCGGAACTCTCCATAGTAACGACTGTGAACGTTTTGTGCATTCACTCGTAAGTGATCAAAGATTGTCGAAAGGCGAAGAGCATTGATGGATGCGGCTCCTACTTTTGTAGGTTGCTCGCCCCAGTAACCGGCCCATGTCCAACCGTAATTTGCATAGTCCGTCATTTGATAAGCGCCGTTATAACGGCACATAGTTTCATAAGCCTGAACTGGATTGATCAACGTATTCGTTGAAGAGCGATAAATCACTCTGTCATCAGTGATGTGATCGTAGTTCGTAACAACACCCGTCCAATTGTTAAAAAGAGCATTAGCCCATCCGCAATTTTCTGTTGCCGGATTGCAAGCGGTATAATTTCCGTTAGAAACATAGTGCGTTTCAAGATAGTTGACGTGTTCGGGACGGAGTGGACACTTCATGAACTCGAAGGCTCCGGCGTTGTCGTTGCTTTTGATTGTCAGAGCGGCATCTGCAGCATCGCGCAGACCTCCGGGATTGGCGGCATTCGCAATTTTTTGCGCGTCTGTGTAAGCGCCTTGAGAGTTGCGAATCGCATAAAGATCATAAAGGCCGATGCCCATATGTAAATTGCGTGACGCCGTGATTTGCAAAGTCGGTGACGTGGCTCCGCCGACATAATTGATCGCAGGACTTCGCGTGGTTTCAATAAATACGTTGCCTGCGACGTAAATAGAACAACCAACGTCATCTGTCTGAATATCAGGATTTACCAAATGCAAAGTTCCGCTGATAATCACACTTCCATAACAAACGATCGTACCGTTGTTACGCACAAAGCTTCCGTAGCCGTAGTCATGGATTTGCAATCCACTTAAGGTTGGTTTTGAATTAGGCCCTTTGTAAGTAAAAGCTGTCGTACCCGCAGTTAATGATGCATCCAAGGCGAGAATTTCCGCGTCAGAAGGTGCGCGGATTTTAACAGCCGTTTTAAGTGTGATTCCGCCTTGGATATTTGCCATGGGCCACGCGGGCATAGCCGTCGGAGCAGGGTTGACCTGAACGTAACCGTCCCCATCTGTTATCAATCCACCTTGAGCATTCACGACGGGTTCATAGTAGTTCCAAGGGTTTGTGAAAAAATTCTTTAAATTAATAGGAGCCGCATTTGGATTCGATGTAGCTTGTTTGATGAAGTTTTTATCGGTGACCGTAATATCAGGCATGTACATGGAACCCGTGATTGAAAACGGAATTGTGTTATTGTCGACGTGATACATGTGAGAGCCATTGATGCGTGCAAAACCCAAAATGTCATTGGCATTACCATAGTTTGCTTCAGCGATACCAAAGTCAGTGACAAGGTCGGCTTGGATATTAGCGTGGCACATGATGCACGAAAGCGGTCTGCTGACGGCAAGAGCCGGATACATGCTCATCACATAGTTATCCACATGCACACCGAATGTTTTTGTATCTGTCACAATACCATCGCTGACAGTCAAAGTGATCAGAGTCGTGTCTGAGGCAGATGGGTGAGCTGCGCCCATTTGCAAAGACAGAGTTCCCGAAGTCCCAGTGACACTGCAAGAAGCGACGTCGACGTAATACCCATCGGCTGTGGTCGCTGAACAAGTTAGATTTTGCGGGTCAGGGAAAGGATTCCCACCAGGGTTTGCGGTAAATGCCAAATCGAAGATCGCATTGGCAAAACATTTGTTACCGCACTTTTCCGCAGCCGTTCCATTTGTTCCAGGCCATGCCGTGATTTGTGGATTTTCATTCACAAAATTCACAGTGATGGCGACTTCTTGGGAAACGGAGTGCGGAGTTGGTACGACATTATCTGAAAATTGAACTTTGATTTTACAAGGTCCGCCGTTGTGATCCGCTCCGCTGTAACGATTAAAATAATGAGCTGTCGGAGTGTAAGTCAGGGCTCCCGTTGCTGCATCGATACTCACAGTTCCATAATCGGAACATTTTGGAGAACTCGCAGTTGGAAGAGAATAAGTCCCTTGAGTTTCTTCATTCGAATCGACTTGAGCGTTGGTAAACAGAGTTGTCGCAGCACTGTTGCGGTTTAAAGAGGCCGTTGTTGGTACAGTCAGCGTCGGCATAGAAGTATCAAGAGTGAAACTCACTTGATTGCTTTTTGAAATATTACCGGCCTCATCACGAACCCACATCGTAAGAGTGTGAGCGCCGTCAGGACCCGCCACAGAAACATAGTTCGTTCCAGCAGCACAATTCATCCAATCGGCATTCGTGAGAGCAGGAGCTGCGGCACCGTCTTGAGTGAAGATCACTTTATAAAAAGAATCAGGATTTTGATTTTGGTCATCGCAAGCAGCGATGTCGATTCCAACGGGACTGTCTTGAATAGTTCCGAAGGCCACGCTGATTGTGGGAGTCGACGGATTGGTTTGATCCAAGGTGTAAGCCAAAGGGTATGGGTAACAAAAAGAATTTCCCGCAGCATCTTCAGAAAGAACACTCCAAGAATACGATCCTTCTGCTGTAAGCGCATTCCCCACTGGAAAATGAAACAGTCCTGTGCTGGCGTCGGCCGTGGTATTGGCAAGAATCTGTCCAGAACAGGTGATGGAATTATAAAGAGTCACGATGGACTTAGGTTCCGTGGTTCCGTCGATAGTGGGTAAAGGATTCGGACTGACAGCCGCAGGTAAAACAGTGGCACTGCCAATCACGGGAATGACGTCGTCAAAATAGACTTCAAAGGCTTCTGAACTTTCAGACTTTTCGCCGTGAGCACCCAAGGCTGATCCTTGAGGCAGAGTTAAGGAGACTAAGCCTTGGTCAATGGGCGTGAGTTCAATGACATAAGTCGTCTCGTCGATTTTTTTTATGTCGACAATCGTTGCGTTCACCAACTGAAACTCTTCAGACAAAAGAGTTTGCGGTGGTCGGTTGAAGGAGACAGTCACTTTGATAGCAGAATTATTGGTGTAATACGCAGGACTGCTCGCGGCTTTCAAATTAGGAATAAGGGCCGTGGCACTGATGTCGCCTTTAAGCGTGCAACCACCAAGCATCCAGCCCAGCAGCAGAAGACGTATGAATGTGACCGAAACGTTCCAAATATTCATATATAGTCCTAAACACGTACTTATATATCGGCTTTCTCGGAGCGAACATTGAGGAATTTGTTCCTAATTTAACGTTTCAGGAACTCAGAATCGGATCATTCTGAGTCAAAAGCGCTCTATAGCAATTAGAATTTGTTCAGGCGATTTCCGTGAGAGAGCAGATAACTGCGTCAGGACTGGGACTCACTTTTTTTGCAGACGTTGCCATTCTGTTTTTGTGACGATACCTACAGTTTCTGTATTGGGATCAAAAACAATTTTAATATCGCCGTTGTCGAGTTGCTTTTTGATTTGTTTAAACTTTGTTTCGAAAGCCGCTTCTTCGCGGCCATAGTCAGTACCTTCTCTTAGAATGAAATTCTCGATAATTCCATGCAGGGCTTCTTCACTAAGAGCTTCTTTAGGAACTTCCATCGGTGGGAGTTGTTCTTTGTCGTCAAAACTCATAATGTCTTAATTTCCTTTTGCACGCGAATTTCGTTGGAAACTTTTTGGGTATCTTCGGGAATTTCAATCAAAACTCCGCGGGGAATTTCTTGTTCAATTTTGGATTTGTGCATCCACGCTAAGAATTCGCGGTCGGGACCACGGCAAATCATCTGACGGTCTTTGCCTTTTTCTTTGAGTTGATCTCCAACCACTCGTGCGGCGTTGATTTTCTCTGCCGAAGTTTTTCGCATTAAAAGATAACTCATCGTCAAAGTGCGGTTTTTCATTGGAAGCTGTTCTTCCATTTTTAAAAACCATTCAGGAGCCGCAAAATGCACGCGATCATGACACCAGTCTGTTTTGGATTGTGTTAGCAGCGGACAAAGTCCTTCGTGGGTGCACGGAGCCCAGACGCGATAACCCTTTTCTAAAAGCTTCTGACGAAGTTGCAAAAGCTTTCTGCCGTCTTGTTGAGTGGAAGGTTCCACTAACATCAGGGCCTCGCACTGGTAAGCCCATTCGGGAATATCGCTCAGTTCCGTCAAAGAATACGAGAAAACGGCTAAAGTTTTTTTAGGATCTTTTAGCTTCGGAGCACTGAAGGTGCGTTGCCATTCCTCTGCCTGAAATTGCGGGAAGAAGTTTTCGATAATTTTTTGAGGCTCCGCCGCTCTTTCGATCAATTGAAATTTGAAAGAATGTTTTTCGGAAAGAGCCAAAGACGCTGTTGCCAATCCCGCGCCGAAATCAATCACACGCTCCAAACCTTGAAAGAAATTTCTTTTGTCAGCCTCTTCGATAATTCCATGAAGACGTGTGGCATTGAGCGGGAGGTAATAGCAAAGATAAGCCACCTGGGCCCATGTTTCATTCCAAGGTGTTGGGGCGTCTGGTTTGTGAATGAAATAATCAGAAAGTGCCAATACGCATTTCGCCAAGGCCTTGGAATCTTTCAGCGTGAGCTGAAAACTGGCCAAAGCTTTTGTGAGAGAGTCTTCGAAAGAGGCAGGATAAGTGAATTGTCTTTGCATTGTTAAAATACTATAGGATCGAGTACTTCGACGCAAGATCCGGGGAGTAAACTCAAAGTAAGTATTTACTCACTTGCAAGGAGGCCCTTATGGAGCCGCAAAGAGAGCAACAAACCACTAGACCTAATCCGCAATTTGTAAAAGACATGAGTCACATCGCCCATAAAAATTTTGCGAAACCCGATGAGGTTCGCAATATTCCCTATGGAAAAATAGAGCTTGTGAACGTTGGCGGTATGACTGTTGGTAAGGTTACTTTGCAACCTGGCTGGAGATGGTCTACATCTGTAAAGCCCATTGCAAAAACTGAAAGCTGCCAAGCTTTGCACTACTCATATCAAATATCAGGAACTTTACGAACACGCATGGATGATGGAAATGAAATGGAGTTTAAAGCTGGCGACATTGCGGTTATCCCTCCAGGGCATGATTCCTGGGTTGTTGGCGATGAACCCGTTGTTGTAATTGATTTTCAAGGCATGGCTCAGTTTGCTCTGCCGCCTCACCAGCATTAAAAGAAAAACAAAGATTATAAAAGAGTTCTGGGATTTCACCGGAACTCTTTTTGATTCTCTGAGTGGATTTTTAGCGTTGCGTCCATGAGTCCATCGTGGTCTGCGCAAAATAATTACAGGGGACGCATCTCTCGACGATGGTCTTTAAGTCATTTCATTTTGTGAGAGTTCATCGACTTTCACTCGAAGTTATTATGAGATGTTCAAAAAAAATTGTTTACCAACGCGGACGGTGGTTTATGAGCATCAAGAGTATTAACAAAGCGACGTATGAAGATCTATTAAGAATTCCGGGAGTCAATTCTGAAATAGCAGCAGAAATTTTGGAAACTCGAACTAAGAAGGGTTTGTTTTCAAATAAAGGTTCTCTATCTTCAGTTCCCGGACTTTCTCAAGAAGTCATCACGGAGTTGGGAAAGAGTTTTTCATTCGGCGAGAAAAAAATCACTGAAGGGGTTAGCGGATACATTCTCGATAAAATCAATCCCGGAGTTCTAGATGCAACTCAACCGGCAAAACCTAATGCCGGGAGCGGGGGCTCGGATATTAAACCATCACTGCCCGATATTACTTCTATTCCATCAGTGCTCACGTTCACACATACAAGTACGATCTCCATCACAAATCAAACTGGTTTTGAATCAAGCGACATCAGTATTGTTATTGAATACAGTGTGGCGATGGACGACTTGGTTGTTGTGCGCTCCACCAATGCAAAGCCTGATTACAATTACAGCAACTATACGATATCAATCGTCGAGGTATTTCCGGTCCTTTTGGAAAAAGGGATTGTGGCTTATGCAAAACTTCCGAGTGGCGTGCAAACAGCAAGGACCATTTTTACTGAGGAGCAGTTTCAAAATGGTCAGTTGAGTTTAAAGCTTGAAAATGCGCAACCTCTTACGATCGCAGAGCCCGTTTCCCGGGATCTTTATTTACAGATGCCAAAGTATATTCAGGGCCGCGTATTGGATTCAAATAATGTCGAAAAAATGTCCAATGCTCTTGTTATTATTTATACGTCGACAGTTGAAAATCCGACAAGCAGTGACTATGTCATTTCGGGATATGCGGAAACCGATAGCCTTGGTTATTTTACGATTCCTTACATCAGTGGCTATTTTGAAAGCGCTTATGCTCTGGTAGGGTTGAAAGGCGAGTCCGAGGTTGATATCAAGCTCTCGGATTCGGATACAGACAACTTTCCGGAAAAACTCATTCTTGTCATTGATTATGAAGCCCCAGAGACAGAAGATTGTGGTTGTGAACTCGACTTCACGAGAGACAAGCAAATTTTAGAGGAATTTTCTTACTACACGGTGGTGAGAATCACGGAACCTAAAGTCAAAGGACTTACTTTGACTGACACACCTGACGTGAAGGTTCGGGACCTTTTGGGTGACATGCCTTGGTTACTGCCGGGATTCTTGGATTCTTATAAATTCATGTTTGGAACAGGGGCGTCATCTTCTTCCAAGGATTTGATTGATGATAATTCTGCGATTTCCCTCCTTAACAATTATTCTATCAGCAGGGATGTGCTTTCATCCTACATGCTAAAGAAGAAGTCTTTGAGCTCCAAAGACATTTATGAACTTCTTCAACTTAATGAAAGAAGTAAACTTCAAAGTATTGTCGACAGAGCGACGGCAGATTATGGGGGGAGAAGTCGTTTAGATGATACACATGTTGTTGATTGGGATGAAGATCCTACGATCTACCAGGCTACAGAAATTGCACACGGACATCTTCTGCAATTCAAACAAATTTGGACGGCAGATGGATACTCCATCGGTGACCTACTGTACAGCTTGCCGTTGGCGCCGGGACAGAAAAAGCAAATTGTCGTTTATGACTGGGAACACAAGACTTCAGGAATGCGCGACGACTCGCTTTCATATAGTGAGCGACTTGACGCCGAGATTTCCCGAGATCGAGATATCAATGAAATCGTCAATGCGACCCTTTCTGAATCTATTGATGCAAGCTCCACGGCAAAGAGCAGTTCTTTTTCTGCCGGCGGTGGAACAGGTGTCGCTGGTTTTTATGGAGTCGCTTTTGGCGCCGTCATTGGAGCTTCAGGAGGCAGCTCAAAAGCCTCTTCCACAGCCAGTCAGGATTCTTTTCGCGAGACAACGGGCTCAAGTCATCAGTCGCTTTCAGATCGCACGACGCAATCAGCGTCATCTGTGCGTAATCAAAGAAGCACTGTGATTCAAACAGTATCTGACGGCGAAAAATTTCAGGTCACTAGTGAAAGCGTCGCCAACTACAATCACTGTCACTCCATGACAATGCAGTATTTTGAGGTGTTGAGGCATTTCAAGGTCTATCAAAAATTGGTCGGCGTTCAGGAATGTCTTTTTGTTCCTTTGGAGATGAAGCCTTTTGATGTTTATAAAGCGAATCGTTGGTACGATATTTTAAATCGCAGCATCTATTTGCCTCAATACCGAAAAGGTTTGCCTGCGATTAAACGTTACTTGGATAACTGGGAACACGCGAACTTTCCTGATGGAAAGTATTGTGAGGAAGAAGTTTTAAATATTAAAGGGGACATCAGCGTCATCTTTAGACTGGGATGCCCGGCCAACAGTTCCACAGACGAGTTTGTGGCCGAGAATTGGTTATGGTCATCACTGCTGATGCCATATACTTCTGCCAGCAGCTTCTACAATAGATACAAGGCACAACAAAATGCTTTGGATGATTACTTCGCCAGCGAATACGGAACTAAAATTGCACAGGAGTTTGTAAATAAGTTAAGACTTTATGCGATCGATAAAGACGGAAACGCCACTGAAGTTCCTATTGATTGCACTCTGGTGTCGGAATTCCGCAATAAAGTGGAACTTAAAATTTCTATCCGCAGCAGTGGCAGTATGCCAAAGCTTACAAGAGAGTCCATCACGCAACTCAAGCTCAGTGCGCAGTTTGGAAAGGATTCTATTTCCGCATTCCAAACACTTTTCCCGGATGCTTACGATCTTTATTCAAGCTTGGTCCCTGCTTCCTATCTTTTGCCAACGGGAAGCAGTGTCGTCGTGAAGTCAGCTAAAATAGCTTACTCAACGGAGCACTTTGATGGCTGGTTGGTTTCGGATACGGGCGTCAACAATGATATCACCACAGCCGATGACGTGTGGCTCTATACGCCACTGAGTCAAAAGGAAAAACACAATCCTAAGGATGAGGACGTCACTTTGTGTAACAACCTGATTGATCATCTGAATGCGAATATCGAGCTTTACCATAAGGCTATTTGGGTGAAGATGTCTCCTGAACGTCGCTTCATGCTTTTAGATGGTATCGTCTGCACGGGCACGGGGGTGAATGGCCGCAGCGTCGCGAGTGTCGTCGATAATAAAGTAATCGGTGTTGTTGGAAACAGTTTGATTATGCCTGTGGCTCCAGGTCAGTACATCAATCCGACATTTAAATATCCGGTGGATAGCACAGGTAAAGTAATTGATCTGCTCGAACTTTATCGGACTAACGATCCAGATCCAACGACGATCACAGTTCCCACAAAGGGTGTGTTTGCTGAAGCGGTCATGGGAAGTTGCAATAGCTGTGAGAAAATTGAAGAAGATCGCTTCTGGCGTTGGGAGCAGTCACCTATTCCTGATAGTCCAACGGCTATTGGCAGCGTGGATCCAAATGCCACTCGTTCGCAAAGTTTGAGCAATATGACTTCGGAAGCGTTCCCAAATCCGATCATTAATATTCAGAACAGTCCTTCAGCTCCAGATCCACAAGGTCTTTCATCTGCGTTATCTTTGGTGGGTAAGTCAGACGCTTTCCGTGATTTGACGGGACTTGCGGCGAACCAAGCTAATGCCATCAAAGCTTTGGATTCTGCATATAGCTCAGCTCAATACTATGCGGGCCAAGCCGCGGATCTGACGAAACTAGCGTTGCAAGGAAAAATGTCCAAAGACATGGATCGAGTCATCGACAAAATTGAAGACTCTAAAGCCAAGGGACTCATCAGTTCAGAACAGGCTAATGAGCTGACCCAAAAGGCGATCAATAGCGCCATCGGGGCTGGGGCGACATCAGGTAAACCGTTATCTTCCATAGAATCTGATAAAAAAATGTCAGACGCTCAGACTTCGGCAGTTCAGGCTGTTGCAAGCAAAGGAGGTTCGTTCTCTGTGAGAAATACAGACGGATCCACTTTGGAAGCTGAAGTGACTTCGACGGAAAGTAGCAATGATACGGATACGACAACATCTTCCGGTGAAGACTATATGGCAGCAGCGGTGAGTGAATTGACGAACGATTCTGTAGTAGTGCCGGACTCTTGGGGTTCTGAACTTGTTGATGCCGTTCGAGGAGGTTCCGATGTCTAGTGTTTTAAAATATTTGTCAGAATCTTGGTTGAGTATGGCGTCTTCATCACAGGTGAATTTAAATAACTTGGTGGAGTTCAAATACACCGACCTTTATATGCAGATTGAAGACGGTATGTCGCAACTTACTGGAACCGAAGTCTTTGATTCCGTGCAAGGCTCTAACATGGTTTCAGTCCACAATGGACCTCTTGATTATTTACCGAACGTTGGCACCGTGTTGATTTGGAGTGGTAGTTCGGAGAATCGCATGGGGCTTGTGACTGAAGTGAATGAAGACCAAGAAACTATTAAAGTGTACTGGGGCCATGAATCTGATGAGAGCTCAAACTTAACAGAACAGGAATTCACTTTAAACTCTGCGCTGGTGGATGAAATTAATTATTTTAGTCTCAATGAACCGGAAGCGGGTTATTCTCTCTATGGAGCCATTTTTCCTGTAGGGCAGCTTTCCACTAATCTGCGTGTAGTAAATTGGATTTGCAATCTGTCCCGGAACAGAGGCTTGAAAACCAGCACTAGTTATCGGGCCTACCCTCTAAATCTTTTGGAAACTTCCACAACTCCCGCGCCAAGAAGGAATCTTTTTGTAAGTACAGAGGAAAAGATTTCTCAACTTGGAGAAATCATTGATTACCTCGATGTGGAAAATTCGGCGCGATATACTCCAACTTCGAATGCTACTTTTTGCAACATCTATGCTTATGACTATTGTTACTTAGCCGGAGTTTATTTCCCTCGTGTTTGGTGGATTGATGCTGCTCGTAATGCCACTAAAAACAAAGAGGTCGCAGACCAACTTTTATCGGGAAAGCTTATGACAAATCCCCAGTTGAGTTACTCAAGTGGAGGTGTTGATTATTGGACTGAAGCCCGTGAACTTCAAGCCAATGATATTTTCAGTTGGTTTACGACCTATTCACATCTTTTCGGCTGGCAAACTGTTTACACGGGAGATCCAAATGATGCGAGTGAGAGTTCCCGTAGGTACGACAGCGCTGAGCTATTGCAAGAGGCGGCTAATAGCGGAAAGATTTGTGTTATTGTGACTCAGAGACAGAATGTGAATCGGTCAGGTCATGTCGTGGTGGTGGTTCCAGAAACTTCAGCACATAAACACGAAGAAGCCAACGGAGTATACAAACCGTTGCAAAGCATGGCGGGCGAATCAAGTTATTTGAGCAAATACACGACGACGATTGATTGGTGGCCTGGAGCTTCCAGTAATCCCAATGCACAGATTGGATTTTTTATTCACGATTGAGACAGCACTTTCAGTACTTCATCAACTTGAATTTGATCCATACACTGCGGATCAACTTGGTCCATATCTGGCACCTCTGGCATAAAGATATGGACTTCTTTTCCGCGAGCGGCCCAGCGACGTGGATGTTGCACGCGCACAGGAGAATAAATTCCTAAAACAGGAACTCCCAAAGAAGCTGCTATATGCGCAACGCCTGTACTTGGGACAACAACAGCCTTCGCATTTTTTAAAACTGTAAATAGCTCTGTGGCTTTAAGCAGGTTTTGGAGCGAGAGCACGCTGGAATTGTTTTTAAAATATTCTTTAATATCTTTAAGCCAAGGTTCATCAGCGGGCGTTCCAGTTAAAACAACCTGGGTTGTTGCTGAAACTTTTTCGATCAATTCAATGTATCGAGGAATAGGCCAGTTCAGAGCTGAACCCGCCATTCCAGGATGAACCACAACATAGTTTCTGATAGAAAGCTTATGCTGATCTAAGAGCGCCATGTTTTCAGGAGCAGTCAGTTTTAAAACAGGTGTTTTTTCTTGAAGAACGTCTTCTTCAATCTCAAAGGCGTGAAGCAAAAGATCTAAGTTGTAGTCAGCTTCATGCTGAGTCGCAAGGCTGCGACGTTGACGAAGTCCACGATTTAAAAATAAGAAGCTATGCCATTGGGATTTTACACCCGCACGCACAGGAATATTTTCAGCCCACAAAGCGAAACTCACCCACCAGGGAGCTTGAAAGCTCACGGCCACATCAGGTTTGTAATCATGAAGAAAGCGGCGCAAAGTTCGGAGAGAATCTTTCCAATCCTCTTTAGAGAGTTCGATGTACTTGCGTTGGGGATCGGCATTGTCAGGCACAAAGCCAAGACCTTTCGAGATCACCCACTGAACGTCACAGTCTTTTAAAAAAGAAACCTGATCAACACACATGGTGCAGATCAGGTCGCCGATTTTGTCTAATCTAATGAGAAGAACTTTCTTCATAAAAAACCCTCATACATTCCCTGATGGCCCGGACGGCCATCAGGCAGCGGGGCTCGGGGCAGAGCCCTGATTGTCAGGACGCTGTCTCCCCATTAATACTACTGATAATCTTCCAAAGGAGGGCAGGAGCAGACAAGGTTTCTGTCGCCGTAGGCGTTATCGACACGACCTACAGAAGGCCAGAATTTGTTAGCGCGCAACCATTCAACTGGATAAACCGCTTCTTCGCGAGAGTACGGATGATTCCATTCAGGCTTCATCATCATCTGTGCTGTGTGCGGAGCATTTTTCAATGCGTTGTTTTCTTTATCCATTTTGCCAGCATCAATCGCCGTGATTTCTTTGCGGATAGTCACCATAGAATCAATGAAACGATCCAATTCTTTTTTGGATTCGGATTCTGTGGGCTCGATCATCAAAGTTCCAGCAACAGGGAAGCTCATTGTTGGTGCGTGGAAACCAAAGTCCATCAAACGTTTTGCAACGTCAGTCACGTCAATGCCTGATGTTTTCTTGATCTCGCGCACATCGACGATACATTCGTGGGCCACAAGCCCGTTTTTACCTTTGTAAAGAACAGGGTAGTGAGCTTCCAATTTCTTCGCGATGTAGTTCGCACTCAAGATGCTCACCAATGTGGCTTTTCTCAAACCCTCAGCTCCCATCATCGTGATGTAAGACCAAGAAATTGGCAAAATGCTTGCGCTTCCCCAAGGAGCCGATGTCACGGCAGAGATTCCTTGAGCCGGACCCGCTTCAGGAACCAAAGAATGTTTCGGCAAGAACTCTTTCAAGTGAGCCGCAACACCAATAGGACCTACACCCGGACCGCCACCACCGTGAGGGATCGAGAATGTTTTATGAAGGTTCATGTGAGAAACGTCGGGACCGAAAACACCCGGACGGCACATGCCTACAAGAGCATTCATGTTGGCGCCATCCATGTAAACTTGTCCGCCGTTGTCGTGGATGATTTTGCAGATTTCAACGATACCTTCTTCGAACACGCCGTGAGTTGAAGGGTAAGTGATCATCAACGCCGCCAAATTATCGCGATGTTGCTCTGCTTTTGCTTTAAGATCTGTAACGTCCACGTTACCTTGATCGTCACAGGCCACAACCACCACTTGCATATTTACAAGAGCTGCTGATGCCGGATTTGTTCCGTGGGCAGAAGAAGGAATCAAGCAGATATTTCTGTGAGCTTGACCACGAGATTGGTGGTACTTACGAATCACAAGAAGACCCGCGTATTCACCTTGAGAACCTGCATTCGGTTGCAAGCTCACAGCCGCAAAACCCGTGATGTCAGACAATTTCTTTTCAAGATCGTGAATCATCTCGATCAAGCCTATGGCTTGAGACGTCGGAGCAAACGGGTGAAGTTTGCTGATCTCAGGCCATGAAACCGGAACAAGTTCTGTTGTTGCATTCAGTTTCATTGTGCAAGATCCCAATGGAATCATTGAGTGAGTCAAAGTCAGATCTTTGTTTTGCAAAGAGTGGATGTAGCGAAGCATTTCTGTTTCGCTGTGGTGAGAGTTAAACACCACGTGAGTCAAATACGGAGTTGTGCGGTTGAGTTTTGCAGGCAACTCAACATCTTTCATCGCCTCATCCACAGACAAAGCAGTGAAGCCTGCCATGTTGCCAAGATTGAAAGCGGCCCAGATCATTTCAACATCTTCAAGAGTTGTCGTCTCGTTCAAAGAGATGCCAAGTTTGTTATTCCCGAAGTTGCGGAAATTGATTTGCATTTTATCAGCTTGAGCCACAATCGCCGCAGCTTTATCTGTCGTGACAGTGACCGTGTCAAAGAACGGAGTCTTCGCTACAGCAAAACCAAGTTTGTTCAAACCTTCAGCCAAGATTCCAGTTGTACGTTGAATACGCAATGCAATTTTCTTAAGTCCTTGAGGACCGTGATAAACTGCATACATAGAGGCCATATTCGCCAAAAGAACTTGCGCAGTACAAATGTTCGAAGTCGCTTTTTCACGACGGATGTGTTGTTCGCGAGTTTGCAATGCCAGACGCAAAGCTGCTTTGCCTTGTGAATCCACACTCACGCCCACAAGACGGCCTGGCATCAAACGCTTGTATGCATCTTTTGTTGCCAAGAAAGCCGCATGAGGACCACCGTAACCGAGTGGCACACCAAATCTTTGTGAGTTACCAACAGCCATGTCCGCGCCCCATTCTCCTGGAGGAGTGAGAAGCGTCATCGCAAGTAAATCAACAGAGGCCGTTACAAGAGCACCGTGATCTTTATATTTTTTTGCAAGGTCTGTGTAGTCTTCAACCGCACCGTTTGTATTTGGGTATTGGAAGAAAACACCGAACACAGGTTTTGCGAAATCGTATTTCGCAGGGTCCATCACGATCATCTCAAAGCCCAAAGGCTCTGCACGAGTTCCCAGAACTTCAATCACGTGAGGATGCATCTCTGGAGAAACGATGAAAGCATTCGCTTTGTTTTTGCAAAGTGAGTGCGCCATGAACATCGCCTCTGCCGCCGCCGTTCCTTCATCAAGCAAGGAAGCGTTTGAGATTTCCATTCCAGTTAAATCAGAAATCATTGTTTGGAAATTCAAAAGAGCTTCCAAGCGACCTTGAGAAATTTCTGGTTGATAAGGCGTGTAGGCTGTGTACCACACTGGATTTTCAAAGATGTTTCTTTGAATCACAGTCGGAGTGATTGTGTCATGGTAACCCATGCCGATATAAGTTTTGTAAACTTTGTTTTTTGAAACCATGGATTTCAAATGATTCAAAAGTCCGTGCTCAGAAATGCCGGGACCGACATCTTCATATTTATGCTGAGTGCGGATTTGTGAAGGGATGACTTTATCAGCCATCTGATCCAAAGAATTAAAACCCAACGTTTTCAACATCTCGTGGATGTCAGAATCTGTGGGACCAATGTGACGGGGAGTGAACTCATTACGGGGAGATAAATCGGCAATTTTCATATACACCTCAATGACGGCCCCGAGACTAGCACACGCACCCCATTCAATGAAAGATTTGTAAGGAGAGCAGACGTGCTAATGCAAGGCGAAATGAGGCTATTTTAAGCTATTTTTTGGGCAAGTGTGCGTATTTTTTGACCACGTCTGAATAGGAGGCTGGCTCCGAGGCAGAAAACCAGTCCTCCCAGGCTCACGGCGGGCCATTTTCCCCAACTCCAGAGCTGGGAACCGATATAAGAACCGAGGCTTCCTCCGATAAAGTAGAAGAAGACATAAACGGAGCTTAAGCGCGAGCGGGCTTCGGCAGACAGTTCAAACATACGCGTTTGATTTGAAATATGCGCGACTTGAATTCCCAAATCCAAAATCAAAACTCCTACGACAATTCCCACAACAAAAGTGGAAGACAGAGCCAAGATCGCAAACGCCGCCATGGAACAATAAAGACCCAGACGAATTGTCGCTGCTGTTCCTTTTTTGTCGGCATATCTTCCTGCAAGAGGGGCGGCCAAAGCGCCGATCATTCCTAAAGCTCCGAAGAGTCCAATCGTTTGCGGAGAATAATTAAAGGGTTCGGATTCCAGTAAAAACGTCAGCGTCGTCCAAAACGCCGAGAAAGATCCAAAAAGAATGGCGCCCATTAGCGCGGCTTCACGGACCAGTTGAAAATCACGAATGAGTTCAAGAGTGGATTTAAGCAAGGCCTTGTAGCTTCCGTGAAATTGAGGCTCGGAAGCAGGCAACGCCCATTGAGTTGTCACAGCTAAAATCAGATTCACAACACCGGCAAAAATAAAAACACTCTGCCAACCAAAGTGTTCAGCCATAAAACCTGAAAGCGTTCTTGCCATCAACGAGCCTAAGAGAATTCCCGAAAGCACGGTTCCCACGACTTTGCCGCGCTCTTCAGGACGAGCGAGATTTGCGGAAAAGGGAATGAGCACGGTGGCTGAGACGTTAAAAAATCCCATCACAAAACTAAGAGCACAAAGCACGGCAAAGTTGGGACTGAAAGCAAGCCCGAGA
This sequence comes from Bdellovibrio sp. HCB-110, assembly GCF_047323225.1. Taxonomy (GTDB): domain Bacteria; phylum Bdellovibrionota; class Bdellovibrionia; order Bdellovibrionales; family Bdellovibrionaceae; genus Bdellovibrio. The sequence continues at coordinate 786,726 of NZ_CP178750.1, forward strand.
GCCAGGGCACCCGCAACAGTCATACTGACTTGCAAAAGTTTACGGCGCTCCATCATATCACCCAATGGAACTAACAACAGAATGCCGATGGCATAACCAATCAAAGTGAGTGCGGGAACCAGCGACACTGTTTTTTCAGCAACACCGAATTCACGAGCAAGAATTCCCAGAAGGGGTTGGTTGTAGTAGAGGTTGCCGATCACCAGGATACACGTGACAACCATGAATAGAACTTGAGAGCGCGAGACACCTTTACCCATAAGTTTCATAGGTAAACGATGTAAAAGTGAGTATCAAGTCAGTTTGCGATTTGGGAGTGACATTCGGATATCACTTTTTTGCGAGGAGTTCCTTGTTCGCAGGAGCGCATGAATTCACGAAGAAGTTTCAACTTCTCGGTGTCTTGCTTCATCGAATCCATGCGCGCTGTGATCGAGGAAATTTCTTTGAGCACTGCAAATTCTAAGTGCACAGCAAGTCCAAACTTATCGACCTCTTTGTTTTGTCTGTTGGCGAGATCGATCTGTTTTAAAACGAATCGGAGCGACGGCGGAAAGAGGCGAGAAAGAAAGCCAATTTCTTCCAACTTCATTCGGAAAACCGGATCTTGCAGAGCCCGAGTGCCTTCTTGTTTGTAGTACGAAGCAAGATAAGCGCTGCGTTCTGTGCTGAGTCTTTCTCGATCTAAATAAGACGGATTGCAAAGTGTCGTGCAGATTTCGGGAAGAGATCTTTTTGAAACATCTTCAGCAAGCTTATCGAAAATCGCAAACTCCGCATCATAGTTGTAACCAATGCGCGTGAGTTCTTTCAAATTTGGATTGGGAGCTTCAGGATCTTTGACGCTGTCTTCAAGACTTGGCATGACGGACGCTTTAGCCACAGGCATTTTCTTCGTGGATTTCCCCTCGGGAGCTGTCGCTTTGACGAGCTGATCAATCGCATAATAAGAAACACCCGTAAGCCCGACGACAGCGCAAACAAACACACCTAAAAGGAAAAAACCAAGATACTTAAGAACACTTTTAACGAACTTCATAGGAGTTTTTAATTTATCAATTCTTCGAGACTCTGTCAGCGAAGAAGCCAAAGCCTGGCTCTTAAAATGCAAAAGCGAGCTCTGCTCTCGCAGGACTCGCCTTTAGAAGATTCCCCGTCCGTTTGTCCGAAAGGAGATCCGAAAATGACTTACCAACATAGGTCTTTTCGGACGATCTTAAGAATACTTAAGCAAACCTTCACCTAAGCCTAGTTCGTGAAAATTTTTGAACAGCGTTGCATGAATTTTTCTTCGGGACTTACACGATTGTCTTTGAAAAATTGAAACATATCTTTGAAGTAGTCGTTGTAAAAGCCGTCAAAAAGTCCACCTGGTTTGGTGTTATACTCCCACGCATTGGGACCGATTTTGTTGGCCTTTGTGACGTACATGCGAAGTTTGCCATCAGTCGAAAATTTTTGGAAATTCGCGAACCAATCTTCGAGCAATACAGGACGACCGATAAAGGTATCAACGGCATACCAACCACTCTTGTCGCTGGCCTTCACTAATGTAGCGACGTGAAACTGCCAATCAATTCCACCGGCGCGCATAGGACCTACGATGAAGACTTTTTTAATAGAGTCTTTCGCAACTCCGTGACGGAGCAGTTCAAGATGGGCATAAAGGGCTCTGCCAAAGCAAAAACCAATTTCACCTTTAGGATCGTACTTGTAGTTTTGGCCAGTCACTTTATTTGTATTTGTCTTAGTAATAATTTTTTGCGCTTGTTCAAAAGAAATTCCGTTCAGTTGATTCTTAGAACTGGGTTCAAACTTATTGATCTCTTCCATCAACTTTTTATTTGTCGCTGAGATATCATCACCACGCCAAATCTCTTGATTGCGCATGTAGTACAGATCCGCTCGCAACTCGATAGGTCCCCACGTCGGATCGTTGGCAAGTGCCGGAAGTGAAGAGAGACTCAAAACCACAGAGAGCAGCCCTAGAGCGTAGCGTGTTTTAGATGATCTAAAATGTTCCGACATAAGAGCTCCCTTTTGGGAGAGAAATGAGCAATTTCTTTGCCCGCCCAAGGAGGCGTCAGATCAAATATAAAAGGGTTTTAACAGGGCTGGCTGTCTAAAGGCTGAAAGGCCGCCAAATAGGGGCCCTTCATTGCGAGGAAATAAAAAAGGAAGGCGGATCAGGCCTTCCTTCTTTTTTGCTATTTGAAAGCTTGAGAGCTTAGGCTCTTTTAGCGGCTTTCTTAGTTGTTTTACGAGCAACAGCTTTTTTCGTCGTTGCCTTTTTAGTCGTCGCTGCGGCTTTCATTTTTGGTTTTGCAGAAGCTTTTTTAGATGTCTTCTTCATTGTTTTTTTGAAGAGAGTTTTTTCAAGCTTAGCTTTTTGCGCGATGGCTTTCTTTTTATAAGCCGCGATGTTTTTTTCCAAACCATCGGCAGACTTTTTGATTTTCGCAATCGTGCTGTTCACTTCTTTTTCAAGTTTTGCTTCAGAAGTGCCAAGAACTTTCACGATCTCTTGGTATTTCTTCCAAGCCATTTCGATCTTTTCGTCTTTTTGTTGGTCGAAACGGTCTTTGAGCTCAGACTCTTTTTTCTTAATTTCGTCATTCAGCTTTTGGAAGTTTTCAAGAAGGCTTTGAACACCTTTTGTTTCAGAGAGATTTTCCAAGATTTTTTGAAATGCTGCTGTAGCCACCAGAGTCTCCTTTGTTTACACGCCTAACATACACCGAAAGAGGGGCGAAATGAAAGCCCCACGTTCTATTTTGACTCAAACTTAATAGTTTCAAGCCAGACTTCACGTTGAGCCGAGAACTGACCTGGGAATTTCTCAAGGCCTTTCTCGCGCAATTTCATTGCGTATTCAGTCATGTAGAGCTTCATGTGCTCTTCATCTTTGAGTTTATACGTAATTCTAACGTCTTTACTCGAGGCCTCGAGGCTTCCGCCTTTACGCAGGCACAGTTCCGCCTCTAAGAAGCCCGGGCATGCGAGCACTTCTTTAATGTGTTCATTTTTAAGCCACTCAACGTACTCAGCATAGGCTTCGTGACGAACCATCAAGTGAATCATATAACTAACCATGGGAACTCCCTAGAGCGTAAATTTGAAGTCCTTGATTAGCATACCGGGAACTTTTTTGCCACCGAAAGCGCGGCTTTCATAGGTAGAAACCATCGGGTCCACCTCTTGGAAGTCGGTCACGGCCAAAAGATTTTCGCCAAGGCAGTCATAAAGGCTTTCGTCAAAACGCAAATCCGCAATCGGAGCCACGATTTCGCCGTTTTCCACCCAGAAACAAGCATAGCGAGTCATTCCGGTAATGCGAGCATTCATACGATCCGACCAGTTCAGATAGTGAAGATTTGACAGGTACAACCCCGTGCCGAGCTCCTTCAGGATATTTTCCTGCTTAAGTCCACCAGGCAAAATTTCCATTGCGCGAGGATATTCGCCAGCATCAGCCGCATTGCCAGCGACTTCATATTCTTTGGCAGAGCGAGTGCTCACCAAGAAATTCTTAAGTTCACCTTGAGAAATCAGGTCCATTGTTTGCGGAGCCAATTCACCCAAAGAGTTAAAACGATGAGTCAGACCCATGCCGTAGTTTTCACGAATCGAGAAGAGCTTCGATAAAGTTTTTTCTTTATCTGCCAACTTCTGCATCGAGCTTCCGCCTTGTTTGTAGCCGTTAAAGCTCAATGAGCCCCAAGAAAACATCGAAGCCATTTCTGCCACAGCACCTGGAGCCAGATACGTGCGGTAAGCTCCCGGCTTCAAAGTTATTTTTGGACGCTCCATTAAGCGCAGCTGATTTTTACTTTGCGCCAAATTGGCTTCGAAATCTTTTTGCTTCCAAGAAGTGCCGGCATAGATCGACTTCACGGCTTTTTCACCCATGTAAAGTGAGTAATCCATAAAGAAGTTTTGAGTCGCAAACCAGTGACTTTGACCTTGAGAGTTTTTATTCGCCGTAATCAAAGGTCCACCACAGTAAAGTCCCGCAAGGTCACTGCCTTGAGCAGGATGCGTGATGGCTTCAATGACTTTTTCGTCAGGCAAAAGGTCGCCTTGGAAAGTGCTGTCGCTTGTGCCGTTGTTTTTCAAAGGCACTTGATAAGGATCTTCAGGAAGCAAATCGCATTCTTGACGAGCTTGCGCCAGCCAGAAGTCCGCGCGTTTTTTATCTTCCTCGATATTTCCTGTGATAGAAAAACTTAAGTTCGCCGTCTTGCCATCTTTTTGCAAAAGCAAACCGACAGTGCGTTGTTCAACATGTGTATTTTGACGAACTTTATTACCGTTAAAACGAACGAATAAAGATTCTTCCGCACTCAAGTTGATATTCGCTTCTTCACCGCTCTTCAGATTTCCAAGCAGGTGATCGGCGGTCGCGTTGAATGATTTTTTCATATTTTCTGTAAAGCTCATAATTACGCTCCAAAAACTTCGACATTGCCGAAGAGACAGTAAGGAGTTGTGTGCCCCACACGGATGACTTGGTTCGGTTCGCCTTTTCCGCAGAAAGGGGACCCGTAAGTTTCGCGATTCGCACTCACAGCTTTCAAACCATTCCAGAATTTCACAGTGGTGCCGCGATAGTTTGGATTTTTCAAAGTCTTCGTGAGCTTTCCGTTTTCAATTAATTTTGCATACTCACAGCCGAACTGGAATTTGTTGCGGTAATCGTCAATGGACCAAGATTTATTGGCCATCATGAAAACCCCAAGCTCTACAGACGCGATCATGTCTTCAAGTTTACTTGTGCCAGGTTCAAGGTTGATATTCGCCATACGATCAATCGGAGCACGATTCCAAGAGGAAGAACGGAAGTTCGCCACACCCGGAAGATTCAAACGAGATTGAGATTCCAAGCCGCCAAGGCCGCGCACCAAGACACCGTCTTTGATCAGAAATTCTTTCGTTGCCTTGTGACCCGAATCATCAAATGCGTAAGAGGCCATGGCATCTGGAATAGTTGGATCGAAAGTCACGTTCATCAACTTCGATCCGTATTGCAGTTTTCCAAAGTCATCCGGTTTTACAAAACTCCAACCGGCATAGTTGCGTTCATCACCCAAGATGCGATCGTACTCTAGCGGATGTCCGATAGACTCATGCACTTGCAAAGTCATTTGGTCCGGAGCCAAAATCAAATCCATTGTCGTGTCAGGGCAGTTCTCAGCTCCCAAAAGCTCCACGGATTCTTCCGCGATCTTCTTAGCGCGTTCTAAAATCGAAGCGCGATTGAAAACTTCTGCTCCGACTTGCAAGCAACGGGCAAGGCCGCCGCTGTCCGTCCGAGTTTGTGTTTCGCCGTTAGCTCCCGCCGTTGTCGAGAAGTCGGTGCTCACGATAGAAAAATTTTGGAAGATCTCAGATCCTGAAGAACTTACGGATTGGAATTCCGTTTCAACGATCATTGTCGTGGCTGAACGGCTCATGATTTTATCTGAAACCTTCATCGCTTTTGTCGCATCCACAAAAATGTCGGTAATTTCTTTAGCAGAAAAAGAATCCAAAGGTTTGATCACCGGAGATTTATAAGAGCCTTTAGCAGTTGGACGTTGGGCCAAAGAGAAGTCGTGGACTTTCTGAGAAGACGCAGCTTTTGCCATCGTCACAGCTTTGGCCAGGGCTCTTTTGATACCGCTTTCCGTAAGATCACTTGTTCCGGCAAATCCGAAATGTCCGTTCACCAAAACTTCAACCATGATTCCTTGATCGAAAGAGATAGAATTGCGATCCGTTTTTTCATCGCGCACGTTGCGGAATGTGGTTTTTTCAGTGACGTGACGTAAACTGACCCAGTCGGCATCGTTTCGTACAGAATTGAGGGTGCGTTGCAAATCGAGCATCTAGAGCCCCTTTCCTTAATGTAATTCAACACTTCCAATAAAGGATGCTAACAAAAAATACAACTCGGAAACGTCCTGATCTGAAAAGTCGCATTGAGTAATACTTCCCAGGACTTCCAAGCGAACTGGTAGCAAAAATTCCTGGCAAGGCATTTGCTTTATAGGGAATGCAGGAGGAGCTGGTGTCATTAAGACCCGGACTAAGACGAGGCACATATGAGAATCCTTTACGCTCTACTAACAACAATGATGATCGCAATGTTAACTCACCTCAGCGTCGCTCAGGCGGCGATCCCGAGCATCCCGTCTTGCACGATGGCGAGCGAAGGAATTTATAACGGATCTTGGGTGAAGCACCGTATCGTTGTTGAAGAAGACGTCCTCGGTGGAGCAAACGACATGGATTCCATCCTTGCTCAGCTAGAAACCTTGCGCACACAAGGACTTTGCCGCTAAAGTGGCAGAGCTTTGACTAGACAAGAATACTTATCCCGCATTTGGAAGTCCTACCCCGCAATGCCTGCCCAATATCAGGTGGCAGGCCGAATTTATCAAATCGAAAAAGACGGGGAGTCATTAAAACTGATTCTTCAGCGCGATTCGAAAACTCACAAAATCCAATTTGAAAAAGCACCTCAAAATTCTGAATTTCTCATTGAAGGGGATGTGGTTGTCGTTATTTCTGCGGAAGAAATTTGTTTGCTGGCGCCTCAGAAGACCTCTTTGCCTCACCGCAAGCTTAATACAGAGATTCTAAAAACTTGGAACATCTATGTGCAGGGGCTCCGGGATTTTTTCAAAGCACAGGACTTCTTGGAGCTAAAAACGCCGTCATTGGTGCCGTGTCCAGGTACAGAACCCAGCCTTGACGTTTTCTCGACGACTTTGAAAGTGGGATCTCGCACAGAAAAACTTTATCTGCCGACAAGTCCGGAGCTGCATCTAAAAAAAGCGTTGGCTTTGGGAGCAGAAAAGATTTTTGAAATCGCCCCTTGTTATCGCAATGGCGAGGTGACGGAAAGACATCAGCCCGAGTTCTTGATGCTGGAGTGGTATCGGGCCTATGACAATCTCGCGAATATCAAAAAAGATGTGGAAAACTTGGTGTACACAATGGCGAAGCTTCTTAAAGTTTCTGCTCCTCGCAGTGTGAAGAGTTATTCCATTTCCGAATTATTTAAAATGCACTGCGATTTTGATCTTCGCCCTGACACGACTAAAGAAGAACTCAAAGTCTTGGCTGAAAAATTAAAAGTCGACGTGAGAAGTGCCGACAGTATTGATGACTTTTTCTTTCTTATTTTTATGGAGAAAGTGGAATCACAACTGCCTCCCGAAGATCTCATCTTTGTGGAAAAGTATCCTCCGTACCAAGCCGCTTTAGCACGTATAACAGCCGATGGTTGGGGGGATCGTTTTGAGGTTTATTGGAAGGGTTTAGAGCTTGCTAACGCTTTCCACGAACTCAATCATCCCGAAATTCAGCGCCTGCGCTCAGCGGAAGATCTTGAGAAAAAGAAAGATCTGCACAAAGAGGTCGTCAATCTCGATGAAGAGTTTTTTGTATGCCTTGAGGCGGGAATGCCTCCCTCCGGCGGAATCGCTCTTGGCGTAGAACGTTTGTTTATGGCTTTGTTAGGAAAGACTCGGATCTCAGACCTTCGTCTTTTCACTTTTTAATCTATTAGAATTCAGCAATAGAAATGCCTCTTTAAGAATATTGATTTTTAGCTCTAATACGCGGTTTCTGAGGCAAGGTCGGATTTTCCTGGAACAGAAACCCCTTGGGATTTCTTAGGATTTCATGAGTGTGTTCCGAATAGTTAGTCATGGAGCTCATGAAAACAATGGTACGTAACGGAATGTTCTTAATAGCCTCGGCTTTTTGTACCGAGGCTCTCGCATCTCCTGGGACTTTAAACTACCAAGGTCGTATTCTGAAATCGGATGGAACCGCGTTGGAATATAACAACGTGAGCTTCGCATTTGAATTTACGAATGAAACTGGAACTTGTGTTTTCTATCGGGAGCAAAGAAACAACGTGAACATGCAAGGGTCTAAGGGGATTTTTGATATTCCCATTGGCGAAGGCACTAAACTTTATCCAACGACACCCAGCTATTCTCTTCGAGATGTTTTTAATAACTCTGTTCAACATACTTGCGAGGGAGCAACGACATACACTCCGGCCTATGATGAAGTGCGTGTTTTGCGCGTGCAGTTTCATGATGGAACGGGATGGAAGGCTGTTACTCCGAATACGACCATTCGCTCGGTACCTTTTGCAGGTTTCTCTTATTCTTCATCGCGTTTAGGTGACAAGCTTCCCACGGATTTCGTTTTAAAGACCGCGGTGACGACGTGTACAGCGGGCCAGTATCTTACTTTTGATGGAACGAACTTCACTTGTCAAAACGATGCCGGTGGAGCGGGAATGGTTTCAGATATCAACGTGACAGCCCCGATGACAAAGGGTGGAACGGCCTCTATTCCAGTTCTTGGGATTAGTGTTGGTACGACGGCTGGAACAGTGGCAGCGGGGAACGATGCGCGCTTTACTGATTCTCGTCCACCCTCAGGAACTGCCGGGGGAGATCTGAGCGGGTCTTATCCAAATCCGTCTGTCGCAAAAATTCAGAGTGTCGCCGTCTCAAGTACAGCTCCTACTTCGGGACATTTTTTTAAGTATGATGGCTCGCAATGGTTGAACTCTGCCATTGCGATTTCTGATGTGACGAATTTATCGACGACGTTAGGAACATATCAAACAACAGCAGCCTTCAATACGGCGGTGGGAAGTGGGAACTGTGCTTCTCACCAGACTCCTTATTGGAATTCAGTGTCTGGTTCTTTTCAGTGCCAAGCGATCAATGTGTCTTTAGCCGGAGACGTCAGTGGAGCCATTGGCTCTGTCACCGTCAATAAAATCAAGGGTGTAAATGTCGATACAACAGGTTTAACATCGGGACAGGTCCTAAAATACGATGGAACAAAGTGGGCTCCTGCGAGTGACAGCAATGCGGGTGGAACCGTGACAAATGTGACGGGAACAGCTCCCATTGTTGTCGCGACAGGCTCAACAACTCCTGCTATTTCAATTGATAATGCGACGACTTCGACAAAAGGTGCTGTTCAGGTGGGAGCCGGTATTGCGGTTTCTTCAGGAACTATCAGTGCGGACCCTGCAAATTTTCCTTCCGCAGTTCCCATGAGCAAAGGCGGAACGGGGGCGACATCAATAACAGCGAATCGTTTGATTGCTTCCAATGGAACTGGATCTGCATTGATTCCTTTTACTTGTGCCGCTGGTTACGTCATTACATTTGATGCGACCGGAATGATGATTTGCAGTCCTTTCCCGGATGCGTTTGTGAATGGTGGAAACATATTTGGTACGACGACAACATTGGGAACGAATGATGCGCAAAATTTGGGATTTAAAACAAATGGGGTCGTGCGTGCAACTCTGAAAACGGATGGAAATTTTGGTATTGGCAACTCCAATCCTTCTTATCCATTAGATATAACCGGAACTTCTACAGCAGCTCGTTTCACTTCCAGTTATAATGCGGGAACCAGAGTTATGATTGCCAACACCGACACAGGTGGAAAATCTTGGAATTTGATTTCTACAGGTTCTGCAAGTTCAGGTGGTGTGGGAGCTTTGGTGTTAGCGGACTTTTCTACGAGTGCTTCCGGGCAATTCTCTTTTGAGTCGGACGGAAAATTCGGCGTGGGAACGCTTGTCCCTGCAGCAGCTCTGCATGTTTCGGCACCTAGTGCGATTGCGAGAATTTCCGCAAGTGGACTGAATGAAAATGCCTCTTTGCAGATCAATAACGAGCTTGAGAACAATGGCTATTCTCTGACTCGCGAAGACTCTGTCAATGGATTGCAGTTCAATTACGAGGCTCCTATTGGAACGACCTCGAAGCTGCTGATGACTATGCTGAGCACGGGTTACGTGGGTATAGGAGTCACGAATCCTACTCTAAATTTATCACTGGATGGAAATTCAAATAAAATTGTCGGTACAGAAAGACAGACCTCAACTTCACCGGGCAAAAACCTAACCCTGCAAGTCGGTGGCGTCATCTCTGGGGGCAACAACTATCCGGGAGGAGATTTAATCCTTAAATCAGGCATTGCTACGGGAAGTGGAAGTTCGGGCATTAGCTTTTTCACATCCACTGCTGGCGCCAGCGGAGCTACTGATAATATTCCTACTCAAAAAATGACAATTACGGGTGCTGGCGACGTCGGGATCGGAACAGCATCGCCTGCGGCTCCCTTGCACGTCGCTGGAAATATCAAAGTAGGTCTTGTGAATCCCGCTAATACGGGCACTCTTCCTGGTTACGGAAACTATTTGTATTTCCATGGAGGTCCGAGCCCTGCGACTTCAGATAGTGATGTGACTGATCCCATGTGGATGGCTCGTTACAATCTCGCGGCCGATCAATCAGAATTGCGAGTGAACATTACGGATAACAATCAGGCTCAAGATTCATTCTCGGTAGGTTATACAAGTGCGGGAACCTTTAATACGCTCATGCGTGTTCAAGGTGATGGCAAGGTCGGAATCGGAGATACGTCGCCAAGCTATAAATTGGATGTGAATGGTGAAGTCGCTGGTCGCAATGGACTTGGCTATGTGCTCTACGTGGGTGGTGATTCCTCTGGAGACCTTGAAATCGGAACAACACAGACGACTAATAACAACTTGGTATTCTACAATCGCGGTGGGGGCCACGGTATGGATATCCAAGCCCGCAATATTACGTATTCAGGTTCTTTGAATCCTTCGGACCGTCGTTTGAAGAAAGAAATTCAACCTTTGCACTTCTCGTTGGAAAAAATCCTGAAAGTGGAAGGGGTCAGTTATTACTGGAAAGAACCGCAAAAATATTCTGAGGGACTTCAGCGCGGTGTGATCGCGCAACAAGTGGAAGAAATATATCCGGATCTAGTTAAAACAGATAAATTGGGCATGAAGAAAGTGAACTACTTAGGTCTGATTTCTCCGATGATTGAAAGTATCAAAGAGTTCTATACTTTGTGGTTCAACGACAGTCAGAAAATTCATAAAGAAATGGACGTGCAAAGAAACCAGATTTTAGTCCTTGAAGAACAAAATAAGGAGCTCCAAAAACGCAATAAAGACCTCGAAGAGCGTTTGCAAATTATAGAGAAGCATCTTCGTAAACCGGCCTCAATTGATTAGGCTCTCTCGGAGAACCCTGAAACTACACTAAAATGCGATATATTCCGATAAGTAAGCCATGGGAATGTTTTGCTTGGTACGTTTTGGATTTCTCGTTCTCTTAATCCTTTTGCATGCAGTGGCATTTGCCACGCCGTCGTCTTTAACTTATCAAGGGCGTATTCTTAAATCTGATGGGACGCCTGTAAACTCAGGTACTATCAGTTTTCTTTTTGAAATCACAAACCCAACCGGTTCTTGTGTGATTTATCGTGAACAAGTAAATGGCATTTCGATGAACAATTCAGGTGGCGTGTTTGATGTTCCCGTCGGAATTGGAGCCCAGTCTTATCCTGATTTGATTGCCAACCCCACGTTTACAGTTTTGAGTTCTTTTGAAAATGGAAAAAGTTTTATCTGCGACGGTGGAGTTTCTTACTTGGCAGGCCCCTCTGATGTTCGCAAGTTGCGCGTGCACTTTCATGATGGAGTCGGGTGGAAGTTGATTACACCTGACAATACGATTCGCGCAGTTCCTTTCGCTGCACAATCAGCCATATCCACAACTGCAAAAAATGCGGAGGCATTGGGCGCGCACCCTGCGACGGACTTTGTATTAAAAAGCGCTCTTCAGACTTGCGGATTGGGTCAGTATCTGACTTTTGACGGAACGACCTTCACTTGTCAAAACGATGCCGGTGGAGCGGGAATGGTTTCGGATGTCAACGTGACAGCGCCTCTCACAAAAGGTGGAACGGTTTCGATTCCTATTATAGGCATTAACATTGGCACGATCGCGGGAACTGTCGCTGCAGGAAATGACGCCCGTTTTTCTGATGCGCGCACTCCGACAGGAGCCGCCAGTGGTGATTTAGGTGGAACTTATCCAAATCCTTCTGTTGTGAAGATCCAAGGTTTCGCGGTTTCAAATGCGCCTCCGACATCGGGGCACTTTATGAAATTTGATGGATCTCAGTGGTTGAGTGCGGCGATTGGTATCGGTGATGTTACAAACTTAAACACCACTTTAAACACATACGTTTTGAAATCCACTTTCGATGGTTATGTGACTTCGGCAGGATGTGCACAACATCAGACGATGTATTGGAGCCCGGTATTGGGTTTTCAATGTCAGGCGATCAATGTTTCTGTTGCTGGTGATGTGAGTGGAGCTATTGGTGCGGTTTCTGTTAACAAGATTAAAGGTATTGATGTTGATATCACGGCTTTGGCGGCAGGCCAGGTTTTGAAATACGACGGAGCGAAGTGGGCTCCAGCTTCTGATAGTAATGCTGGAGGTACTGTCACAAATGTCGCGACAGGTACGGGATTAAGTGGCGGTCCAATTACGTCGACAGGAACAATTGCTCTCGCTGATACAGCAGTCACTGCGGGTTCATACACACGAGCAAATATCACCGTCGATGCTCAAGGTCGCTTAACTGCAGCAAGTAACGGAGCCGCTATCAATCTAGCTTCTGAAATGACGGGGACTTTGCCAATTGCCAACGGCGGTACGGGGCAAACCTCTGTACTGGCTGCATTCAACGCACTTTCACCGCTAACAGCAAAAGGTGATGTTTTAGTGCGCGACGGAACAAATAATATACGCTTACCTGTTGGAACGGATGGACAGGTTCTATCTGCAAACTCGGGCCAAACTTCAGGGCTTCAATGGATTACTCCCACAAATGGAACAGTCACGAATGTTACGGGCACGGCACCGATCGTCGTTGCAACAGGCTCAGCTACTCCTGCCATTTCAATCACTGATGCGACAACGGGAGCAAAAGGGGCTGTGCGGGTTGGGGCTGGTATCGCGGTGTCTTCAGGTACTATCAGCGCTGATCCCGCGAATTTTCCTTCCACTGTTCCGGTAAACAAAGGCGGTACGGGAGTAACGGCATTCACAGCAAATAGATTGGTTGCTTCCGATGGAACCGGTTCAACGCTGTCGACATTTAACTGTGCTGTCGGACAAATGGTTTCCTTTGATGCCACGGGTATGATGATTTGTTCTACATTTACAACTGGCTCCGTTTTAATCAACAATGGAAACTCTTTTGCTGGCGATGCGACCCTTGGAACCAATGACAATTTTCCTCTAAATTTTGAAACTAATGGCACAACCAAAATGACTGTGCTTGCAAATGGGAACGTCGGTATTGGAACAAGTAGCCCTCAGCGCTTGTTACATATGACATCAAATTCACCTGAAATGATTTTTGAGGAAAGCGATCAGGTAGCCAATTCAAAAATGTGGAGAATCTGGTCTAGTGATGGTCAGTTGAGTTTTCAACCGCTTGTCGATGCCATAGCGGGTAGTCCAAATCCAGCAATGGAAATTGCAAGAAATGGCAACGTCGGCATCGGAACATCAGCACCATCACAGCTCCTGGAGGTTCGCAAGGATCAAGCAGGTTCGCCGACGATTGCGAAAGTCACGAACATCGGAACAACTTCTGGTACATCAGCTCGATTCGACTTGGCGACAGGTAGCGCCAACTCATACGGTATCCTCTCTATCAGAGAGAGCGGAACAGGGAACAATTCACTTGAACTTTCGACAGGCGATGGCGTCACGAATGGAATGTTCTTCACAACAGGAAGTTCGGCGACCAATATTCCCATCGTATTTCGTCAAAGCTCTACAGAACGTATGCGCATTGACTCCGCTGGTAATGTCGGTATTGGGACTACGGCGCCAACCGCAAAACTTGACGTTCGGGGCGGCTCGATTCAAAACGAAGGGTTCAAAGTAAAAGTCTTCGTGGGAACGGCGATGCAAACAGCGACTGTGACAGTGGTCGGAGAAAATTGGACTGACATTCCAGGAACGGCAATCTCTTTCACTTTGCCACGGGCGATGACTGTACAAATGGATGCAAAAGGATCACTTGTGATGACTCAGCCGGGCTCTAGTGCTAACGGCCATTGTGGCATTCGGTTTGTCGTGAACGGAGTGGGGCAAGGGCACCCATCTTGGGGAGATCAGATTATCGGTGTAAGTTCCCCAGCGTCGGCGACGGCAGGTTGGTGGCATGCATGGACAACACAACGGCATATTGCACTCGCAAGTGGAGCACACACTATCAAACTGCAGATGACGGGTTGGGCAGGAGCGGATAGCGGTTGCCAATCGGCTGTTGAACCCTATTCTGCAGCGCGAATCACATTGGATGCCTACTAATGGTAAAAATAACAATCACACGATCCTAACTTTGAATCTGGGACTTTCTTTTATAAAACCTCTGCATCTTTCAAAGCATCACAAAGAGGTTTCTATGAAAAAGCTTATCGCCGCTTTATTGGTTTTATCTGCAGCTCCTGCTTCTTACGCGGGAAAAATGAAAGAAATTTGGTGGATGACGAATGAAAGCGTTCTTGAAACTTTGGGTTTTGATGAAGGTACCGTCGCGATTGAGAATCACAAATTCGTGCAAGTTGAAGGTGCTGATTTAGCGATTCAAACAACGGTGCGCGGTTTCTATCGGGTGAATGGTTCTGTGCCGACTTATCAGTGTGTAACGGCGTTTTTAAAAACGAATGACTTCTATGATGTGCTTAAAACAGAGTGCAAATAAGTGGAAATTCGAGAAATAAAAAAGGGGCTGTGAAAGCCCCTTAGCTTTTTTAGCCCTTTTTTTCTGGGCCGTTGTTGATGTCTTCTTTGAGTTCTTTTCCGACTTTGAAGAACGGAAGTTTCTTTTCATCAACGTTGATGATTTCACCCGTACGAGGATTGCGACCTTTGTAAGCACCGTATTGACGATTCACAAATGAACCAAAACCACGGATTTCAATACGGTCATCGCGCATCAATGCTTCCACCATAGAATCAAAAATAGTGTTCACAACGGTTTCAGCTTTCACGCGTGTGATGCCCGCTTTTTCAGAGATTAAATTAATCAAATCCGCTTTAGTCATCTTCGGCATTCCTTAAATCAAGCACATAAGCTTAAAGTATTGATAACACTCCCGATTATACAGAACTGCGGAGGCCTGACCACCACTTTTCAATACTTTAACTCAATGCTTCTTATACAAACCGGTGTTCAGGAGGATTTTACGGTAGGCATCAAGAGTCGCCTGGACCATCTTAGGCGTGTCGAACAGATCGACGACTTTTTGGCGTGCTCGGTCGCCGATCTCGTCAGCAGGCATGGTTCCAGAGAAAATTTCGACCAAAAGATTACTCATCGAGTCCACATCGGCAGGGCGGAGTAAGAAACCATCCCGACCATCTTCAATAATATTGGCAATCGGGGACACTTCCGACCCCAAAACAACCTTTTTTTGTGCCATGGCTTCCAAAGTAGAAGGCTCAAAACCCGTGCTTCTCGACCCCATGTTCACGAAGACATCACCCAAAACAATGTAGTCTTCAATTTCCGTTGAAGGAACGGCCCCGGTCATCACAACACGGTTGCCGAGAGCCAAATTCAAAACTTGGAATTCGATGTCTTTATACTTAGGCCCGTTGCCGACCACGATCAAATAGCTATTGGGTTTTTTGATCGCGACTTTTTCAAAGGCTCTTAACAAAGGCATGATTTCTTGAGCTTCGGTCATGTCAGTGATGGTCACAGCAACATGAGCGTTTTCAGGAATGCCTAATTTTTTACGAAGTTCTAAAGACTTTTCTTTCGGAGTCAAATCGCCCAACTCAATTCCATAAGGAACAGTATAGGTATGATAATCCGGATAAAGATAATATCTTTCCAGAATGATTCTTTGCTGAGGATTGGTGACAAAGATACCGTCGGCCGTTGAGAGCAAACGACGATCGCCACCATAATAAGTCGTTAGAAACTTATACGTTGTTGCAAGGGCCGTTGTTAGCATACTGCCCAAAGTGTCTTGCTTCATCGCAAGGATCGCAAAAAGTTGTGACATCTGAGTCGCTTCCACGTCATAGGCCATGGCGACCTTCAAATCATCTTTGCGACTGCCGATGCGATACCCGGATTTATCAATACTATGAACCAAGTGAAACGGTTCTTCTTTATGAAGCTGCATGAAGCGTTGGCGCACGGCCATTTGAAAACTCATGTGCGAAAGATTTTTTGCACCTTCATGAAGAAAGAAAACGCGCACGCCATCACGCACGACTTCCGGTTTTTTCAGAGGAGAACTTGCCGCAAGAACAGTGACTTTGTGACCTTCTTTGGCAAGACCCTTGGCAATAGGCCACAAAAATCCGTGATCCGTTGCGCGACTTAAAATCGGAAAACGATGCGACGTCAGACAGATGTTTAATGTCTCGGGGAGACTGGATCTTTTGGCCATGATCCTATCTTAGATGATTTAAAGCCTTGTTGTACAGGCGATTGAGTTCATTCAAAGACGAATCAATCAAATGGCGGTCTTCCGCAAGTTGTTCGGAAAGGGATTCGGGAAGTTTTAAATGAGGCTTAGCCAAAAGTTTGACCAAGTCTTTTTGCAAATGATGGTGGTTTAAAACCCAGCAATTGACCGTGTTTTTCCAAAGATCCGAATGCACGCTTGTCTGTTTGGAGTCGAGAATCAAAACAGAATGGCACTGAATAGCTCTCATATAGTATTCAGTCATTTCCACCGGGCTGAGAGGCTGTCCCGCCAGAACAAAAGCAGTACTTTTCTCTAGGAGAGAACGGCTTAGGTGTGAAGGTAAATCCCCGGTGACAGTCCAGTGATGCCCGCACTGAAACTCATCCATCCATGCGGCAAACTTTTTACGATCACGCAAAGACCAATGGGAATAGGAGCCCCACAAAACGACTTTGTACTTTTGCGCAATAGTACGGATGCGCACAAAGCTGTCAGACTCGGGATTGAATTTGGTTTCACGGAAAGGCACGACGACGTAGGGGGTTTTCGCCAAGTTGTGAAGAAGTTGATCTTCTTCTTCATCGCTGTAAACCATGGCTTTCGGTGTTTCGTTTTTTAGATCTAAAACCGGAGGCAAAATTCCGCGTCCTTGACGAGTCGAGCGCACATCCAATCCGCGCAGCTGCCCTAAAGCCTCCACTGTCGGACAAGTGATGATGTCACTTTCTTCAATCAAATAACGAACGGGATTACGACGAGTCAGTCCATGGCGAATGTTCAAAAGAGATGTTGTAAGAACGCAAGTGGGATGAGATTTCGCAAATGTGGAAAGGATCATCTGCGCAGCGTTCATTTTATCTTCATCTAAAACCAAGTGAAGAATTTGCGGCTGAAGACCAAAAAGACCGGGAATAATACGCAGACCTTCTAAAAGACTCCAGCGTTTGAAATATCCCATAAATTCAATGCCGTTGGTGTCGTGATTGTCGAGATTCTCGCCATGACTGGTAAGGAGAACCACCTCATGCTGCTGGGACTTTAAAGCCTGTGCCAGCTGCCACGAGGTTGCGTTCACATGTTTACTCACCAGAATTATTTTCGCCATTCAAGTCCTAAGGCTTTGTATATCTTATGGAGAATCTTGCGATTGGCCTCAGGAATGTTTCGGTGCTTCAACTCTTCTGGGTGAATCCATTCAAGCATCATATGGTGCTTGGCCCGAGGCTCGCCCTTCCAATATAGGATTTCATAAAATAATATGAGAATCCCTACATCTCCGTAAGAATGTGTACAAGCAAGCTTGAGTTCGCCAACTTCGGCTTCAATTCCAAGCTCTTCATTCAGCTCGCGGGCCAAAGCTTCTTCAGGTGTTTCACCTGTCTCAATTTTGCCCCCAGGGAATTCCCATTGACCGGCAAGAGAGTTGTTTTCAGGGCGTTGACCGACCAAGATTTTACCATCTTTACGCAAAAAGCCCGCGACCACAGGAATCCAATGTCCTTTACGGATTTTAGATTTTTTGGGTTTTGTCTCTACTGCGCTATCGTCCGTCATTATACCTTCTCGCCACGTCATGGAAAAAACTGGGTCCATGGAAAACAAGTGCAGAATAAATTTGAACAAGATCTGCGCCCATTTGCAATCTTTCAAAGACATCTTCTGGGGTGAGAATGCCTCCCACACTGACCAAAAGCAGTCCCTCACGTTTTTTGCCCAAGCTTTCGACAGCCACTTTTAGGGCGCGCTGCGATAGCTCTTTTAAAGGAGCTCCAGAAAGACCTCCTTCAGATGGAAAATGACAGCCCGGTGGACGAGATAAAGTCGTGTTTGTTAACACGAAGCCATCAACTCCCAACTCTTGGCAATGCAAAACAGTTTCTGCCAAAGCTTCATCACCCATATCTGGAGACAGTTTGACAAGAACCGGAGTAGGCTCGAAGTGCGAGACGCGATCTACGATAGGAGCAATAAGATCTCGCAAATTGTCTTTGTTCTGAAGATCTCGAAGGCCCTTGGTGTTGGGGCTGGAGATATTCACAACATAGGCATCTGCAAAAGGGCGGAATTTATCCACCAATGTCAGATAATCTTGAACAGCTTGGTTGTTGGGAGTGTAACGGTTCTTTCCGATGTTCACAAAAATCGGCGTGCGATAGTTCGGAGCGTAGAAAGCGAGATTATAAAAAGTTTCCTCAGCACCTTCACTTGGAAAACCCATCTTGTTCCACATCGCCTGCAGATTCATGTCCCGATCCATGATCTTGCCAGGATTCGGAGTTTGTGGAAGAGGAGTGACAGTTCCGACTTCAACGAAGCCGCAACCCAGAGCCCACCAGTCTTTCAAATTTTCAGCATTTTTATCAACACCACCGGCAATTCCCAGAGGATTTGCAAAATGCAGATCACGCCAGGTAAAGCTTTTCCAGTGCGGAGTTTTTCTTCCGTGAATAAGGGAATACAGAGGTAAAGCCAGTGGGCTCAGATCGTGAGCCCACTGGGGTGGTAAGAGTAACCAAGGACGCATTAGCGAGGGTACAATCCTCTAAGAAGCATTGCTTTCTCAAGGCGTTGAACAGAAACCGCCATCGCAGCAGATCTCATGTCGACATTTTTCTCTTTAGAAAGAGAGTAACCTTTGTCGAATGCTTTTGTGATGATACCTTTCAGGCGGCCATTCACTTCATCTTCGTCCCAGAAGAACGACATGATATCTTGAACCCACTCGAAGTAAGACACGATCACGCCGCCACCATTCGCAATAACGTCTGGAGCGATGAAAACACCGCGCTTATGAAGGATCTTAGTTCCTGCATTTGTCACAGGACCGTTGGCACCTTCAACGATGATTTTAGCTTGGATTTTTTCCGCATTGTGCGTATCGATTTGATTTTCAAGAGCGCAAGGGAAAAGAGCGTCACATTTCACTTCAAGCAAGTCTTCATTGCTGATCGGAGTTGCTTTTGGATAGCCCTTCAAGAACTTGTGAGCTTTTACGTATTCCATCACTTCAGGAATATCAAGACCGTCGCCATTGAAGATACCGCCAGAAACGTCAGACACGGCAACAATGCGAGCGCCACGTTCGTGAGCGAATTTCGCTGCGAAAGAACCTACGTTACCGAAACCTTGAATCGCGATGGATGCGCCTTTCATGCTCATCTTGCAAACTTCGAAAGCTTTTTCAGCGACGTAAACAACACCCAAACCTGTTGCGTGGTTACGACCCAAAGATCCACCGATCTCAACCGGTTTACCAGTCACAACACCTGGTTGTGCAAAGCCACCTTGTTCTTGAGAGTAAGTGTCCATGAACCACGCCATTGTTTGTGGATCAGTTCCCACGTCTGGAGCCGGGATGTCTTTAGTTGGTCCAACGAAAGGGCCAATTTCAGAAGCATAACGACGAGTCAGGTTTTGTTTTTCAGTGCGAGAAAGTTTTGTGGGATCAACAGTGATACCACCTTTTGCACCACCCAAAGGAAGACCAAGTACAGAGTTTTTGAAAGTCATCAAAGCCGCAAGGCCGACAACTTCAGAGAGGTCTACATTTTGGTGATAACGGATTCCGCCTTTGTAAGGGCCGAGTGTTGGAGAGTACTGAACGCGATAGCCAGTGAAAACTTTTACGCTGTAGTCGTCCATACGAACAGGGACGGAAACAGTGATCGCGCGACGAGGACGTTTTAGACGCTCAAGTACGTTAGGGTCACAGTTGATAATCTTTGCCGCTTCTTCGAGAGTTTGAATAGCGTTTCTGAAAAGAGGCCCGTCATACAAGGGCTCTATCTTGTGTTCCATGTTATGTGTCTCCTTAAAAATACACCCGCAAAGTCTAATGAAGTAAATACTCAAAGTCACTCCGGAAAAAGGTGATGACTCAGTGGTTCTTTCTGGACACAATAAGGCCTATGCTTCGGTCTTGTTTTTTCACCATCAGCCTTACTTTAATGACCCTTCCAGCCTTGGCGGCGAGCCCGCAGCGAGCTTTCCTGGAGCAATTTCAAAGCTCCCGGATTAGTTTTCCCTCCGAAGAGGCCCCTATTCTGGCTGACGCCCCGGGGCGTTATCCGGAGCCTTTCAACTTCTTCCTCGAAAGCGTCTTCAGTTGGATCCCTCGCGGAGAAACCAAACTGATGAGTGCCAGTTGTTCTCCGGATACGTGGCAAGAGCGCATGCGCGATCCACGTTTGGCGGGTTCTTCGCAGTTGCAAGGGGCCTTGGTTCAAAAATATTTCCAAGATTGTCGAAGTGAATTGGAAACAGGGGAGAACGGTTACTTCGCAAACTTAATGAGCATGATGACCATGAAGTATGCGCCGCAAGCCCATCCTTTCTTGCGTCGGGTGGTGGTGAATTTGCCAGGCAACGTGAAGTTGAAAGGCCTTCTGGGACTCAAGGGAGATTTAAAGCGCCGTCCTCTAGTTATCGTGCGTTTGGGAATTTTTTCGAACGTCGAAGATTTTAAACCGGAACGTGCGTGGCTTATGATGCTGTTTGAGCAGTCGCCATTTAATATCCTGATGCTCGAAAATATGTCGAGTTCCGACTTTGTCGCAAATAACAACCAATTTTCATTCGGCGGCTACGACGAGGGAATACAAAATGTTTTAGTGGCGCGTTTGTTGACCGACTCTGTGGAGCCGATTTCTCAACTTGTCGATAGCGTGCACGTCTTTGGTATCAGCTTGGGAGGCCACGGTGTTTTGTTCTCTTCGCTGCTCAATAAATATAATTCTCCGAAGCACGGTGCTCTGATTAATAGCTTCACGGCTTTGTGTCCCGTGGTTGATTTGAAAAAGACAATGGTGGCATTAACAGAGGGCGGAGTGAAGTCGGCCTTTGTGGATCTATGGAGTCGCCAGCGTTTGACGGGCCTTGATAAAAAACTTCCGGCTCTTGTGACCTATGACAGTTTTGCCTTTCTTTCAAAGGCGATTTCTGAAATCGCACGAACTTACCACGGTGGGCTTTCTTATATTTCCAGTGTGCGTCTGCCTCCTGAAATGAAAGACAGTTCTGATTTTTGGGGCCTGAACGATTTTTGGAAGTATTATAAACAAGTCGATCAGCCCGTTTTAATTTATGCGACAGAGCAAGATCCCGCTGTGCCATTCAATTTGAATTCGGAGCTTTTGCAAAATAAAGAACTTAAAGTGGATAGTAAAAATATCCGTGTGGTTGAACTCCCTCAAGGAGTGCACTGCACCCTGCCAGTTCCATATGACTGGCATGCCTTAGCTACTTTGTTCCAATCGTACATCTTGTCGCACTCTCCGGGATTTAAAATGACGGAGCGATCTTTGGAGGTCGAACTTTCTGATGAGGAATGGGCTGGATTTTTCGATGAAGGCTCCCGTGTGAAATTTGAAGTGCAAGAACCGAATAAGAAATCCGGTTTTGTGACGATCGAAATGGAAGTTGAGAATGCCAAAGGGAATGAAAAGACAATGAACTTAAGTCTTCCTTTGTCGCAATTTGATTTCCGTTTTTTAAATCCGGAATTGAGTGCCTCTGAACAAGAAATGATTGTGCGTTGGTTGAATCAGAATTTGAAACTGCGTATTCAACCTAAAAATGGCAAATACGCCTTAAAGGCCACATGGTCTGTCGCAATGTAAGAGCTTGCTTCTTATTGATCGTACTTATTTTTTTAAGTGCTCCTTTGGCCAAGGCCGCCGAAGAAAGTAAACCCTTGTGGGAGTACGGCTTCGGAATGGGTTATGCCAAGTACGCCCAATACCCCGCTGCGGATCAATATGCTGAACTGATCTTGCCTTTTCCCACTTTTCAATATCGCGGTGAAATTCTACGCGCCGATGATCGCGAAGGGGGACGAGCTTATCTTTTAAAAAAAGAAAAATGGTCTTTGGAATTTTCGGGGAGTGGGTCACTCCCGTTAGATTCTTCCAACAACCGGGCCCGTGAAGGTATGGAAGATCTTCCCTTGGTCGCCGAAGCAGGACCGCAACTGGTCTACTCATACAGTCAGGATTGGGAGTTTAAAGTTGCGGCATTCCCCTCGGTGATTATCGAGGGGGCTTACATTCGTCAAAATGGCGGGTCATTGTATTTACAGGCGGCCTACCGCTGGGAGCACGAGTGGGTAGGGCCGTTGGCGAAGCCCTTGTGGCTCAGCGGAATTTTCACTGTAAATGCGAAGGCCGCTTCTCAAGAATTCAATGCGACCTATTTCGAAGTTTCAGCGGCGGATGCGACTTCGACCCGTTCGGCTTATGAAGCGGTGTCTGGATTTTTAAATACTCAAGTGACGTATTTTCAGAGAGTGTCAGTGGGACGTTTCACAGTTTATATGGCGGCTTCTTACGCGGACTATTCACAATCCGTGAATCGCACTAGTCCCTTGCATCGCGCGGACTCAAACTTTGAATACGGCGTTGGATTAACTTATGTTTTAGGTGAATCCGAACGCAGATCTGTTCCTCCAGAAGACACTGAAGGTTTGATTAACAAAGCCATTCAAAAACGCAAAGACCGCCTGATGCGATTCCAATAGGTACCTGCTTCCCTTCGTGTCGATTTGGTACCTTAAAGCTGCTCTTTAAAGAACGTTGAATGCTCCGCCAACTTTTCCATATAAGCTTGTACATCTTCTTTGGCTTCGTCAGAAAGACGTTGGAACGGAACGATGTGCTCGTCCGGAACATAGCGGAACGTGAAGTTGATTCGACGAGTTTCAAAATTTGAAATTTCATTCAACGGAAAAGTGTGACCTTCTTTTTTATCCACGCGTTGCACGCGATGAAAAAGATGTTTCTTAAATTTCTCGCCACCAAAAATTTGCAAAGAGCGGTCATCCAACCACTGCTGTAAAACGACGTTGGATTTGGACTCTGTTCCCTTGCTTGAAACAAATTGGAAAAGCGCGCGTTCGCCAAAAGAAATTGAAGCAACCGGACCGGGTTCAAAATCTTTGTGTTCACCCACACGTGCGCAATCCAAAGATTTGCCGTCTTCTTGAATTTGATTTCCGTAGTAGTTAATAAGACACGTGTTCAAATGCCAGCCACGGGGAATATCGCGAGGTTCAAATGATTCGTGCACCAAGGCTTCGATCTTTTGCACGATGTATTCAAGAATAGGTGGATAACCTTCCGCCTTCACGCAGCGATTGTAAATTCCTTTGGGCGGGTGATAGTAATTCAAACAAGCAAACTGCCAGTTTCCCAACCAATAAACGGGACGCAAAAGAGGACGTTGTTTTTGGTTCTCTGGCGGCGGATTGTTTTTCGAATAACGCATCTCCCAGATCGGGTAGAGGGTGTTTAAATACTGAAGGATTTCTTCTTTTTCACGAGGAGAAATATAACCCTGTTTATAAACCAAACCCCGGGCCGGGCTGGGCGACTTTTCCACGCTTTTGGGCGGAAATTTGGGTTTGAAGGGTCCTTTAGGTTTAAACATAGGCGCAAATGTCTATCACAACAGAGGGCTCCAGGCCAAGCCGAAGGTACCTGCTTCCCATCGTGTAGATTTGGTACCTTGCGCCTATCCCAGAGTCGAATTCTGCATTTATCGGTACCAAATCAACACGATGGGAAGCAGGTACCTGGTGACAGGGGGAGGTCCTTCGGCTACAAATGAGCCGTGGGAGGATGAAAAAATGACAACCCCTGTGAAGGCGACCGTAGGTCCTCAAGAAAAAGAACTTCTAATCAATCAGATCCCTTTTCTTAAAGGTAAAAAAATCCTCATTATCGGCGATGTGGGACTGGATGAATACGTCTTGGGACAAGTTCGTCGTATCAGCCCTGAAGCTCCGGTTCCTGTTTTGGAAGTGGAAGAAGAAGACATGCGTTTAGGTCTTTCTGCCAACGTGGCTCAAAACGTGGTGAGCCTTGGTGGTGAAGCGATGTTGGTGTCTGTTGTTGGTGAAGATACGGGTGCAAACCTTCTTAAAGAACTTTTCGTAAAAAATGGTGTGAGCTGGGACTACATGATTGTCGATAAAGCTCGTCCGACGACTCGTAAAACTCGCGTTATGGCCAAGCACCATCATCTTGTGCGTGTAGATTATGAACTTCGAAAATACTTGTCTGCGGAAGCGGAAGCTCGCTTGATTGAAACAGTAGAGAAAAATGTTTCTAAGGCAGACTGTGTGATTATCGAAGACTACGCCAAAGGTGTGATCTCTCGCAATGTGGTCGAAAAAGTGGCTGCGATTTGCAAAAAGAATAATAAAAAGTTGATGGTGGATCCTCATCGCAATAATCCAGGTTCTTTCTACCTGGGTGTGGATTTGATTAAACCAAATTATGATGAGGCCGTTGTTTTGACGGGTCTTGATTTTGACGATCTTCGCGACAATCCAAATAAAGTTGTTGAAGTGGGTCGTGCTCTGCAAAAAATTACGGGAGCAAAAGAAGTCGTTTTGACTCGCGGAAAAGATGGCATGACGATTTTCTCTGGTGACGAAATCACGGAAGTTCCAACGTATGCACGTAAAGTTTTTGACGTGACGGGTGCTGGCGACACGGTGATTGCGGCCCTTTCTTTGGGCTTGGTTTCTGGATTGTCTTTAGTGCATTCATGCATGCTTGCGAATTATGCTGCTGGCGTGGTGGTTGGCAAAGTGGGGTGTGTTCCTTGTGAAATCCCTGAACTTAAAGAGTATATTCAAACAGCGCACTAACCCTTTTCAAATAACATATGGCTCCTCTCAGAAGAACCGTCATAGCCTTAAGAGCATGACGATTTTAAGGTGGGGAGTCCTTTTGTCTTTCTATTCACTTGTCTCTTGTCAAAGTGTGCCGATGAACTTCAAAGCTCCTGAAAGCTACGCCCTTACTGAAACATCAGACACCTATTTCGGAAAATTTCTTGCTCCCAGCGTTCACGCAAACCCTGGAAAGTCAGGTTTTTATCCTTTGCAAGCGGGAACGGACGCCTTTGTCGCTCGCTTAGAATCCGTTCGTCGCGCTGAAAAGAGTCTCGATGTTCAGTATTACATTTGGCATGACGATCTTGTTGGAAAAATGCTGTTTCATGAAATCTTGGCTGCGGCCGACCGTCATGTGCGAGTGCGGTTGCTGTTGGATGATTTGCACATTGGTCAGTACCAGGATTTGCTTCTTGTTTTAGATTCTCATCCGTATATCGAAGTGCGGATGTTTAATCCCTTTACAAATCGCAGTCTGCGAATTTTGGAAGTCTTTCGCTTTAGCCAAATAAATCGGCGCATGCACAATAAAGTTTTAATCGCTGACAATCAGACATCCATCATCGGTGGAAGAAATATCGGCAATGAATACTTCACAGCCAGCCGCGAATCCAATTTTGGTGATTTTGATGTGTGGTGTTTTGGTCCGGTTGTTGGGGAAAGTTCTCACGCCTTTGATCTTTACTGGAATCACCGTTTGTCGGTGCCGATTTCAGTTTTAAATAAACGCGAAGTAGGTGGAGGAGAGTTATCACATCTGCAAAGCGAGTTGCGGGATCTGATAAAAAGTCCCGAAGCTGCGATGTACACAAAGGAAATGTTTGATTCCAATCTCGCCAAAGAAATGCGACTGGGGAAAATTTCTTCATTCTGGGGTAAGGCGAAAGTTTTCTCGGACTCTCCAGAAAAAGTAGCGGGGGAAAGTTATAAGACCACCTCTATGCTCAATCAGGTCACGGCATTACCGATCAAGGCGGATAAAGAGATCTTTATTGTTTCACCGTATTTTATTCCTGGAAAAAAAGGCGTCGACTATTTTAAGCGAAAGCACCAAGAGGGCGTTAAGGTCACTGTTTTTACCAATTCCCTGGCGTCGAACGATGTGCCCTTGGTTTTTGCCGGGTATAAAAAATATCGCAAAGGTTTGCTTAAGGCCGGAGTCGAAATTTATGAAATGCGTCCCAAAGTCACGCCTAAGAAAAAGAAAGTGAAGGCGAGCATTTCTGCCGGAGCCCGCCTGGGATTGCATGGCAAGGCCTATGTCTTTGATCGACGTGTGATGTTTGTGGGCTCGATGAATTTAGATCCTCGCTCTGTGGAGCTTAACTCTGAAATGGGTGTTTTGTTTGAAAGTCCAGAGCTTGCGCAAAAGTTTGTCGAACTCACATCTTTGGAGCTTCCTGATATCGCCTACAAAGTTGTTGTCGATGAAAAAGGTAAAATGGAATGGATCACCCACGAAGGTGAAAAGCAAGTGAGAGTCGATTCGGAGCCGGAAACCTCCATTTGGAAAAGCTTTGAGGCCGGGTTCCTTTCCTTGTTTGTTCCCGAGAGTATGTTATAAGAGCGGCATGAACACGCGAACTTATAAAGTAAATTCCCAGCTTTTGCCTCAAGGTTTCCCTCGCGAATTTGATGCGCACATTTATTTTTCCGAAGTATCTTTGCAGAAAGCCCAGAGCCTTCATGATGAAGCCATTGAGCAATTTAAGGGACAGCGCGTGTTTGTCGGAGAAATGATCCCAGAACCCATCGGTCCTCATCCAACACCGATGTTTGAAATCAACTTTCCCAAAGAATTTTTCACGGATGTCGTCTTGTGGTTGATGAAGGCCCGAGGAGATTTATCCGTTTTGGTCCATGAACTCACAGGCAACGATCTTTACGATCACACCCAAGCAGCGATGTGGCTCGGCGAAGCCGTTCCTTTGGACTATTCAAGATTTAAATCCTAAGATGCTGAAAACAACTGAACGTCGTATTTGAGACCATCTTTATATAGAGAGTCTCTAATGGCTAGCTGTATGACAACCATTTCGTCGAGCCCTAGTTTTTTTGCAATCTTTGCGGCCCGAGCAGGTGAAGGAATTCTGCGTCCTTTTTCGAGATCGTTAAGATTTTGTACCGAAATACCCAATTTTTTTGCAAATGCGGTCTGAGAAATTTCTTCCGAAATTCTCCAGGAATGCAAGAATGAGCCAAAGCTAAGTCGGCCAAATTTTCTTTCAAGAACTTCAAAAGTGGAAAGCCTTTTAGTAGTCATGTTTGTGAACCTCCAATAGCTCAATGTGAACTTCATCTTGAATGATACGGTAGATCAGTCGATAGGACTTATTTAGTCGAACCGAGCGCTGTCCCCATCTTTCACCAAGAAGAGGCTCGTCATGGTATCCCTTTATTTTTGCGATTTCTCTGAGGCCATGAAGTCCAACATTGAAAACCCAAAATTTAACTTTTTCTTTAATATGTGAGGGAACTCTTTCAAGCTGTTTGATAAACTTTCTGGTGTGAGTAACTTTCGTTATTACCTTCACAGCCTGTCTCCTTTTTACTTCAAATTGAAGTAAATTGCAAATTTTTGATAAAATGCAATGGAAGCAATTGGAAATCCATGGCCAGAATCTGTTTAATTTGATTTGAGCTGGTCCAAGCCCCGAAGAGCGGACTTAGTATCTGTTCATTTCTACAGAGTGATCTTGGGAACGGAGTTTATTCAACTCGGTGAAAAGCACAGTCATGCGATCGTAGGTGTCGATGGAGAGATCCTTCCAGGGGCATTGAGGAGAAGTCTTAGGAAGATCTTCAGAGACGATGTGGCCGTTGTGAGTTTTTAAGGCGATGTTCTGCTCCCCTGAAACTTGAATTCGGGCATTTAAAAGAGCTGTTAGTTTTTTCGTGCGCAGGTAAGTGGCTGCGGAACGAATGAAATGTCTTTCAAACTTGTCGGCAATATCTTCGGCCGTGAGTTCGACTTCACTTTCTTCTAAAAGTTCTTCCGCATCATCATCATCTTCTGCTTCTTCTTTCAATTTACGATACCAGTTTAAGCCCACGGCGAGGATCGAGCGTGTGGAAGAGAACTGATACATTTCAAAACCGTGACGCTCGCAAAAAAGCTGGAACCCTTCCTTAAGAAGATTTGCATCTAAAGGTTCATAGAACATGTTTTCATCAAAAGCTTCCGAACGCAGAGACTCGCTAAGTTTTAAAATCGAATCCAAAGCCAAGGCGTTCGAAAAAGGACCAATAAAATGTTCATCGTCTGCAATGCTAGAAGACGATGTGAAGTCTTTATTAAAGAAAGCCAATTCTCGACGACCCACTTTTAAACTGACGTTGTAAGGTGGGTTGAGTCTTTTAATCTCGTCAGTCTCAAGAAGAGCAGCCTCTAGCGGGCTTCCTACGGTTGTTACGTGCAGGTCCCACACCTGAGTCAGCATTTCCAGTTTTCGTGTGTCGCGATTTTTCTGACCACGGAAGTAACTATTCACCCGGTCGTGCAAAGACGTCGCTTTTCCGACGTAAAGGACCTCGCCCCAGCGACTCATCATGCGATAGATGCCAGGCTGTTTAGGGAGGCTCAGGCGTTTTTCTTTCGGAAGAGGGTATTCATACTTTACTCGCACTGCCTTCGGAGTTTCTTGCAGCCACAAGTGTAATTCCTCTAGCGTATGAATTCCTTTTTCTTCAAGAGCGGCCGTCAACCCTTGCCAGATCACTTGCGTGGCCTGCACGTGATTTGCGGCGCGCTTCAATTCCCCCGATGGACAGCCAAAATATCCTGCCAGTCCTTTGATTCCGCGAGTAGGCAGATTGGGGAAAAGACGTTTTGCAATTTCATGAGTGCAAAGGATGGAAAAAGGCATCGCCTCTTGAAGTTTTTCGTAAATATCCGCCAGGAACGGTTTTTCAAATTGCGCAAAGTGAATGATCGCCAGAGCGTCAGTGCCCACGTGTTCTGAAATAAAATTTTTCAGCAATGAGAAGACTTCTGATGCAGGGCGAGCCTCGGTCATGTGTTTTTCATAAATGCCAGTAATAAATTGAATGCGCCTTGGAACAGGTTGGTCTTCGGGTTGTTGAACTAAAAAGCTTGCGATCTCTTCGGATTGCAAAGACCCCCAGGCCACTTCCAAAATATTCGCCGTATCGGGCTTAGCGCCAGTGGTTTGCAGATCTAAAAAGAGAACAGGTTTCTTTTTAAGACTCATGGGAAGTCTCCCAGAACTCTTGGACGTCCTTCAGAATTTGGCGAGAAACCAGTTCTTGAGGGGACTGTTCAAACCATCCTTCGGGCATTGTTTCGGCGTAGCTGTTTTGTAAAAAGCGCGAGTCGAGCATCACAATCACACCGCGATCTGTTTCGGAGCGAATCACACGTCCCGCAGACTGAATCGCTTTGGCCATGGCAGGATAGACATAGGCATAGTTAAAAGCATTGTCTTTGCCGTAACGGTTTTCGTAATAAGCGCGAATTTGTTCACGTTCAAAATCAAAGTTAGGAAGAGCCGGGCCGACAACAAAGGCGCCAATCAGCATGTCACCAGGGAAGTCCACGCCTTCCGAGAAAACGCCTCCTTGAACACCCATAAGCAATGTCGGGCGTTGACCGGATTTCATTTCTTCCAAGTATTCTTGAGTCTGCTTTTGTTTCATCTCACGTTCTTGAATCAGAATCTGAAAATCAGGGA
Source organism: Bdellovibrio sp. HCB-110 (assembly GCF_047323225.1). GTDB lineage: Bacteria > Bdellovibrionota > Bdellovibrionia > Bdellovibrionales > Bdellovibrionaceae > Bdellovibrio. The sequence goes on from NZ_CP178750.1 coordinate 816,475, forward strand.
GGTGAAGCTTGTTGGCCACCATGCTCATAAACTCAAAGCTCGGGAAAAGAGCAATATAGTTACCCGTTTTCACTTGAGTGATTCGCTGAATGGCATCGGCAATTTTTCCCGCACTGGCATGACGATCCGCAAACTTCGTTGAAATTTGCGGGATGATAAGAAGTTTTCGATTGTCTTTTACAAATGGAGAAGAGAATTCAATCTGTTTCGTCAGCTCTTGCGGAAAACCTAAAAGTTCCTGATAGTAATTAAAAGGCTTCAAAGTCGCTGAAAAGGCCACGACATTTTTAAACTCTTTGTAGGCTACGGCCAAATGATCGGCGGCATCACAACACGTGATCTTAAGCATCTCGGTGTAGTTGCTCTTTTGATAAGTTTGAAAAAACTCTTCGCCACTTAAGGTGAGCGAGTTCACGAAGTCCGACCACATATTCATAAAGCGCAACATGGGATCTTGATTTTGAATTTCTTCGTCTGATTCCATGTATTGCACGGTCAGATCGCGAATGTCCGTGTCGAGTTCTTCAAATGGATCTAGATCAATGTCAATTTTTTTAGAGATCCCCTCTTTTCCATAAGACTGAATAAGCTTACGCGCTTGCTGAAGTAATACTTGCGCACGCAATGAAAAAGACGGAGAGAGTTTTACGAGGTCTCTTTCTAAAATGCCCAACTGCTGAGTCGAAATGCTTGGCGAGAAATAATCCTGGGCCCGGGACGGCAAGTTGTGGGCCTCATCTATCACAAGATTGGCTTTTTCTTTTTCATCAAGCAGAGGTTCGGCAAGACGCCCGATTAAACTGCGTGGAGCAAAGACGTAGTTATAGTCGCCAATCACAACATCCGCGCGTTCAATGGCTTCAATGGACAACTCAAATGGACAGACTTGATATTCTTCCCCCATGGCTTTGAGCTTGTGACTGTCGAGGCTGCGCAGTTTGCTTAACTTATTAACAAGATCATTCTCATGAACTTTCTTGTAATAGTCTTTGGCAAACTCACAATAGCGAGGATTGCATAAAGGCTCTGCTTTTAGACACATTTTACTTTTTGCCGTGATCGTCAATGCGCGAACCTTACAGCCTTGCTCCTGCATACGTTCAACGGCTTCTTCAGCCACTTGGTGCTGAGAATTTTTGGGAGTCACGTAAATAACTTTTTGCCCGCGAGCTAAAGCTTCCTTCAAGGAAGGATAAAGGATTCCTGCAGTTTTTCCTAAGCCTGTGGGGGCCTGAATGAGAAGAGGATTTTGAGTCGTAAAGTTTTCAGTGATGGACTCCACCAATTCCTTTTGCCCCTTGCGAGGAGCAGAAAAAGGAAAAGTCATTTCTTCAGCTGTCTTCTGGCGTTTCTTAAAAAGTTTTTCTTTGATCTTTGTTTCAACAACAAGTTCGGCCAGACGAAGTACTAACCACGCTTCGTATTCTTCGATGTCGAGTAAAACTTCCAAGTCTCGAAACTTATAATAATTTCTGGCAGACACAAGGCACAGTTTTAATCGGGGAACGACTCCGGTTTCCTTATAGTGCATGTATCCGTAAGTGCGCACTTGCCACACGTAGGGATGGTTCGGTTCGTAGGTGAGTTTGTCGTAAAGCTCGTCAATGTCGAAGCTGGTTTTGATTTCTTCAATCAAACACGGGTATTCGATAAATCCATCCACACGACCCGAGATCACAAACTCATAAGGAGCTTGCTCAAATGTCCAAGTTATTTTTTTCTCGGGCGTATAATCTGAATTTTCGCGGACGCGGATTCTTTGCACGGCCTGGTGAAGTTCCTGCCCGCTCATTGGAGGCGCGCCATAACCAGAATGCGTCTCGATGCTTCCCACACGAGGAGTTGGAACGGCAAATTGTCGAACATCGAGATGAATCTTACGCATATCAGTCTAAGTTAAATTGAAGTTGATCCCCGGGTCTTTGGAAGTGCTCCGCCGAGAGTTCAAACTCTTTCACATTTAAATTGTATTTGCGAGTATAAAGAGCAAACATTTGCGCCATTTGGTCCGCTCTGGCGCCTTCTCCGCGCATACGCGACCCAAAGTTCGCGTCATTGAGTTTGCCGCCCCGAATATCACGCACCGAGTTTAAAACTTTTTGCTTTTTTAAAGGGCGATGGACTTCCAGCCACTCTTCAAAAATCGGTAAAACTGAAGATGGCAGGCGCAGGGGAGTGTATCCGGCAAACTGCGCTCCCGCTTCACTAGCGGCTTTCAAAATCATCGGCATTTCATGATCAGTAAGGCCCGGAATACAAGGCGCCACATTGACGCCGACGGGAACTCCGGCCTCTGCCAAGGTTTTAATCGCATTTAAACGCGCTTGAGGATGAGAAGTGCGCGGCTCCAAAGTTCGCGCCAACTCCGCATCTAAAGACGTCACAGAAATAAAAATCAGGACGCCGTCATAGGCCGCCATCTCTTTAAAAATATCCAGGTCCCGCACAATTAAACTGTTCTTCGTGATCAGCGATACTGGATTTTTAAATTCTAACAAAACTTGCAGGCAGCCACGCGTGAGTTCCATCTTGCGTTCAAGAGGTTGATAGCAGTCTGTGACTCCGCTCATGTTGATAACTTCCGGTTGCCACGAGCGCTTCATCAAAGCCTCGCGCAAAAGTTTCGGAGCTTCTTCTTTCACGAAAATTTTCGATTCAAAATCCAGTCCCGGAGAATAACCCAAGTACTCATGCGTAGGACGCGCATAGCAGTACGAGCAGCCGTGTTCACAGCCGCGATAAGCATTCACTGAATAGCGAAAGCCGATATCAGGGGATTTGTTTTCCGTGATAATGGTGCGCGAAGAATCTTTTAGAACTTCCGTTTTGAGAAGGGGCTTCTCGTCAGCATAATTATCGAAATCTTCTTCGGTAGCTTCGTATTTAAGAGAGTCGTAACGATTGGTGACGTTGCTACTGGCTCCACGACCACGGATATCTTTTCGAAATTCACGTGTCATAGGGGAACCAGTATGTCATGGGTGGTGGAAACAGCAAGTAGATCTATTCAATATGAGTCTACTTTTATTTCGCAGGGACTTCTTGCAGAGCCCCTTGTCTTTCGCGTTTAAACAGAAACGCAAAGCCGTTCACCATGAAGAAAGACAGAATCACAAAGGCCAGACCCCATAAAATCGCCTGCTTAATACTAAAGAGGTCCGTCAATTTTCCCACTGTCAAATGCATAATAATCAGCATGAGGGAGTCCGTGGCCATCATATAGGAAACAGCCGAGTCCAAATCCTCAGGAAATTCCGAAGAAATCCAAGAAATCGACAAAGGATAAAAAGGCGCAATCATAAATCCAGAGGCCGCTAAGAAAAGCGGATGCACAAAAACGCCGGCAAGAATAAATACGGCCGTTAAGATCAAGGACGCTGAAAGTAAAAACTGCGGAGAGCGCTTAAAGTGAACAACGGTAAAAAGAAAACGACCCAACATCATCGAAATAAAGAAGTAGGTCACATAAAGACTTGAAGCCTCCATGTCATAGTTCCAAGTGCGTTGCATGTACAAAGCCAAACGAGAGGACACCATAATCTCTGCCGCGACGGCAAGGCTTAGCATCACCGCTAAAAACAACTGCGGTTTAAAGTTCTTCTGTTTATTAGCTTTATGTTTTTCCGGAGAGAACTCAGCCTTTGTGTGCAATGACTTGTGACTGCCGTGCAAAGTGTAAACAAGCAAACTCAAAGGTCCGATTGATCCCGCCACAAAAGTCCAACGCCAGCTTCCTGTTAAATATTCCATGGATGCCGCCAGAAGAGGAGCCAGCAAACTCGCCATTCCGTACATCGTGTGAAGGCCAGAAAGCATTTGCTGTTTTCTGTGGGGACTTGATCCCATGGGCACAAGAATATTGGGAACAAGACCCAAAACACCAAGACTCAAGCCAAAGAAAAAGCTGAAAAAGAGAAACAATGGGAAGTAGGTCGATGCGGCCATACCCCACATGGAAATGGTTAAGCCCATCGCGCCGCCGCGAAGAACCGTCAAGCGGTCGTAACGTCTAAGCAAGTAACGGCAACCATAGCTCGCAAAAAAACCCGAGATGTTACTTAAGGCAAACATCAACGAACCCATAGAGTCGCTGATTGCAAACTGCTTCATAATCTCTGGGAAAAGAGGCCCACGAATATTATCGGAAAGACCAAAGACAAACAAACTTGCATAGGAAAGAAAGATAAAGGGCCAAATCATGACCTCAATATAAAGACTCTTCAGAGCTAATACAAGAGCAACTAGAACCCATCTCATAAGCCCAATTCCTGCGTTGCTTCGTCGTCGCAGTACAATGTACAGCTTCCTCCTCGCGCCTTGGCCTTGGGCTTATGAGATGGGTTCTAATTATTCCCTGGAAGCATGGCTCGGTAGGGAACACGGAATATGAGGCTGGCTTGTGTAGATTTTGCCTGAGAAACGGCTCAAGGTCCTTCCCTCAGGGGGCAATTCTATGAAATCCCTAGGAAATTAAGGGGGCTTATGCTACAAACTCGGCCACATAATCCTTTAACCAAAGAGACTGCTTAAGGTCTCAGCTGTAACAAGCATGGCTGTAATAAGCCCGAGGAGCCCGAAGATGGAATTAAACAACGGCAGCGTTGAAAACGCTATGTCTGCACCTGTGAACTACATCGACGATAACGTCGCAAAACCTCTCGAAAACAAACCCGTCAATTTTTACTCCCTCACACTTGAAGATTTGAAAGCTTACCTTAAGGGTAAAGGCAAAGAGCAATTCCGCGCTCAACAAATTTTCAAATGGGTTTACGAACAAAGAATCACAGACCCTGAGCAGATGACGAATTTGTCTAAAGAGTTCAGAGCCTCTTTACCGCAAATTTTGACCTTTGAACTTCCTAAAGTTTTGACTCATTTAAAATCCGTCGATGGCACTCAGAAAATGCTTTTCGATATGGGGAACGGTCAAAGCGTTGAAGCCGTTTTGATTCCTTCCGAAGACCGTCTGACTTTGTGTATTTCTTCAGAGGTGGGCTGTAACATCGGTTGTAAGTTCTGCTTTACTGGAAAACAAAAACTAAAACGTCGTTTGCGCACGGAAGAAATCGTCGGTCAATTCATGCAAGCCCATGACCGTTTGGGTGAAAATCAGCGTATCACGAATATCGTTTTCATGGGGATGGGCGAGCCTTTGGATAATCCAGAAGCCGTGTTCAAAACCATCGACGTTGTGCACTCTCCTTGGGGTATCAATTTGTCCCGTAAGAAAATCACCGTTTCCACTTCGGGCATTGTTCCTGAAATGTGGCGCGTGGCAGATGCGAAAGTTCGTATGGCGGTGAGCCTTAACGGCCCGACAGACGAAATTCGTACTCAAGTGATGCCGATCAATAAAAAATGGAATACGACGGAGCTTTTGAAAGCTTGTAAAGAGTATTATCAAGCGACGAAAGACAAAGTGACCTTTGAGTACGTTTTGCTTAAAGGTGTGACGGATCAAATTGAACATGCTCGTCAGTTGGTGAAGCTGGTGAAGGATGTTCCTTGTAAGATCAACATCATTCCATTCAATGAACATCCAGGTTCTGGTTATGAACGCCCTTCAGACGAAGCGGTGGAGGCATTCCATGCAGAGTTGATGCGTTTGGGTGCTCATGTTCTTCTTCGTCGTTCTATGGGCCGTGACATCTACGCGGCTTGCGGTCAGTTGACGAGCCAAGTGCCAAACAAACCAGAGTCCATGGATATTTCAAATTCTAAAATTGCGGGTCTTCCTAAATACAAGCGTGAGATGCTTGCTGCTGCCGAAGTCCAAACGAATAACAACCAATAAGGAAGAACTCACATGTCAGAAATTCTTGTTGTCGGAAGTCTTGCTTACGATTCAATCCAAACTCCATCAGGAAAAGTGGATCGCGCTTTGGGCGGATCAGCTAACTATTTTTCTTTGGCGGCTTCTTTGTTTTCAAAAGTGCGCGTTGTCGGTGTGGTCGGTGAAGACTACGACCAGAATGATTATGAGCTTTTAAATTCTCGTGGCGTTGATTTGACAGGTCTTTCAAAAGTTCCTGGTAAGACTTTCCATTGGGCGGGTTCTTATGAAGGTGACATGAATGAAGCGAAAACTTTGAAAACGGACCTGAACGTTTTTGAACACTTCAATCCCCAATTGCCAGAGCATTTTAAAGATTCTTCTTTTGTCTTTTTGGCAAACATCGCTCCAGAGCTTCAATTGCAGGTTCTTGAGCAAGTGAAAGCTCCGAAGTTTGTAGGTATGGATTCTATGAACTTGTGGATCAATATCAAAAAAGACAAAGTGATCGAAGTTCTTAAAAAGGTCGACCTTGTTCTGATCAACGAAGGTGAAGCAAAAATGCTCACGGGCGCAGCGAATGCTATTTCTGCGGCTCCCTTGATCACTGAGTTGGGTCCTAAGACTGTGGTTATTAAACGTGGCGAATACGGTTTTGCGATGTACTCGAAGGCGGAAGGTTACTTCATCTTGCCAGCGATGCCGATTCCGACTGTCGTTGATCCAACGGGCGCGGGTGATACTTTTGCCGGCGGATTCTTCGGATACTTGGCAGCACAAAAAGAAGTTCCAACAGTAGGACATCTAAAACAGGCCTGCATCATGGGTTCGATGATGGCGAGCCACACGATCCAAGACTTCTCTGTGAGAGCTCTTGCGAAAGTGACTTTGGGTGATTTGGAAAAACGTCTTTCTGAATACAAAAAAGTAATCACTGTTTAAGCTAAAACATGAAACAAATAAAAAGGGGATCATCCAAAAGAGGATCCCTTTTTTTATGCGGGAGTCTCTTCTTTAATTTTATGGGTCGTTTCCACTTTGCTGGGAATTTGTTCCGCGATGTATTCAGCCACCGCAGCAATCGTAAGGGATGGGTTGGTGCCCGTCGACGTCGGTAGAATACTTCCATCGACAACGAACAAGCCAGGGTATCCATACACTTCACCCAACGGGCTCACGAATCCTGTTTCAGGCGAGTCTCCCATAGGACAGCCTCCCAAAGGGTGCACAGAGATCACTTTGTTTAAATGGGTCAGGGGATTTTCGACGTACACGCCATCCACCATCTCTGCAATTTTCTTCATCTCTTCACGCAGACGTTCGAAGTGCTCTTGGCTTTGATCTATCTTCCAACGGATGATGGCTTGATCGTCTTCGCGCAGTTGCACTTCGCCGTCGGGTTTGTCACGGCCCATTCCTAAAAGAATCAGACAGCGCTTAGTGAATTCAGCGCGATCAATGATTTTGGCAAACTCGTCTCCGATATTGATTGGATCGTGTCCTTTTATTTTTAATATTTTAAAGATGTACTTTTTAATTTGATGACCCATGAGCTTTGCAAATCCGGCGATGCCTGCGAGCTGCGGAATGCGTCCTGAAAGAAACCACGCAAATCCCAAAGGATAGCCGGCCTCCTGCAAGTACATACCGTGAGGATATCCGTCTTGATAGTCGCGAAAAGAATATTCAATGGAGCCTGTGATCACGGGACCGTTGGTCGCGTCGACATTGGGTTTTGTGTTGAAAATCCAAGAAATAAAATCGCCGTTGCCGCTCCATTTTTTTCCGAGCCATTCATTGAGTCGTGGCAGATGCCCGTATTTTTTCATTTTGAGTAAGAGAGACGTAGAGCCCAAGGAGCCTGCCGACAGGATAACGTTCTTAGCAGTGAAAACATTTTCTTGCAGAGGAAATTCCGGAATCACATATGTCACTGCATAGTGATCCTCCCGATGTTCAATGCGAATGACTTCGGCGTGGGTTCTGACATCAGCGGGATGGGGAACGTTCTTAAGGGTTCGCGCTCTAAAGATGTAATTCAAATCCAAAGAATTTTTTGCGTGAATATTGCAACCAATATCGCAATCGCCACACTTGTTGCAGCGAGATTGAAGAGCCCCGTGCATATTGCGACTTTGATGTCCTGGAAAGTCTCCTTCAAAACGCACAGCCAAAGGAGGCAGTGTGAACTTATGACGTGTTTTTGCTTCCGGATGCATGGGCATCTCTTCCGCCACTTTTTTAAAGAGGGCGGTTTTAGGAGTATTTTTATAGTAAGGTTGAGTTTCAAATGGATAGGGCTTTGCTTCCATCATGTGCAAAACTTTGTCGTAGTAACGATCCATCTTTTCTCGCGAAAGACCTCCGGGCCATCCCTTAAAAAACTCAGGCGGCATGCGATAAAGAACATTGGCGTAAATTAAACTGCCGCCACCCAAACCACTGGCTGTCAAAGTCATGGCGTCGCTGTCAGGCGTATCGCGAAACTCCATCAGTCCGAATCTTTTGTCTTGAGGATCCCAGAACATATTTTTTCGGACTTCGTGGGGGCGCCGAGGAAATTCATGCATTTTCCACTGGCGGCCTCTTTCTAAAAGGCAAACCTTGTATCCTTTTTCAACCAAACGGCATGTCATGACCGAGCCCCCAAAGCCGGAGCCGATCACGATGTAATCGTAATCCAATTTCATTTTTTGCCTCACGCGACGCGGAGTTTGCGAACTTCGCTGACACCTGTTTGTTGTTTTAAGAATTCAACCAGTTGGGGAAATACTTCGGTGTGGCTGTATTGTCCCATGAACACATCTTGGTGTCCGTAGTTCGCGAATTCTTTGTATTGCACCCTGGTGGCATTCGCAGTGCTCTTCAAAACTTCATAAGTCTGTTTGTTGGATTCTGGAAAAATATGATTGTCCAGGCCTGATATAAATAATGTCGGAGGCATCTCACGTTTTTTCATCTCTTCAAGATAATTTATTTTGCCATTGAAAGAGACCGACGCTTTAGCAAAGAGCATTTTGCGAATGTGTTTGTAGTAGTGAAAGCTAGTGCCTCCGAATAAATCCACCAATCTTCGGTGAGTCACCGGATGAATATTGCGATGGTTGAAGGCCGCCGGAAATCCCCAGCCCCACATGAAGCTCACCATATGACAAGCAGGCTCTTTACATTCACTGCGCAAAGAACGCTCCATCCAGTAAAGCCATTTTCCGAAAGCACGCCCCGGAGAGTAGGGAATGCGCGGAGACACAAACGGATATCCAAAAACTTGTTCAAGAATTTCGGGTCCTACCATCATTTTGGCAAAAGCCTGCCACGGAACTTGCGGAGTGAGGGACACACTGTTGGAGACAATGCTTGCGATATTACCGACGTAACCTGCGGCATAAGCAGCCATGAAAGCCAAAGATCCCACACAGTGGGCAATCACGTGGATTTTGACGTCGGGACCACATTGTTCACGAATGAACTCCACGGCTTTGGGGATGTCGTATTTTGCGATATCGTCGATGGTATAAAGGTGAGGATTTAAGTTGTAGGTAAAGCGACTGCTTCCACGCCAATCTAAAGACCATACGTCAGAAAATCCGTTTCCGTGCAGATGATTCACGATATTTTCGTGCTCCGGCATGATGTACATGTCTGTGGAAGTTGTCAGACCGTGCAAGAGCAGAACGACATTTTTTGATTCCTGTAACTTAAATCGTTGCACAGAAATTGTAAGACCGTCGCGAGTGTCGAGGGGATGTAAAGACTTTTCCCCCAGAGCCACACCTTGTGTGGTGTGGAGGGGATAGAGATGTTCATTCCACCGCGCAGAAGTCGTTGTGAAAATAAAAGGCGCATAACTTTCCCAAAGAGTGTCTGTGAAAGCTTTAAAATATTTCAGCAGCGATTCTTTTTCTTCAAGATAAGAAGACGCATTGGTTTTAAAGCTTCGCATTTGGCGCATAAAATCGCTCAAAGAAATTCGAAGCACTCCGATGGCGTGAACGTTCTTATCTCCGTACTTTTCAAAGTTAGAATGGCCTTCCCAAAGATAATAGTAGAGGGTCGTGGTTTGCTTCCAAACCTCCGATGTGTCTTCTTTTAAAATTTCTTTGTAACCAAAGAAGGTCCACTTTTTTCCCTCGCGATCGGTGAGAAAAAATGTGTAGTGCATTTCTTTGGCGGTATCGAAATGAGGACTGGCGGCTGGTTGTGTGAAGAGCTGAAAGAATCCTTGTTCCAGTCTCATATCGTCGCGAAAACGGAAGTCGGTGATCTTTCCAAAAACCTGCGAAGGTGTGCTGTGGTCGGCCAAAAAACGTTCCAGATCGGGCACTTTGATCGTCACTGCGAATTCGAAAGGCTGTTTGTCGGAGCGTTCGTTTTCACTGTGAAAATCGTCATGAGAAAGTGGTTTGGCCGGAGACAAGAGGAATTTTTTCGGAACCAGGAAGCCGGCCATTCTTTCTGTGAATTCGAGGGAGGTCGTGTGCTTAGTCATCTAATTATTCCTTTGTTTGGTAAACAGTATGACGTTTTAAATGAGCTTGGAAAGTCCCGCAACCGACGTAGGATCGGTGGTCATTAACAATATTTTGTGTACGCATGTTTTCGACGAGGTGTGTTTGGACCAAGAGGCATTGTCTTAAAATGAGATAAGCTGGACCTTGATCCTGATATTAATCGACCTTCGTTTTATCCTTAAAGAGAAAGGTGAAAAATTCCGATATTTCTCAATAGATATGAGCAAAAAGAAAAAGAAATCTTCAGCTGCTGAGAATCTCATTGAGTCCCTAATGGATGACCTCAAGGATATTCAGTCCGAATCTTCCTACCGTACGGGAGATGATGAAAATAATTTTTCTGGTTTGCCAACTCTGGACGATGAAGCCAATCGTGTCGAGAACACGAACGTCGGCAATAACCTCTGGGACAATTTAGAAAAAGGGCTCGATAAAGATTTAGTCTCTTCCGAATTTACGGGAGGAGCTGAAGCTGCCGAATCCGAAGAGCACGAAGAAGAGGCTTCATCGGACTTCGAGATGCCTGAAGGCTTTGGGGATTTGCCTCCCTCAGAGCGTTTTATGGTCGGTCCTTCTGCGGAAGAAGAGCGTTACGACGGCCCATCAGCAGAGGGCGGTTACCAATCTTCTGACGATTTATTTTCTCCTCCAGCAATGGATGATGTTTATCAAGGATCTTCTACCGAAGAGTCTTCTGATGATGAGGCGACAAGACCGGTTTTCAGCCCCAGCGCTTTTGGTGGCGGTGGCGGCGAAGATAAAACCGTCTCTATTCAACAAGACATGAACAACACCTCATCGGTGGCTTCTGGTACTGACGCTGATAAAACAGTGGCGGTAGAAGGTTTTGCCAATGCTCGTTTGGGCGCGCGCAAGGCCCCCGATGTTGACGTGAAGGTGAGTGTTGGAAACTACCGTGGAAGCCGCGGCTCTGCCAATGTGATGACTTCCGTGGATGCAAGTTTGGCGCAAGCTGAAAACTTGAAGTTAGCCCAACAGCGTATTTTGGAATTAGAAAAAGAAGTTGAACATCTGCGCGGTGAAAATGAAGAGCTGGCTTCTGCCGGTGAGATCATTCGTTCACGCACCGATGAATTGACAGTGCGCATTTCTTCTTTAGAAAAAGAAAAACAGGAGATCCAAGAATCCGCGCAAAGCGAGATTTTGATCTTGAAGGGCAATCTTCAGTACAAAGAGAACGAAGTTGCCAAGGCGCGTATTAAAGTGGATGAACTGGAAACTCGACTAAAATCGGACTTTAAGAAGATCCGTGTGCGTGAAAGAGAGCTAGAAAATCGTCTAGAGCTTCTTCGTGCAGAAAAGTCGGCCCTTGTTCGGTCCAAAGATGAGTATATCTTAGAACAGAAAAGAAAGATTGATCAGCTCTCACAGGAACTCGATAATTACCGTAAGAAGTGTCTTGAACTTAACAAGACTATCGAGGCCAATCAGGATCAAGTTAAACGCACCGAGCGCGCTTTGCGCTTGGCTTTAACAAATCTAGAGGCTAAAGAGGAGAACCTCGTTCCGTTGAAGAAAGCTGAGTAGTCATGGATTCTGCTTCCCCAGTTGAGAGCAACGAAGGCACCGCCGCGGTTGCCAAACCAGCTCCAGTTAAAAAGATCAAAATCATCGTGAGTGATCTCCATTTGGGGAAGGGTCGTCTTTTGGAAAAAGGCGGTATCAACTCTTTAGAAGAATTCTACTATGGGGAAAAATTGGTGGAGTTCATTCACTTTTACTCCACAGGCGTGTATCGCGACTACGAAGTTGAATTGATCATCAACGGTGACTTTCTTAATTTCTTGCAGTGCGATTACAAAGGGCATTTCCTTTCGGTGATCACCGAATCAGTCACGTTAGAAATCCTCAAAGAGATTGTGAAAGGTCACGCCAACGTTTTTCAGGCCATGGCGGAATTTGCTGCCAAACCTGGCAACACCATCACTTACATTGTGGGGAATCACGATCAGGGCATGTTATGGCCCGCGTGTCGTGCTTATTTAAACCAAGTCATTGGCACACCGATTCGTTTTAAAAATATCGTATACTTCTTTGATGGAGTGCATATTGAGCACGGCCACATGCATGAAGCTGCCAACCGCATGGACCCGAAGAAGTTCTTCCTAAAAAAAGATCTGGTAGAACCTATTTTGAATCTTCCTTTTGGTTCGCACTTTTTCTTGGAAGTTGTGTTAAAGATCAAACAACATTATCCCCACGTCGATAAAATCCGTCCGTTCGGTAAAATGGTGCGTTGGTCATTTATGAATGAAACCAAGATCATGATCAAAGCATTCTTCATGGCCTTGGGATACTTTTTCAAAAGCGCTGTGGTTAAAGATCCTCGTCGTCATTGGCCATTAAAGCGCATCATCCAAGTTATTGCCGAAAGTGCGATCTTTCCTGATTTAAGTGAGTCGGCGCGTAAAATTTTGGGAGACGAACGAGTTCACACAGTCGTCTTTGGCCACACTCACGTGTACCAGTACCGTCAGTGGTCCGAGAATAAAGAATATTTTAATACGGGAACATGGACTGAGATCACTTCTTTAGATATTGTGTCTTTAGGAAAAATCACGAAGTTGACTTACGTGTTGATTGAATACCCCGAAGATGGAGGACGCCCTCGCGGTCGTCTGAAAGAATGGAAAGGGTATCACCGAATCGAAGAGGACGTAGCAATCTCCTAAGGCCATTCCAAGGCCTTAGATTAAGGCGGAATGTATGTTGGAAATTTCTCAGGCAGCTCACAAACTTGATTCTTCAGTTCTTGAAAAATGCCAAGAGTCTTTAAAAATCTTTTTGCATCGCAAAGACATTGGATTTCCCCAACTCGTTGAGCGCGTTTCGCTGTGGCAGCAGTCCTACAAAGTAGGCCAAGAATTTTCACATCGTTTCAAAAGACTTGTTGTTGTTGGCATTGGGGGAAGTTCACTTGGCACACGCGTGATTGCGGAAGTCTTCCGTGCCAAAAAACTTTTCTTTCTAGATAACGTCGATGCCTTGGAGTTTGAGACTCTGCTTGAAGAGTTGGGTGATTTGCGTGAGGTCGGTTGGGTTTTCATTTCTAAAAGCGGAACCACGATTGAATCCTTGTGCTCTCTGGATTTCTTGGAGCAGATTTTCAGAGAAGAAAATTTGCATTTGCCTTCACAAAGCATTGTGATCTCAGAACCTAAGGACAACACTCTTATGCAGTGGGCGAAAAGATATTCTGTTCCCACTTGCGAAATTCCCGTGGATGTCGGGGGACGTTTTTCTGTGCTTTCTCCTGTGGGAATGATGCCAGCCGCTTTCTTGGGATTGGATTTGGAAAAATTCCGCGTAGGAGCCATGCGGGCTTTGAACGACACGGCTTTGGTGACACAAACAATGGCTCATGTCGCACAAAGTTTTAAGCGCGACGAATGGATCACACTTTTGTGGCCGTACAATTCTCGTCTGAAAGGTTTCGGTTCTTGGTATCAACAACTCTGGGCAGAGTCTTTGGCGAAAACTCACGGACGTGATGGTGCGGCAGCGATGCGTGCAAGCACGCCAATGTCAGCCGTGGGCGCATGCGATCAGCACTCGATTTTGCAACAAGTGATGGAAGGCGCCCGTGATAAACTCGTGATTTTCCTTCGAGTCGAAGAATCTGAAGGCGGATCTCAACGTCTTCTTAAAGCGCAATTCAAAGAAACTATGGATTTAGAAGGGCGCACCATGGGTGAGCTTTTGAGGGCAGAAGCTTTGGCCACACAAGAAGCTCTGACTCAAAGTGGAGTTTCTACTCTCACACTTAAGACAAAAGTCTTAGATGAGCACACTTTGGGATACCTTTTCATGTTCTGGCAACTCGTCGTTGCTGGCCTTGGGGAGTACATGCAAATTGATGCTTTCAATCAACCTGGTGTAGAGCTGGGCAAGAGACTAGCGAAAGAGAAATTGAAGAAAGCTTGATTGTCATTCGTCGGTGGGAAGCCTTATACTTTTCCTTATGGCTCACAACGATGACACATCCAACGACAATTTAGAAAAGACCAGTATAGTCGCAAGTGATACGTTCAAAGGACGTTTGAAGGAAGCCGATGAAGTGCCTCCGGCGATCGTTGTTTTGATTGGTCCTCCGGGTTATGTAGGTAAGCAATATCCTATCACGGCCAATGACATCGTGATCGGCCGTTCTGTGGAAAGCCAAGTTTACATCGACGATAAGAGTTTAAGTCGTTCTCACGCAAAGTTCGCGGTGAATGGCAGTGAAGTGTCCGTGATTGATTTGGGTTCTACGAATAAAACTATCGTGAACGGCCAAGTTATTCCGCCATTGGCTTCGTGCCTTTTGAAAAACAATGATCAAATCAAAACTGGAAACGTGATTTTTAAATTCCTTGAAAAAGGAAGTATCGAAGCCATGACGAATGCGGCGATGTACGAGCGTGCGCAAAAGGATGCTTTGACAGGGGCTCACTCCAAAGGTGCTTTGATTGAAAAAGGCCCTGAGGCGATGAAGCGCGCGGAAGTTTTAAACGAACCGCTCAGCCTTGTGACATTCGATATCGATCATTTTAAAAAGATCAACGACACCCACGGACATCCAGGGGGCGACCATGTCCTTAAAGAACTTTGTCGTATTGTGATCACAAAGCTCATTCGCTCGAATGACTTCTTCGCTCGTTATGGCGGGGAAGAGTTTGTTCTTCTTCTTTCAGGTTCTTCTTTGAAGACGGCAGGCGAAGTGGGCGAGCGTATTCGCCAAACGATCGAAGCTCATGAGTTTGTTTTTGAAGGAAGAAAGATTCCTGTGACGATTTCCGTGGGAGTGGCAACAAAGCTTCCAAACGAAACAGAGTGGAATCAAATCTACGACCGCGCCGACAAAGCCTTGTATCAATCAAAACAAGGCGGACGTAATCGCGTGACGGTGGCTCCGTAAACTATTTTTCTTCAATAATGGATGTCATGCTCCAGTGCAGGGGCACTCCAAAAGAGAAAGCATTAAAATCTTCTCGTGACGCCGGTCTTAATTGAATGATCGGTGTCGTGTCCGTCAAAGACGTCGTGTAATTCACGCGTAAGAGCGTGTAGCGATGGGGATTCTCAGGATCAATAACTCCTAAGAGTTTGTTGTCACGATCTGCAAAAACTTTAAGAACAAAATGATTCCCGCGCACCAGAGGGCGATCTATCAATTCGTCAGGCAACGGAATATTTCTTCCCGGTCGGCCAGGTCGAATTCCTGGTTCTGGAGGTCTTGGGATTTCCCGGTAGTTCAGCATTAGAATTTGTGGAGCGGGACTCCAGATATCGTCTTCCTTGATGATCACACCTGCGCCATAACGACCTTTGATAACGTAGTCTTTATGGATGCGAAGTTTTTTATTCAACGTTTTTAAGAACGTCACAAGATCGGGTTCGACAAGGCCTTGATTGATGTCGATGTGTTTGGCGTAAAGATCCGCGCCGACTTCTTTAACCAACTCCACCAAGTGCTCTTTGCTGTAAGGCTGCTGCACAGATTTTAATTGCAACCAATTCACCGCGCTCGTGGGCCCGCAGAGTGACGTGCCTTGGGTATCGGTCGTGACACCCATCTCTACAAAAATGTTGTCATTTTGATTGAGCATCAAAGAAGAGAGGTCGTTCTCTGCCGGAAGGGTGAGGGCGAAAGAAAGGACGCCATATAATAAGACGGAACAGAAAAGGCCTAAGATTTTTGTCATGGGAGGGTTTTAGCAGATTACATATATAGACAAAATATTCGGGCGGCCTTTGGGTAATCTTTTTAAGTCTCCGAGGTTCCAGGTCCTTCGCCTAGAGCCATAAGAAATGCTAATACGTGTCATAACAAAATGCATAATTCCTAAGATATTTCATATATTTAGGGCCACTTTGGCCATGCACATTTCGGCATCATCGTTGCATTAATGAAACAGTGTAGGCACCGCGGGTTTGGGGGCGAATTTACCGGGGGCTGAGGGGGGCGAAATGGCCTTTCTGGGAAAAAAATTCAGAACGTTAACCGAATTTAGACAGAAACGAGTCATAGTATGGAGAGAGATCTAGTAGTGACGGATCTTGAACTGGTTGAAAAAGTAAAGTCTGGCGACAGACGAGCTTTTTCCGAACTCGTGAAACGACATCAGAGAAGTGTGCTGCGGTTGAGTTTGAGGTTTGTGAAGGACATGGACACAGCGGAAGATGTGACGCAAGAAGCGTTCATCAAAGCTTACGAGAAGCTGAACTCTTTTGAGGGCAGAGCTTCTTTCAAAAGCTGGTTGTTCCAAATTGCAGTTAACACTGCGAGGAACAAAATCCGCGAGTGGAAAAGGGACACCGTCGATATAGACGATGTGCAGTTAGCGGTGGATGCCGAAGCTGAAACTACATTAGTCCATACGGCGGTGGCAGATATCCTGCACAACGAAGTGGAAAAGTTGCCATTTAAACAAAAGACAGCGTTGGTACTTCGTGTATATGAAGACCTCAGCTTTAACGAAATTGCCGATATCATGCAGTGTCCTTACGACACAGCGAAGGCGAACTACCGCCACGCTCTCATGAAGCTTCGTCAAACTTTTGAGCAACAAGCGGAGCTCAAAAATTGGACGGAAGAAGTTGGTGGTTTCTTTATGGAAGTAAACCAAAGATTTGCGGAAGCAGAGGGATAATCAATGGACCGTATCGAACCGATGGATCGTATGGATAAAGTGCGTAAGGGGCTGAAGGCTACCGATGAACTTGAACTCCCGATGAACGAAGATTTTTTCGATCGTCTGCACGACAAGATCATGGCCGAGGTTGAGCAAACAGAAATTGCTCCGGCTCCTCTGCTTATGAAGCCCAGAAATGTTCTTCGCGCTCACTGGCGAGGATGGCTTTATCCGGCAGGCGGTATGATGTCACTTTTCCTTTTCTCAGCATTGTTGTTGGGTCAGGTGTCAAAAGTAAACCAGTCTATGCAGCGTGTGGGCTTATTGAGTGATGGTCACGAGCGTATCGTAGCGCAGGCACTTCTGTCCCCAGAGGACCTATCCCAGACTTTAATCAGCACGCAGAGCGAATCTGACTTTTTTATGGACGTAGCCAGCGAATCATTCGAAAATTTATCTGTAGCGAAATTCAATAAAATCATGGGTGAAAGCGGACGCTAGTTTCACCCTTTTCGGGTGAGTCGACGTGCGCTGGATAATTTTTGTTTTCATTTTAATCGCCTCTATCGGGGCGCTCCCAACCGCAGCAACCGCTGCGGAAAAACGCAATCAGTTGGAAGAACTTCTTATTTGGAAAATGAGTGATGAGCTTAAACTCACACCCGTCGAAGAAAAGAAGTTCACCGACATCGTTCAAGGTCTTAATAAGAAAAAATCTGAACTCAATCAGTCGTTGCAGACTTCCATTGAACTTATGAACAAAGCTGCGACAGCGAAATCAAAAGATGAAGAGTTGGGGCGCTATCGTAAAACTTTGCAGAACTATGCGCGTTTAAGTGAAGAAGAGTTCGACAAGCTAAAGCCGCTTTTGGGAGCAGAGAGAATGGTGCAGTATCTGCACATCAAGCAAGATCTCACGAACCGAATCAAAACGATGCTTGCAAATCCAGAAACACAAAAGGGCCAAAAGGCCCCTTTACCTCAACCGAAGTTGATCGAAGAAAAATAGAGATTTACGGAGAGCACACGAAGTTAGAATTCGCTGTCTCTCCTAAATCTGCACTGTACTCCAAGTTTCCACCCCAGCACTTCACGCCACCGGTGTTTAGAATTGCACAGTTGCGAACGTCGTCGGTTATCAAGTGAGCGACTCCGCTTTCTAGAGCATTCACAAGTGCAAATTTTGAACGGTTTACATAAGTTCCGTTGCCCAATTCTCCGAAGCGATTGGAGCCAGAGCACATGACGGAGCCCGTTTTCATTAAAATACAAGTGTGGGAGTCACCAATAGTAACTTTCGAAGCAGGACCTGGTAATCCGATGGCATCGACAGGAGTGAGGCTGTCTGTGGTGGTATCATCTCCCAATTGACCATACCAATTTGAACCCCAGCACTTCACAGCTCCAGATTCAAGAATCGCGCAACCATGATAGTCGCCCACGGATATTTCATTAACCTCGGCGAGACCAATCACGCTCACCGGGGTTGAGCTCTTGGTGGTTGTTCCATCCCCAAGTTGGCCACCCCAATTGGCACCCCAACATTTTACGCCACCGGTATTTAACAGTGCACATACGGAATTGCCGAACATCGACAGTTTCACAACTCCCGAAAGTCCAGAAACATCAACGGGAGTTGGACTGGAAACGAAGGTCCCATTGCCAAGTTGTCCTTCCGAATTGTCGCCCCAACATTTTACTTGGCCATTGCTCAATAGTGCGCATGTGGAGCGTTCACCGCCGACGACAGCAACGGCATTTGAAACGCCCAAGACGTCAACCGGAGTGGATTTTTCTTGTCCCCATCCTGACGTGCCATCACCAAGCTGACCTTCCCAGTTGGCTCCCCAACATTTAATCCCGCCATTTATCATGACAGCGCAAGTGTGATAGAAGCCCGCCTCTAACGCGACGACACCTGCAGTAAGACCTATGACAGGTACGGGAGATAAGGATTTAATCTGCGTGCCGTTTCCAAGCTGTCCTTCGGGGTTGTCGCCCCAACATACAGCTCCACCGGTGCTCGTCACAGCACAGTTATGAATCTGACCCGCTGTTGCATCTTTGGCTCCAGAAGGTAAATTTGCAGTATCGATCGGAAGTGTGCGAGTCATCGAATTTCTGCCATTGCCATACTGACCAAAACTGTTTACGCCCCAGCATTTTGCGCGGCTATCAGATAGCACGGCACAGGTTGTTGAAGATCCGAGCGAAAGCGATGCGATTCCCGTAGCAGCAGTCACATTCACAGGAGTCGATTTAGGCTCCATGGTTCCATCCCCAAGCTGGCCACTCGAATTTTTTCCCCAGCATTTGACGGAGCCAGAAATAAATCGTGCGCATGCATACTCTTGGCCAGCACTGATTTGATCCGCGCTCTCAGTAAGGCCAACGACATCAACGGGACTTGTTCGATTGTTTCCATCTGTGCCATCGCCGAGTTGACCGTGGAAGTTTTCTCCCCAGCATTTAATGGAACCTGTTCCTAAGAGGGCACATGTCGAGTAGGTACCAGCCGCAATCGACACAACTCCGGACGTTAATCCGTTGACGTCGACGGGAGTTTCTTTTTGCGTAGTTGTACCATCACCGAGGGTACCTGAGAAATTATCCCCCCAACATTTGACTCCACCCGAATTTGTGAGTGCACAAGTATAGAAATCTCCGGCCGTGAGTTCAATCGCACCTGTGAGTCCGCTCACATCTACTGGAGTCTTGCTATGAGTGACGGTGCCGTCTCCCAGTTGACCTTTTGAGTTGTGCCCCCAACACTTCACTGTTCCGGTCGCCATCAGCGCGCAACTGTGCAACCCTCCTGAAGCAACATGGACTGCTCCGCCACCCAGGCCGACATCTACTGGCGTCATTCGCGTCGTATCCGTACCGTCTCCGAGTTGGCCGAAGGAGTTGTCTCCCCAGCATTTGACTCCACCCGAATTTGTGAGTGCGCATGTATGATTGGGACCCGCAGAGATCTCTTTAGTATCAGCTAAACCAATGACATCAATGGGGAGAAGAGACCCTGTAGTCGTTCCGTTTCCTAATTCGCCATTGTTATTGATGCCCCCCCAGCATTTCACTCCCCCGGAGTTCATCGCCGCACAAATATGGAAATTTCCTTGCGAGATTTGAACAACTCCTGAAAGAGCAGCGAGGTCATCGTCTTGAATTTCTATTTCTGCCGATGCTGTGGCGAAAGCATTTCCGTCTATACTTGATAGAAAAACTTTGAATGTTTTATTTGCTGTCTTCTCATAGCCATTCATGATGGGGACGGAGATTCTTACTGAGGTTTCACCAGCCTTGATGGTCGCCGTTCCCGAAACACTCACATAATCAATTCCGGCAAGTGCCGTGTTATCTTCCGTCTGATAACCGAAAGTCACATCTTCAGTAGCAGCTTCAGGGATGGTCACAGTGAGGGTCGCAACGCCATATTCGGGAACCACTTTATCTGAAATCGAAAGAGGGAGTTCGGAGGTTGGCTTAGATGCCGTAGATGATAAACCAAAAATGGAAGCATCGATGGCGCAGCCAGAATTAATCAATGATAAAGCAATCAGAAAAAAAAGTGCAAGATGTGATGACATGAACACTTATCGGTTTGAGCATGCACCTTATGAGTGTTCATCCATTTCAGAATGAGACTTTTAAAGATTTTGTTCTCTTGGAGGGAACCAAGAGAACTGTATTTGACGATACCGTTATTTCTTACTGATTCCGGTGCCAATCAAAATCAAATCCGCCGATTTTTTCGCTAAGTTGGCCAGTTGTTCTTTATAGAGAGCGGCCACCTTATCGGGTGACATTTTCGCAGCTTCTTCGCAGGTCTTTCCTGTTTTGATGGCGACTTGTTCGGGGGTGACCGTTGCGCGGGCTTCGATTTCTTTGGTTTTCACATTCCATAGTTCCGCGCCGACAAGGAAGTAAACTTCCAGGTCGCCTTTTCTCCCTAAAGGAGACTGGCACAGAAATCCATAACCCGATTTGTGCATTGGAAATCCGTCGTGAATTGTCGGATGAACAACAAAGACGTACTCAGCACCTTGTTTTGCGGCTTCTTCTAAAACGTATTGTTGAATGGTTTGGTAGCGATTGCCCAGGTAAATGTTCTTAAGGCTTAAAGCCTCTTTTTTACCCTCGTTGATTTTCTTCATGTCCAAAGTGACGTTGAGAGATTTTTTTTGAAGACTTGAAAGTTCCGAGTGAATTTCATCGACGATTAATTTATTCACGGATAAAGGTGATGTGTTGGCTGCAAACTCTTTATTCGTAAAAATAGTTGTGCCTGAGTATTTCACCGACGCTTGATCATCTAAGACAGACACAATGCCGACGTTATCAACTTTTTGCAATTTGCTGGAATCAATGGTTTTAGCTGCGCAACTGGTAAGAAGAAGAGAAAGAAGTGTGAGGTGTAGCATCTTGGTCATGGTGTTCTCCTCGAAAAAGGATACGAACTTTTGACCTTGATGTCTAGGACACTTGGACCAAGCCGTCGAATCGCGACTTGGTCCTTTGATGGCTAATTAGCATTCGCCGCCAGCTGAAAGATAAATTTGGTAAACTGTGCCAGTTGCCGTGTCGATGACTAACAAAGTGGCAAACGAAATTCCGCAGTAACCCGGACCATTTCCTGTGTAACCGAATTGAGCTCCCGCCTTGTCGAGAAGACGGATGACCACAGGCCATTCTTTTTTTACTTTTTTGATGCGGGCCTTCATTTGCACAACTTCAGGGTCCGTGTCGTCGAAGTGTTCAAGGCTGTCTTCTGTATCAGCTATCATAAATCCAGACATGGCATTGGCAGAGCGCGCGGATGTTGTTCCCATGTCGACTTCATCACCCCAGGCGATCTCTTCGACTTCTTTGTGGACGAGCTCTTCCACTTCGCCATATTCATGTTGTGAAAAGTTTTGTAGAATT
Organism: Bdellovibrio sp. HCB-110; assembly: GCF_047323225.1. Taxonomy (GTDB): domain Bacteria; phylum Bdellovibrionota; class Bdellovibrionia; order Bdellovibrionales; family Bdellovibrionaceae; genus Bdellovibrio. The sequence goes on from NZ_CP178750.1 coordinate 838,320, forward strand.
TCTTCCGCAGTTTTACCGCCGACGTGGAAAACGTCGTAACCGTAACCCAGTTTTCCAAGGGCTTCGACCTGCGTTTCGATAGCAGAAGTTTTTTTAGCAAAGGCATTTAAAGAAAAAGCCAGAATTAAAGCAGAAACCAAAGACACTGTTTTCATAATTCATCTCCCGAGTTTTTTGGAATGGCCTCTTATAGGGGAGTTCAGAAATGAATGACAGTGTAAGTTTGGCGATTTATTATTCTCGTTTTGCATGAAGCTCTAAAGAGCGGATAAGCTCCTTCAGGGCGACAGCAGGGTCTTCAGATTTTTCCAAGGACTTACACTCTTGAATAAAACGAGCGTAGTCCTTACCGAGAAGCTCATAGAGTCTCTCAAAATCCCCAAGATCTTGCATATAAGTCTTATAAAGAAGCAGACGGGCGTTGTTGAGTTTAGCTTCAGGGAACTTTTTATAGTTTTCAGTCTTTAGCTGAGGCTGAAGATCCTTGGTAAAATTTTCCTGGATTTGACGGATGCGCTCTTGGCGTTTTTCTTCAGATCTTTCGGAGGGTGGCAAATCCTTGTACCACTTCTCCAAGTTTTTTAGCTCTGAAGAAATAAACTGCGAGAACGCCTTGTTGTCGACGTTTTCATTTTTAATCTGATTGAGAGTGGGGGAGTCCGCGCCTTCTTTTTTTAAGTAAAACTGTTCGGCTCCCTTATTTCCCAAGAAAGTTGCCAGGCGTTCGTTAAAGTCCGCTGAGTTTTTAATATAAAGAGTGGCGTGCACGGTTTCATGAATGATCGTATTCACAAGATCATAGTCATCGTAGCGAAGCATAGAACTTAGAATCGGATCGTTGAACCAGCCCAGAGTGCTATAGGCAGAAACTCCACGCAAGTAAGTATCGAGATCTTCTTTTTGCAGTTCATTTTCTTCTTCAAGCGCATCGGGCTCGTTGAAATAACCCTTGTAAGGCATCTTGCCCATAAAAGGATAAGACCACTGATAATGTTTTAACTCCCAACGATAGGCCGCACTGACGACATACGTAACATAAGGGCGCCCCAGCTCGACATACGAGGTGTAGTTTTTCGTGGGCTTTAAGTGCAGTTCTTTTTCTGCGTACTCCCGTGCTTCTTGGGCTAAGCGCAGTTTTTGTTTTTTGGATTCTTCCAATTGGGGATCTTGCAGAGCCTCATCAATGGGCACACGGCTGCTCAGCAGTTTCATTTGCCCATAACCTGATTTCATCAAATAGCCCATCTGGCATCCACACAAAACGGGGATGGCGATGGCCAGAGCTGTGATTTTAGGAAGATGTTTTACAAGACCCAAGTGATGCCGGCGCGAATGGAGGAGTCATCCGTTTGCATTCCTCCGCCGATGGGAGTTTTCCAAACGTCGTAACTCAGTTTGATTCCAAAAGTTTCAGTCATTTGAATTTTCAGCCCGGCGCCATAACTCGGGACTGTCGCCGTTTCTGGCTCCAAAGTATAAGTATCTTGACCTTGGATTTTCACTTCTTGATAGCGCTTGATCTGAGCGCCGCCACCTTTGATGTAAGGTTGGAACAAAGATTTTTTATCAGCAAAAACCAAAATCAGATCCGCACCCATGATTTGCGAATTTTGTTTCGTCGTACGTTGGGCGTCTGAGGCGCTGGCTTTTTCCTCACGCAATCCGCGGGCGTCGGTGTAACTTAATTCCAGAGCTAAACGCTCCAAGAAGTAGAGCGAAAGGGAACCTGTGATGGATTCAGAGTCAAAAGAGTTGTTTTCGTCGAACGTTGTCGTCTTTCTTCCATAAGAAAGTCCCAGTTCGGTGTAAAGCGCATGGGCAGGAAGTGACGTCGAAAATAAAACGGCCAAGATAATTAAAGAGACGATTTTCTTCATATTGTCTCATTCTAGCAAGGGTCGGTGACGAGTGACATGAATTCGGCATTCTCTGGACTAAAGGAGCTGGACCTAGTAAAACTAAAGTATGGCTGAAAAAGTACTTAAATGCGGTCTTCCCGAAGATGAAAATGAATTAAAGAAATTACTGACTCCCGAGCAGTATAAAATCATGGTCGAGAACGGAACGGAGCGACCTTTTCATAATGCCTATTGGGATCATCATGAACAAGGTATCTATGTCGACGCGATTTCGGGAACGCCTCTTTTTTCTAGCGAGGACAAATTTGATTCCGGTTCCGGATGGCCCAGCTTTACAAAACCAATTTCATCGGATGCTGTCCTTGAACTTCCGGATCACACTCATGGTATGACTCGTGTGGAAGTGCGATCGAAGTCTTCCAACTCTCACCTCGGACATGTTTTTGATGATGGACCTGCACCGACGGGACTGCGCTACTGTATCAATTCGGCTTCACTGAAGTTCATCCCAAAACGAGGCTAATGATACTGTCTCAATATAGATCGTCTTGAAAATTGGTAATACGCCTATCGAGAATTAATTTGCTCCCGAACTCGCCGCGAACAAATTGAACCCGTACCCCTCTAGAGATGTCTCAGATGTTCCGTTATCCTTAATGAGTATAAATCGGAACGTGTTGGAGGGGGATATGAGATTAAAGCTCAATTCTCGGGGCGTCGGGGTGCTACCTTTGGTGGCAGGTATCTCTGTCGCATCTATAATTACCGTAGCCATGGTATCGCAAATGGGTCTTGAGGGATTCAAGCGATCTACCTTTGCCTATACAGAATGGGAAACAAATCTGGGGAACCAAAAAGCTTTGGGCCTTGGTGGTTACTTTGTTGCCCACAACTTGGTGCTATGTCGCGAAGACGGCTGGCGTGATCTTGCCGAAGGTGTGAAGTGCCGTTGGGGCGGTGGCTATCACAACCCACGCATCAGTGAGAGCAAATACAATATCAAATCTGTAGAATACGAAAATGGCGATCTGGTTCTTTCGATTTTGAATGCAGAAAAAAATCAAAAAAGCTACGTCACAAAATTGAAAATGAATTTGGTGGATTGGTCAAAGCAAGCGTCGTTCCGCCCGATGGTGGGTGAAATTCCGGTTTGGAATGCGCTATCAGATGACGACAAATTTATGGTGTTGATGACGGCAGCGACAGATCTGCAAATTGCCGAAGGAAAAAATAAAACAGTGACGAAGAGCGGGGCGATCCGCCGTCCGATTGGAACTCCGAATGTGCAGATTCAATATAATACCGGTCGTGAATCTTGCATCTTTGAGTGTGAAGCCGGAAGCACTCTTTCGCCAAATCCTGAATGTCGTGGTCCTTTAGGTGTGCCTGAAGAGGGAGGAAGTGCGACTTTGGGAGTTCGTATTTCCAACTTGGGGCCGGGCGCTTTGTATAAGTTGAAATACGAAAGAACGACGACCTTCAATCAAGAGATCTATCCAGGCCGTGCTCCAGAGACAACATTAGTGGATGCCATGGACAAACAAGAAGTGTTCATGCCAGGGGAACGCCTAGATACAGAGATTGAAAGAAAGTGTTATAACCCTGTGCGAACATTCACGACTCAAAACGTGCAAAGGGTGACGACAGGAAATGTGGGAACCACATCGACGACGTCTTCAACGTCCGTCACGGTGGCTAGTACGTTCCGCGCTCTTTCATCAGAACATTTCAATGTCAGTGCTTCGCGGTTTGATCCGACGGAGGCGACAAGAGATTTAGCGGGATTTTCAAAAAGATATAATCCTTACGATTCTAAGACTTACAGACCGAATACGACGTTGTCGGTTATTGAGCCGAAACGTTTAGGAACACAATTGCCAACGATTGAAGTGAGTTCTCCGCAAGAGACCGTCAGCCAGACGACGACAACAACAACTGTTGTGGTCAGACCGCGCGTTGTTGAATCAACTCCATCAGGTGACGGTGATGGCGACGGGGATAACTAAACATCAAGTATAAAAAACGGGTGACTTATGATCTGGAACGTTCAATCAAACAAAGGTTTCTCAATAATTGAAAGTCTGATTGCAGTCGGTATCGTCGCCGTCTCCATCCTGGCTGTGGGCGCGATCGTTGGACAGTATTCGGGCATGGCAAAAACATCCGTGGCAAAACAAGAATTGCCGGGGATTAATACCGACGTTTTAAATCGAACTCGCATGGTTCTGCTCGATACCAAAGATGACTCTGGCCGTAGTACCAAAGGTATTTGTACTCTTCTGGAGCCTCGCGAGATAAAACCGGGAATTATTCCGGTGGATTTGGTTCTTACTAAAACAGCCGCCACTCAAGCGGATTGGAAAGCCGCCTATGCTCCTGAATGGAGCTTGAGTGGTTTTAAAGCCGTCGGACGCGGAGGAGTGCAATTCACTCTTAATCCTGTGATTGGTAAAAACACTCTTGTGACTTCTTCTGCGATTGATCCGAAATCTTTGCATGTAGATGTCGTAGTCAGCGTTCGTACCATGGACCCTGAAGATTCTTCGGGCGTCTTTGCGATGTTGCCTACAGGGGCGCAACGTGTGGATGCGAAGAAGGCTTCTTTCATGCTCGAAGCGACAACAAGATACGACAAAATCCTGGAGAATGGCGCGCGTGAAGCGAAAGAATCTCAATCGAAAGATTTGGTGTCTGTTCTAGATGTGGGGTCATGTGATATCCGTGATTCTTCGGGAAGAGCTCTCGTGCTTTCTCCGGCGGGAACAGGCGTCGGCGATCCTGAAGGTCGTACGATTTATAACAACACAGAATTTAAAGAAGTCGGTACAAACGCTTTTGAAATTACGATGTCTGCGATGGAAGTGGTGCAAGGGAAATACATCTCGGGGCGTCTTTCAGCGGATCGTACTAAAAACGTGGTTTCTGCTTGTACGGAAACTCGCTACCGATGTCCAAAGACTCGCGAGACGAGAAGTTTCCGTCCCTTCATTAATTTGACTGCCAACGTGAATTATTATTCTCGCAATATGTATGGCTATCGTGAAAGAGCCCGCATTTCTCCGAAACTGCAATTTTTGGATGAACAAGGGAACGATATCTTGGCGAGATATGGCGCTCCGATAAATTATACGAACAGAGCGGGCATCAACTATCGTCAGCATTCTGATAAATTGTTCTATCCTTTGAATGAACAAGGACAAATGGACTTTTCAGCTCCAATGACGGCGGCTGATGGTAACAACCGTATTCTAGCCTCAGTGAGTAACGTTCAGAATATGTGTCGCGATGTGTGCTCGACAACAAATCCGAAGTCAGTCAAACCGGAATTAAGAATGTCGACGCCGGATCTTTTAGATTCAGAGAAAAAATGGGTGGATGAAAGCGGCGTTGCTTCCATGCCTCTGCACTGTACGATGTGTTTCATCAAAGGTTGCACACGCATGGGTCTTGAAACCTTTGGTCCGGTGGAAGAAATGCCACCAGAACCTTTGGATGCCCAGATCCCAGAGTGTGCGGCTCAGAATGAAGATGAAGGAAGAAAAATTCTTCCTTTCGCGGAAGAGAATGTTTCTACATCCAGTCCGTCGAGTTGTATAGCGGCCAGCGTCTCCAACGGCAAGTTGGTCTATCGTACAAGAAATTGTAACGACACTCTTCCTGTGATGTGTTTTGCCTTCGGTCAATACACTTTTGCCAAAGATTTGGGATCTAAGAACCCCCGCACGGCGCGATATGATGAAGCGCAAACTGTCTGCAGAAACTTGGGACGTGAAAGTCATCTTGTTGAGGTTCTTCGTGAGGGGATTGCCCAACAGGCAGGCTCGGTAGAAAATTTGAATCGCATTCCTACTTCAGGAAATCGCTATGCATTCTTGAATCTTGCTAAGGTGGGAAGCTTCGTTTCGCCACAGGGTGATTCAGAGCAAGTGGATGCCATTAATGAATTAAGAAAAGAATTTGGTTCCCAAGTGCGCAATGACTTTTGGGTGGCGTTGAAAATGGAAAACGGAGCTGTGATTGCGGAAGTACCTCGCGCAGCGACTTCCAATGGCGACGACGAGCAGCACATGCTCTACTACAACCCATCGGGAGTGCAAACTCACACGATCATTTCTACGACTCCGTATAGCTTCGTGAAAAGTCCTCATGACGCCAACGACACGGCCTATGCGCTCTTTAATCACGTGAAATTCCGTGGTGTGGTTCCGGTTTCAAAAAATCAAATGCACTCAATGGAATTCTTGTGTCTTAGAAAGTCGAACAAGTCTTTCTTTATCACCAGTGGCAGAGCCAGTGACAGCTTTAGCCGAGGTGGTGAGGCCTGCGAAGCTCAAGGGGGATTGTTCGTGGCTCCGCACTCACCCACGGCGTGGTTGCAAGCGATGTTGTTGGTTGATGATCACGGCAACTACTTCCCGTTCCCTGAACTTAACGGAAATCCGCCCCATGTGTGGGTGGCTTTCGAAAACGGATACGCTCCGGCAATTCAAGGGGAGTTAGCAGCTCTTGGATTCCGCAAAGTGACCACGGAAGTATTGAGCAACTCTTTGGTTGATAGAAACGGTTCCTTCATCGAAGTTAAGCAGACTCAAATGCAGGTAGAAAAACCCGCAGAAGAAGAGAAGAAGGATTCCAGTGGAGCAGGTGCAAATCCACAAACTGGAGCACCGAAAGAACCTGAGTATATTTGGGTCGACAATCCAAATGTAAAAATCAAAGTGGCTTGCTATAGCATGAAGGAAAAAGCCATTCATATCAGAGCCGAGGCACCAGGTTGTGAAGAGGGCGAAACACGACTTCTGGAGTCGGATTTAAGAAAACCCATCATTTCCATGCTGTGGGTTCTGAATAAAGGAAACTTTAATTTGGGATCTTTGGATTTTATTAAGGTTAAGCCATGAGGAACAAACGTAAGGCCAACGGCTTCACGCTGATTGAAGTCATGGTCGTGGGAGTTGTATTGACGTTGGTTTTAATGGCTTCCAGCCAAGCGACCATCTTTTTCGTCAAACAAATGAAGAAATCTGAAAAAGGACAAGAGGTCTTGGCGGAATCCCAGGACCTCGTGATGTATGTGCGTCGCTCCTCAAGAAATCTGAGCACAGAGCGCCTCAACATGCCGAGCAGTTTTTATTTGAGACCCATCCCACAACGTCCCGCGAGTATGGGCGCGAATCCGACAACACCGGTTCCTGCGATGAGCATTGATCCGGCAGAGTGGTTGAAGCAGGGAAACTCAAATCCTCTTTACAATAAAGCTCAGGCTGCCTTTTCTAGCGGAGGAACTTATAATATTCTTCTGGACTCTTTTACTTTGGAAGAACATGCCCTCAGCAATGTCGGTGGAGGTCTTGACAAGAAGACGCGACGACTTTTGGTGTCTCGCTGTGATGAATTAGATAATTATTTTACCGTGAACGACAGCCCTCACTATCCAGGAGTGACCGCTCTGTACGTTTTGGGAGTTATGCCCAAGCGTCCGTTTATTTCTCACTTAGCCAACGGGAGCGCCGTTGTGAACTGTTGTCCGCCCGGAAATTCCGGGTGTACTGACGGTGGTCCGCAGTCACATTTCTTTAGAACTTATGCGATCACTTTTGATGACTCCCAAAATGTTGTCAATGTGGAGGAGTTTCCTAAGTCCAACGCGGACAATCCAGTTGTCGGCACAGGTTTTGGATTGTACTTCATGAGTGTTGACGGCGCGAACGTTAGCATTCAAACTTTTTCTATGGTGAATGGTTGTTATCTTAGAAATGGAACTTTGCCGCAAGTATGTGTTGGACGACCGGATATCAAGACTTTGATGTCCTTCTATTTGTCGGTTCCCGATCTTATTAAGATCGACACGAAGAGTATTTCGACGAGTTTAAGTAATGATATGCGTAAGACGGGTGTTATCTCTCTGTGAGGTTTCGTTATCTATTGCTTCTTAGTTTGATCCTCCGGATTGTTTTCTTTGCTCTTTTTTTTAAAGAAGAAACTTGGAATATCCACATGGCCTTTCGTTTTGACGAACGGGCCTTGCAGATTTTGCGCGGGGAGGAAGTTAACAACCTGGCGGCGTGGGGTTCTTATCCGCTATTCTTGGCTTCGTTCTACAAAATTTTGGATGTTCTGGGATTATTGTCTTATCGGATTTCGATTGTCTTTTGGTTGAATCAGTTTCTTGGATTAGCCACGGCGACCTTGGCGTTTAAGACTCTTCGATTTTTTAAAACTCCCTATCGACCTAGTTTTATCTTTGTAGGTCTCTTTCTTCTGATAAATCCGCTGCAAATCTATATCAACGGGATGAACATCAGTGAAAGTCTTTTTCAGTTCACAACCTGCTTGGCTTTAGCTTTGTATTTGGATGTCTTTTCATTCACAGCTTGGAAGAAGTGGCTGGGATTTTTCATCTGTTTGGTCTTTGCAGTCATGGCCCGCAACATAATTCTTCCGTTTGTGATTTTGCTCCCGATTTACCTGTTTTGGATCGAACCTCAAGGAAGAAAGGTTTTATTCTCAAAAGAATTTTTGGGAGCGGCTCTTTTGGCGGGAGTTTTGCTTTTAATCCTGGGGCAAATCAATGCTCACTTAGATAAATACAAGAATACGTCTTTGAATTTGAATCGTGGCGCCAATTTAGCACAAACATGGTGTGAGGCTCCGACTTTACACTTTAAGACCGAGGAAAATTCTTTTTGGTTCAGCCCTCCGGCGTTTTGGCCTTTGGAAAAAACGCGTTCAATTTATTTGGAAAAGGATTTTGCCGACACCAAATTCTACACCAACATGGCATGGGAGTGTTTGCAGAAAGATCCCTCTCTCTTGGTTTTCCGCTTGCGCAGTCTTCTCAATGTTTTTGATGGACCTTTTTATCCAGATCCCCTTAAGGGACAAATGCGTGGGATCGCGCACACATTTTCGGTGTTGTACGCGGTGCTTTTTTTCTTTGTGATCTTTGGCATCAAATATCTGTGGAAAGAACGAAGCGGAAAGATCTTATTATTTTTCGTAGCAACCCAAATGGCGGCAGTTTATCTCGCTAATACGGGAGAGGCGCGTTTTGTTTATTCGTTTTTGCCAGCTCTAACGATCTTGGGCATTCTTTTGTGGAGCCACGTAAGCCGTCGTCAACGAATAGTGCTTTTAGTCCTCAGCGCCGTGATAAGCCTGGGACTGATGTTTATTCAACCTTTGGCGCAGATGATGACTGAGCGAGATAAAAATCGTTTTATAAAAATGACGACCGAAGAAAAAGTTCAACTGGTCGAAAATCGCCTGAAGTCCATCCCTGTTTTGAAATCAGAACCTTTGTGTCGAGATACTTTCAAGGAGTCACAAAAATGTTTGGCACAAGATCAAACTTCTTGTGCCCCTGAACAGGTCAAAAATATTTTCTCTGAGTTTCAGGAAAGCCAGAAGGAGTCGATGACGGAAGAGCGACTTTTCTGCAGAAACCTTTTTATGGTGCGCTTGTGGAATGAAAAGAATTTGCCAATACCGATGGAACTCATTCAACAACCATCACTGCTTCCTGAGGGCCCTTTTTCAGGGAATCACCCCATTGAAGCGATTGCGGGACAACTCCTGCATGTGGATCTGCTTTCACGAGTCGGCGCTAATGACTTGATTCCAGCAGAAGAGTCTTTCGACAACCTTCTGCATATCCTTTTAAAATATCAGCATCGTATTTCGGGTAATCGCAGTGAATATCAAGGGGCGGTTGTTGAAAAACTCAACAAGGCAGACCCCTCAGAAAGAGCGGCAGGAATTTATTTGTCGAGCTTGCAACAGGCTCTTATTGCACTGAAGAAGAGCCCAACGTCCATACACCCTCCGAGCCATCAAGAGTGATAAGAAGCGTATTGCCAAGAATAGCAGGCGTGGAAGAGTAGTTTCCAGGAAGTGTATACTTTTTCAGAATCGCTCCTGTTTTAACATTGATGGCACATAAAGTTTTATCAGCACAGAGATCCCAATAAATAGAACCCTTTTTATCTGTCGTAATAAGACCACTGGCGACGTGTTCATGGGGCTGGAATAAATCCCAGAGCTTCTGTCCATCCTCGCTTTGATAGGCGGTGATTCGACCATTTTCTAAAGGCACCACCAAAATATTTAAATCCGTAGAAAACGAAGGGGAAGCTCTAGAGCCAGAATCCAACTTGTGAGACCAAAGAAGTTTTCCCTCTTGCAAACTATGAGCGGAAAGTACACCTTCTGTGGTGATCGCAAAAACACGATCTTTGCCAATCACAGGTGTAGCAATAATTTTTCCCTGACTTTGATATTTCCAAACTTCTTGACCTGATTTTTTCGCGAGAGCCACAAGGAGGCCCGCGTTCGTACTTCCTACGAGCACGTCATTTTTAGCATCAAATGCCAAGGACGCATGGGACAGTCCCGGATACAGAGATGTCTTCCAAAGTGTTTTCCCGCTATAAAGATCCAGACCGTAAAAGTAGCTTCCGTCCGGAGGCATCTCGACAGAAACAAAAACTTGCTCATCAATAATCAAAGGGGATGAACCAATGGCGCCACCTAGTTTTTCTGCCCAAATTCTTTTCCCGGTAGCACCGTCAAGTTTATGCAAAACTCCGTCATAAGATCCTAAGATGAATTCTCCACGATTGGTTACGGAAGCAGAGCCATGAAATCCATAGCGAGGTTTCGGAAAATAGTCGTTCCAGATGTTTTCAAAAGATTTAAATCCAAAGAGCCAGCCGCTGTCGCTTCCTACGATCCATTGGTCTTTAAAAACCACAGGACTTGATTTCGCAGCACTGTGAATTCTACTCTGCAAAGATATTTTAATCTGTTGAACAGAGGCATTCAAAGATACTGTTTTTTTGCTTTCACCTGTGCGCGCGGGATTTTCCCGCCAATGCGAAGCTTCGCCACTGATAGGAGAATAGCTCTCTTGTTGCGGTGAAGGATTTCCTGAAGCATGAACCCAGCTATTGCTCCATACAGAGTAAGTCAGTCCGGCATCACAAAGTTCCTGATCGCGAACAACCCACGTTAACTCGGTGTCCGTTCTCTTTTTAGATTTCAAATTGAAGATCACCGAAGGAGTTTTCGTCCATCCTTGCTCGGCACATAACTTCTTTCCGTAGTTGAAATAGACCAAAGGGTCACAGCGAACGCGAATGGCGTAGGTGAGTGGTTGATCGAGATAGAGATAACCATCCACCGTTTTTATTTGGAAAGAAGGAAGGCACTCGGTTTTTGCATCCAGCATATTTAAAGAAAATAAGCGTCCTTCTGCTGTCAGGGCCTCATTTTTATTTAAAAGTTTAGGATAGAGCTGAGCCAGAACAAACAAAAGGACATAAAAGTAAATCCAAGCTGGGGACTTCCCTCGTCGGAAATGAACGACTTCGGATTGTGGTTGGTAGATCAAGAACACCGTTAAAAGTAAAAGCATGATCGACGGATAATAAAATCCCACGATGTGCCAGCTAAAAAGATGAAAGGCAAGAAGCTGCACAAGAGTCAGATATTTTATTTTTTTATTCTGGGAAAACACACCCCAAATTAAAACAAGCTCCAGAATGATGACGTAAATACATGCAAGTATCAGCCAGATGCCAGAAAGGAAAGTGTCGACGAGAAGGGCAGAACCAGAAATCCATTCCCAATTGAGTTTGATCAAACCCGCGCCAAAATAGAAGAAGACCAACATGATTTGCGCAAGGAACAAGTTTCCTTGAGTCAGGATATATCCCGCCATCACGAGATTGCTCATGTAATGGTAGTTCCCCATTAAATCATAGGACGAAAAAAAGATTCCGAGCTTCACCAAGAAAGCTAAAGTGAAAACACTCAAACAAACTTTAAAGGGAATCTTGGGGATCGCAAACAAAGTCGGCGTGATAAAGGCCAAGGCCACATAGAAAAACGTAATTCCCGTCGCTTGATTCTGAACAAACTGAGTGAAAGCTTCCGGGATAAATGACCAAGAGTTGCCAGACAGACTTTGCAACTTGTACAGAAGCCCAAACTGCAAATCGAACGCATGCCAAAAAATCAGTGTCACAAAGTGTGTGAGAGAAAGAAGAAAGCCGTAGAGTCTGACGGGATTGTTTTTCATGGTTTAAAAACCATCCCTTGTTCGGCGCGATAGGCTTCGCTGACTGGAAGGATCGTGGCTTTATTAAAAAGGGCTCCATGCAGTTTGACGTTCACGAACAAACAGCGTTCAAACTGAGCACCGCGCAAATCCGTGTCTTCAAGATTGACGTCTTCTAGATAACATTGCGACCAGCGCGAGTTGTGAAATGACGAGTTCGTGGCGTCCACATGAATCCAGCGAACCCCTTTTAATTCGGACTTGGTAAATTCACTCTCTAAAATCTGACTTTCTTTAATACTGCCACCTTGCCAGAGGCTGCCTGCAAAATTGGAATTGCGGGCTTTTACTTTTTCAATATCGACCAAAGAAAACTCGGCATTTGAAAATTGATTCTGGCGAAAGATCACTTCTTTAAAAAGAATGTTCTGAAGAAAGCTGTCGTTGGCAACGACTCCCACAAGATCCAATTTTGTGAAGGAGGCGGATTTAATTTCCAGACAAGGTTTGAAATTCATGCTTCCGGACTGCACTTGAATAGGTGTTCGTCCTCTAGGGCATTCCGCCAAGGCCTTTGTTCCGAAAAAGAATAGAAGCAGAGAGATCACGACAGGCATTCCTCATTTTAGAGGGCCGCTTTTCCGAGTGGCAAGGGTTACATCGGGGACCCGACGCGAGACTAGTTGCGATTGACCAACGTTGGCGGGTTGTAATTCACCGTGAATGAAAATTTGATGTGAATGTAGCCGTCCTCTTGAACCATTTCTTTCGGAGGATTCGGAAAAACTTTGGCGTCCCGAAATGCATTCACGGCGGCCGCATCAAATGCCATGATGCCTGACTCTTTCATAATAAGAGCCTTCTGAAGAAAGCCCTCTTTATCCAGAAGAAATTCAATGTGGGTGACCCAGTTGCGATTTCCTGCCTGTGCTAATGTCGGGCGATCAAAATTATTGATCACGGCTTGCACTCGGCTCTCCCAACGATAGCGGATCAGTTCTTCCATGCGTGCGTAGAAAGTATAGAACAAATAGCGATCTGTATTTAAAGCCGTGAAAGAGCCCACGCGCACATCCCGGGGCATCGACTCACCAATTGTCGACATGCCTTCGTCAAAACGATTCATCTCTTGCAACTCTTTTGTGATGTCGACGTTTTTATATCCGTCTTTGTCAGTTTCATCAGATGTTTTAGCTCCCGAAGGCTTCGGCGTTGGAGGCGTGTTGTTTTGCGAAAGTCCTTTGTTACTGCGATTGGCAGTCATGCCGGTGTTTGCCGCACGAGTTTCTTCACGCACACGTTGTTTTTGCTCTGAAAGAAAGCGCGCCAAAGTTTCATCCTCTGGCGCTTTCATTTTTTCTGGCACCAAGGCTTGGCGAACGATGGTTTGTTTTTTTGGGGTTAAAGCCTCAAGAATTTGTCCTTCAGGATAAAGCGAGATTTCGAGGGTCTCTGGCGCTTTCTTTTCCATAAAGGGCGCAAGCCACACCACTCCTCCAAAGAAGATCAGGTGCAGGGCGAGGCTGCAAAGAAGAGCTATTGTTAAAAGGACCCGACGAGTCGTTATCATCGTCTCATTTTAGGACGAAACTGGACCTTAGTGCAAGACGGCTAAAGTTGAAACATTTTCTGCCGATAAGAAGTGTGTCACAGGGGGAAATAATGGGGAAAGTTCTCGATATCACGACGCGCCTAAGATCTCAAAATTCTTTGGAAAATACCAAAAAAGAGCTCGGAGCAGAAGTCCTTGATATCACAGAGGCTCGTCAAGAGATTTTGAGCCGTGATCGCCGCGACGTAAAAAGAACAATTTTGACAGAGTTCGTTGGAGCTTTTGTTGTATTACCTGAAAAAGGTCTTTTGAAGGCCGCACTTTACGATATCTCTGAAAACGGGATGGCGTTTGATTTGGAACTCACAGAGGGTGGTTTCACTTCAGGCGAAGAAGTGGCAATGCGTGTTTATCTTAATCATTCGACTTATTTTCCGTTCACAATTCGCGTGACCAACTGTCGTGCGATTGAGGACGAAGGCGTAATCCGTCATGGTGCTAACTTCGTTAGAGGCACGATGAATGATGTCGCGCTCCATCATTTTGTGAAATTCATCGAAAATGTCAGTGCGAGCCTGAAAACAGACTCTGGCGACGTTCTCGTTTCACACATCTCGTAAATTCAATTCTCGCGGCCCTTTTCCGTGGACTTTAGTCCTGCAATTTGTTGCAATTTAGCTGTGGATAATCTGCAGCGGATGCAGATTGCACGGACTATAAACACGGAGGGCTGTCCTTGAGTAAATCTAAGCGCAGAAAAATTGTAGTTGATACCAATGTGATCCTTTTTGATGCTCAGGCTATCTTGCGCTTTGGGGAAGCCGATGTGCATATCCCTATTTCAGTTATCGAAGAAGTCGACAAGTTCAAAAGAGACCAAGGGGAGAACGGGCGTAACGCTCGTCAATTCAGCCGCTTTATCGACGTGCTTCGTGCCAAGGGTTCTTTGGCAAGCGGTGTGCAAATCGATAACTCTGAAACAATGGTTTACATCAACACAGACTTGATGCTCGCAGGGATGCCGTCAGAGTTGGATCATCAGAAGGCGGACAACCGTATTCTGAATACGGCGCTGGCTTTGCAAAAACAACATCCACGTTACAAAGTGGAGTTGATCTCGAAGGACATCAATCTTCGTATCAAAGCCGACGTTTACGGCGTCGTTGCGAAAGACTATGAAACTAACGACATCAATCGCGATGACCTTTACGAGGGTTATCAAGAGATCATGGTGACTCCTGAGCAAATCGATTTGTTCTATAAAGAAAAACGTTTCCTCACGGACATGAAGCTTTATGCCAATCAGTACGTGATCATGAAAGATTCTGCGAATCCAAATCACTCGGCGATTGGTCGTTTCAGTTTTGCTGAAAAAGCCATCGTGCCTTTGATGCAAGCCGCAGACTCTATCTGGGGTATTCACGCAAGAAACGTCGAACAGGCGTTTGCGTTGGATTGTTTGATGAATGACGAAGTGATGTTTGTATCTCTTGTAGGTAAAGCCGGTACGGGAAAAACATTGCTTGCGATTGCAGCAGGTCTTCATAAAACCCTTGATCAGGGCCAATTCCAGAGATTACTCGTATCTCGTCCGATCTTCCCCATGGGACGCGATATCGGTTATTTGCCAGGTGACATCGAACAAAAATTAAATCCCTGGATGCAACCGATTTTTGATAACGTAGAGTTCTTGATGGGTGCGGACAAAAAAGCGGCGGGTCGCGCGCAAGAGTTGATCAATCAGGGCATGCTCAATATTGAACCGTTGACGTATATTCGCGGTCGCAGCATTCCGAAGCAATACCTCATTGTTGACGAAGCACAAAACTTGACTCCGCATGAAATCAAGACAATTGTTACTCGCGCAGGACGTGGGACAAAAGTTGTTTTGACCGGAGACGTTTATCAGATCGACAACCCTTACGTAGATTCTGCGAACAGCGGTCTCACTTACGCGGTCGAGAGATTCAAAGGGCATCCGATTGCAGCCCATGTAACTCTCACTAAAGGTGAAAGATCTGAGCTTGCCGAGTTGGCAGCAAATATTCTTTAGGAGTTTTGAAATGGTTACGACAATTGATGTAGGACACACGGCTTCGATTACTGTAAAGGTGACTGATAAAATGGTTCACCAATTTGCAGATCTATCAGGAGATCGCAATCCTATTCATCTTGACGACGCCTACGCGGAAAAAAGCCGCTTTAAGCGTCGTATTGCTCACGGCATGATCGTCGGCGCTCTGATTTCCAGAGCGCTTGTTGATGGTATTGGCTTGGGCGGTATTTATTTGGGTCAATCTTTGAAATTCGTTAATCCTGTTTTCATCGACGACACGATCACGATCACAATCAAGATCACAGGTCTTCGTAAAGAAAAAGGAATCGCGACTGTTGAAACAAACGCATATAAAGAAAATGGAGATATCGTGGTGAAGGGCGAAGCCGTCATCATGATGAACGCTCCTGCTTAAGAGGGTATGAGCAATATTTTTCATCTCGTCTATATCAGTGAGGCGGCCGAGGATATCAGTTACACCGATATTCGCGATATCCTAGATGTCTCACGCCGAAATAATTCTCAAGAGGCCATTACTGGCCTTTTGATTTTTCGTGATGGACACTTTCTCCAATTGTTGGAGGGGGATGAAAAGAGCGTTAGAAAAGTTCTAGGAAAAATTTTGTTAGACGATCGCAATTATTCATTGCGAGTTTTGATTGAGGCGGAAGGGGACAAGCGCCTTTTCGCCAATTGGGCCATGGCCTTTTATGACGGTGATATTTCACCGAACTCAACGGACGATTTGATTTCACTTTTTGACGCTTGTTTGGATGGAAGTCACAATCATCGTTCTTTGATCATGCCCATGTTACGTCAGTTCCAAGCTTCCGCTCCCGAATTAAAATAACACCTTTGTTGGAGGATCTATGAGTGGTTTTGTTGCAAAAGTTCTTTCTGCTAGAAATTTCAATACAAAATATGACGATGTGGCTTTAACGCTTTTGCGTGTGTTCATCGGTCTTACAATGGCATTTTCCCACGGTCTGGGAAAACTTCCTCCACCGCAAATGATGGTGGATGGCGTAGCCGCTTTGGGTTTTCCGGCGCCAGAGTTTTTCGCGTGGTGCGCGGGCTTGGCAGAATTTGCGGGCGGCATTTTGCTCGCGATCGGATTGCTCACTCGTCCTGCGGCCGCTTTTGTTGTGTTCACAATGTTAGTTGCAGTCTTTGGCGCCCATGGAGCTGATCCATTTGCGAAAAAAGAAATGGCTCTTCTGTACCTATTTTCCTCTTTGTTCTTTGTGCTTCACGGTGCCGGTCGCTGGTCGGTGGATCACATGATCTCAAAGAAGAAGTAACCTCCCAGAAGCCTGAAGTAAAACGACTTTATGCTGATTAGACAAATGACTTCGCAGGATCACGATATGATTCTGGCAATATCGACGGCTCTTCCTCAATGGTTTACTAAAGATGGTATTGCATCTATTAGAAAAGATATCCTTTTCCAATCTGGGCTTGTAGCTGTTGAGCAAGGTAAGATAGTCGGTTTTTTAACCTACTTTGTAAATCAAGGGATCGCGACGATTGCTTGGATGGGGGTTGTACCGAATCAACATCGTTCCGGGATCGGGACACAGCTTTTGCAGGAACTTCGTAAAAATCTTTTGAGGCACGATGTGAAATCTATTCTTGTCAGTACCTTGGGGGACGCTGTCGATTACGAACCTTATCAACGGACTCGACTATTTTACCGAAAGAATGGATTCGCTGATTTTCAGAAAATACAGCATCCTGAAAATCCTGAGCAAGAAGAGGAACTCATTCTTCGCTCAGAAATCTAATGATTTGGATTTCGTTCATAGTCTGACTAAATGGGAATACTGTTAAGACCAAAAGTTTTAATAGATCTCCGTGAATTATGAACTCGACAAAGCAAGGCCAAGTTCTCGATAGTATTGTCGCCCTCAAGAGCAATGGGTTTCGTATGATCAATTTGCAATGCATATCTCGATGAACATCGTTGCCTAGATTTTGAATCAATATGTTCACAACAACCCTGGGCTCTTTGCCATAGCATTCTTTTAATATGAGTGGGAATAGCAGGTCTTAAAGAGGTCACCTTTGCCGACGATGGCAGTTGCGCAGCATTTTTCTCGATCTTTGAGTTCGGCGCTGGTTTGCTGAATTCGGATTTATCAGTGTCAGATTTTTTATTGGTGGCGCCCTCTAAACCCAGCTTCTTTTTCTTTTCTTTGACGGCTTTCTTTAAAAGAAACTGCAATACGGATAAAGCATTTCCATCAGGCAGTTCATGAGCAAAGAGCTCTCTAAATTCCCGAAGCAGTGATTGATTTTCTTCATTGAGTAGTGCCTCGAACTTCACAAACTGTTCAGAGGAATCTTTGATGGCGTTCTCATTTAAAGATTTCTCACTCAAATTAAATTTCCCCAGTAGAAGTTCTGGCTGATGAGATTGTTTTACCAACTCTTTTTCCGCTTCGCGAGTGGATTTATCTTGCAGACTTTCTAACAACCGCAACTTGTCCGTTTTGGAAAGATGGTGCTGTACCTGTTTCTCTGCTCTGACAAAACTTTGAACCTTGGCAAGAGTTGTAATATTTAAACTTCCTGACTGAATTTTTTCTTCAATTTCGGGAAGCTCTTTTAAGAGTCTTGCTGCTGATAATCTTCGCTGTGCTTGGCCTTCGGAATATTTATAATACTTGATGCACATTTCATACATGGATGAAAATCCTAGATCCACAAATAAACGACGAATTTCTATTTCGCGCAAGCTTTGCAAGACCTCCAAAGTCGTCGCTCTTTCTTTCTGAACAAGCATTTCAGTTTGTCGCAAAAGGTCCTGGTCCGATAACCTTCTTAAGCTTTGATTCATAAAATCCTCCCGCAGGAAGAGTTCTATCACGACTTTTAAATTCGACATTTTTCACTCTAATGTTCAATTAGAAGCGATTTTTCCCCTGACAGACGGTCGACCCTTCGTCCTTGTGATGAGGGGCTGGGAAGAGGTGTTGTGGGGGGTATAATGGCTTTGTTGGTCGATGATCTCGAAGAAATTAACTCCTCGAAAATTCACAAAAATATGTGTCAATAAAAAATTAAATTACAAATATTGTGCACCACTGCCATCGCCGCTAACGGTAAAAGTAACTACAAAGCTTGTAGCAGACGAAGTTTCAATCTCTCGCTGAATTGTTTCGTATCGAGGGGAGTGTTGAGGACTTGCTCAAGACTCACCATCGTCTCTGCCGTAAAGCCGCAAGGATTCATTCCAACAAAGGCCTTAGGGTCGTAGGTAAGATTGATCGCCGCTCCGTGGAAGGTCACCCACTTACGGACGCCGACACCTAACGATGCGAGTTTATGATTTCCCACCCACACTCCGGTTTCATCGGCTTCAGAATCTGTTTGCGGGTTTTTATGAAGCGATCTCCCTTGGGCTTGAATGTCGTAAGATTTTAAAACATCCACAATCGCATCTTCAAAAACACGAAGGTAGCCCACGATCTCACGATCTTTTCGTCCTTTGCGTGCAAAAGTCAGATTTAGAATCGGGTAGACGATCAACTGACTGGGGCCGTGGTAAGTCGCTCTGCCACCGCGGGAGACCTCGACGGTTTTTCCATTCCAGTTAAATACATCACCGGACTTGGTGGCGCGACCTAAAGTGACAACAGGAGGATGGGTGCAGAAGATGAGATAACCCGGAAGAGTCTCCGAAGACACTTTCTCTACAAGCTCTTGCTGATTTTTAAGGGCCTCATCGTAGTCGATAAGTCCCCAATCTTGAAAAATAAGATCCGCCATCACTACTTTTTGCCACTGAATGCGATGGATGTCATGACATTTCAGTTTTTCACAAATTGTGTCGCGTATGGAGGAAAGTACAGTTTTCAAAGGAGTTCTAAAGAGACTGAAAAATTTTTTTACAGCAGTTTTTCGGCGAGTGTAAATGCTTTAGTCACAAAAATTTCAAAATGAGATTCATTTGAAATGCCCCTAAAACTCGCTACAGAATGGAGTCACAGGGTTAGGGATAACACGGAGGGTTCGATGAAAAGTTTGGCGATGGCATTCACAGTGGTTGCGGCAATGACGCTGACAGGGTGTCTAGATAATGGCGGGGGCAGCGAAGTTCCTTCCAATTTAAATAACGGCGACTTCAATGTCATCACGGAGCCCGGCGACGACAACTCCGGCCAAGGCGGAACAACAAACCCAACGAATCCTCCGGACGATGGCGGTACAACCACCCCTCAACCTTCTGAGCCAGAGGGTCTGGATATCAACAAAGGCGAAGTCCTTACGGCATCGACGGATCTTCTTTTGGATTTCTATCCTCCCTTTCACTCGGCCTACTTGAAGGTTTCAGAAAATGAAACCTGTGCGGGAGGCGACTGGGTGAGTTACGTGAGCAGCCGCTCTTTAGTGAGTTCAAAAACAAATCAATCGGTTCCCGTTAGTGTGCAGTTTCGTGACCATGACGGTCGCGTGAGTTCTTGCTTTGTCAGAAGAATCTTCATTGACCAAGCTGGCCCTGACATTGTGTTTGCAAAATACCCTTCAGCTCCGGTTGAAGAAGGTCTCGACGTAGAAATTATTTTTACTGTGACAGATGTCGGTGCTGGTGTTGACACAGTGACTTGCCAGTTTGCTGGCGTTTCTAAAGCGTGTGCTGCGGGACAAAATAAAGTCGTCATCCCTAAAATGGCAGGTGGGGATTATACATTGTCCGTTTCTGCAAAAGACAAGTTAGGTTTTTCCTCGCAAAAATCCATCTCTTTCAAAGTGTCTTCTTTGTATAAACAGATGGTGCAAAACGTGAAAGTGAATCCATACCAAAAAGTGGACATCTTGTTCGTCATCGATAACTCGGGCTCCATGGAATACGAACAGAAAAGCATGGCCAACCGTGTGCGCAACTTCCTCGATGTTGTGAAAGGTCTTGATTGGCAGATCGCCGTGACGACGACAGACCCGGTTCATAAAACTTTGGGAGAT
The DNA here is from genome assembly GCF_047323225.1 of Bdellovibrio sp. HCB-110. GTDB lineage: Bacteria > Bdellovibrionota > Bdellovibrionia > Bdellovibrionales > Bdellovibrionaceae > Bdellovibrio. Next base: position 858,812 of record NZ_CP178750.1, read on the forward strand.
GGTCGTTTGGTTCCTCTTTACGGTAAAAGTAATTCTTATATTTTGAATTCCTCCATGTCTGATGCTGATGCTCGTTATACTTTGGGTATGACTTTGCAAAGACCGGAAACAGGAAGCGGTTCAGAGCAAGGTATCTATTCGGCTTACAGAGCTATCGAAAGATCTTTGGCATCTTCGGGTGGTAACACCAACTTCATTCGTTCCGATTCTCAATTGGCCGTTGTCGTGATTTCGGATGAAGACGAATCTGCAAGTGAAGCTAAGAATGATCCGGCAAACTTTGTTAAATTTGTCCAAAGCAGTTTCGGCGGACAAAAATCCATGAGCTTTCACTCGATCATCGCGCGTCCTGGGGATAAAGCTTGCTTGGATGGTGAGGGTTACTCTGCGGGATTCCGCTATGAGCAGATTTCAAAACTCACAGGTGGTGTGATCGGCGACGTGTGTGCGACGGACTATGCGGCGCAGGTGCAAGGTATCGCGGAAGGTGTTAGAAACACATTGAAGTCTTTCACTTTGACATGTGCTCCGGTGATCGACTCCATGAGATCTCTTTTAGTTCTTAAAGATGGTCAGGTTTACAATGGAACTCGCCACATTCAAGGTCTAAATGTAGTCTTTGATCAGATGTTGCCAGAGGGGAACTACGAAGTTTACTATTCTTGTCTTAAGTAATCACTAATTGCGACTGACGTCGTCGCCGTTGTAAGACACTTCGCTCTGACTGACTTTTGTGTCATCAGGGCGTGTGTCTTTTGTAAGAAGGCTCTTAAGAACCAAGCGCGCCGGTGTGTCGACCATCAATGTAAAACCAGAAGGAATCGAAGCGTTGCGTTCTAAAGCCTTTTTCAGATCTGGGTTGTACATAACGAAATCTTCTTTAGCAAGGCCACTGCGGCGAAGTAATTCTTTCGCAGAAATAGAGCGAGCCAGCTTCACTGTGTGAAGATCCAAAGTTTTTTCGTACTCAAGATCTTTAAAGATTTGTTCATGATACTTTTCAGCATAAAGAGCTGCCAAAAATTCACAGTAAAAATTAGAAGAAGCAAAATCAAAAGTGCGAGACTGGTAGCTGTTGATGATCTCAGACAGGTCTTCGCTTTCCGCCGCTTTCATCGCGCGACGAATGCCAGAAGGTCCGTGATTCCATGCTGTCACAGCCAAAGGCCACGAACGGCGTAAGATCATATGATTTTCTTTAAGCAGACGAGCCGCCGCATTGGTCGCTTTAAATGGTGAGTTGCGCTCGTCAATGTGCTCATTGACTGTCATAAAGCTTTTGCCCGTGTAGTCCATGAATTGCCAAATACCTGAAGCACCAACTTTGCTGACGGCGTGACGATTAAAGCTGCTTTCCACAAATGGAATGCGTGTGAGTTCCACAGGAAGTTTGTGATTGCGGAAGATCTCTTCCATACCGCTAAGGTAAATCGGACTGACTTCGATACCTTCAGCAAAAAAGTTTTTCTGACCAGTTTGCACGCGCACGTTTTTAAGAGCTTCTTTGGCTTTGTTCCGTAGCGAGCCAGGCAGAACTTCTAGCGCTTTTGCAGCAAGGACTTGGTATTCGTCTTCCTCATCCAATTCCGCACCACGGGCAAGCTCCTTGAGAGCCTCACGGATATTCTGAACTTCGTCAGTGACGAATTCATCCGCTTTCACATTGCGCATCCAGCGGGCTTTGGGTGTATCGCTATTGATGATGGATGTAATATCCACAACTTTAAAGACCACCCACGGGTAAAGCGTGTGGTGCACGACTTTACGATTGGAATCATAACGAGTGTAAATATCAAACCAGAAACCCACGCGATCACGAAGACCTGCGGGAATCGTAAAATCTTCCCCAACGCGATCTTGATAATCACTAAGAATTTCTTCGCGGTGATAAACGATGTCGGGATCTTTAGAGAAAACCACTCCATCCAGGATCATACGCTGAATCTTTTTAATCTGCTGAACCACGACTGGAAAACTCGCGGAATTGAAGAGTGCGACAAGAAGACTCAAAGTCACCAAAGAACCCACGATATTGCGGGTGCTTCGTTTTGAGAAAAAATTCTTAGTTATATTCACGTTTTTATCACTCTTCATGCCAATTCATAGAGCAAGAGTGATGCTAGGATTACAGACGTTTAAGTCCTATAAAACGCGGTTGAACATAATTCACTGTCTAAAAGAACGTCACTGGCAACAAAATTAGCACGCATTTCTCATAATGAGCAAAGACGGCGAATGGCGCTCCCTAATTTTTTGGCGACATCATCTTCCAAATCGGTTTTTCGCTTTACTAAATACACATATTCTTTGCTGCGCGGAAAACGCTTCGGAAGGGGTTTTTCCTCCAAGACAAATTCAGATTTGACGATTTCATTGTGCATTTTTGCGATGAATTTAGGGATGTAAGCCACGGCCAGGCCGCGACGGCAAATTCCCAGAGCGGACTCCAGCATTCCCACACGATAGAGGACATGGCGAGGGAAGGCTTCTTCCGGCCAGCCATCCAGTCCCCGCACGCGATTCGGAGAACCCTCAATCGGCGCAATAGGAATGACAAACGGAGCACTCTCGGAAGAGTCATTGAACTTGTTTTTAAGTCCAAAAATTCCCATCTCGATAGACTGAATGCGAAGATGATCTAACTCGGGATGAGGAATCGGAATGTAAGTCAGAGCAAAATCCGAATCTCTGTTAGCCACACTCTGCTCCATGCGTCCTGGAGTCATTTCGTGAATCAAGCACGGCCGTCCTGCAAAAGCACCGCTTAACACTCTTTCCATAAAGTGGGTCGAGAAGACCTCAAAGGTGGCAATTTTTAAAGGCTTGCCTTCTTCAGAGTGCGTTTCCTGAAGATCTGTTTTTTCGATGATACCATCCAGTTTTTTAATGATGTCTTCCAAAGCAGGAGCGATCTCACGGGCCCGATCGGTGAGTAAAATACCACGTCCATCTGGTACTATCAGTTTTTCATCCAGTTCAGCTTCAAAGACCTTGATGGCTTTAGACAAAGCGGGAGCTGAAATGCGGTGCAGCTCGGCTGCCTTGGTGACGCTGCCTGTTTTTACGAGAGAAAGAAAATAGCGAACGCGATTGATATCCATTGGTTAACGGTTCTAATCCATAATGAAATTATATTCAAATGTTTTATGGGCTAATCCTTAGCGCAGGTAAAGGCGCTTTAAAAGGAGAGGCCATGAACATGCTAAGCCCCGTTTCGAATTTGACTGACTTTATGTCAGAGCCCTTGGAGTTTATGAGGAATCTGGCTCAAAAGGATCACGGTCGACCTCAATGTCTCTATATAGGACCTAAAAGATTCGTTTTCACTTTTGATCCGGAGAGTGCGCAAGAAATTTTGATTAAGCGCGCCGACATCTATGTTCAAAATCGAACTGTCTTTGATCGCATTCAGCCTGTGACGGGAAAAAAGGGACTGGTGCAGCTCTCAGGACAAGAATCTCGCGAGGGGCGCATGAAATCCCGTTCCATGTTCAGTACGTCGGGATTGGAAAGCGTCCGGGCCATCATTGAAAACTATTGCGAAGAATTTCTTGGCAGAGTCAAAAATCAAGCTTCCATAGATGTGACCGAAGAGATGACCTCTTTGATTTTGCAAACAGCGCTGACGATTTTTTTGGGAATTCGCTCTCCTGAACTCGCGCAAAGGATCGGAGAGAAGTTTTTGCGTCTCAATTATCTTTGTGGTTTGCGCATGCGCTCTTTGGCGCCAGCTCCGCTGTATGTTCCGACGTTTAAAAATCGCGAAATTCGCACCTTGCAAAGCGAGATTAGAGCTTTGATTGAAAGGCATCTTCGGGTAGACGCGGCGGTGCCGGCAGCCTATGCCGGAGATGAAAACCTTATTGATCACTGCATGACATTTTTATTTGCAGGACATGAGACGACTGCGTCTTCTCTGGCCTTTACTTTATTATTGCTCGCTCAAAATCCACGGTATCAGGATTCCGTCGCACGCGGAGATGAGTCGATGACTTTAGCCATTTACAAGGAGAGTCTGCGTCTGTTTCCGCCGGCGTATATGCTCGCCCGGCAAGCCAACGACAATGATGAGCTTATGGGGATGCGAGTAAAAAAGGGGGATCAGGTGATTGTCGGTATCGCGGAGATGCATCGAAACTCCTTGTACTTTGATAATCCCGACGCGTTTATTCCTGAACGGTTTCTAGAAAAAGCAAAACATCCTTTTGCATTCATTCCTTTTGGGGCGGGTGCTAAATCTTGTGTCGGAGAACGCTTAGCCTACTTTGAAGCTTCTATAGTTTTGAAAATGATTTGCGAGAAATACGTTCTGACGTGTCCACGCGAAGATATTCAATCCGAACCTTTGATTACTTTGCATCCTCTTTCAAACCAGAAAATTCAGATTCGCTTAAAAGACGGAGGCTTCAGTGGCACTCCTTAAGACAGAGATTCAAAATTTCGACGAAGAACTTGAGATTTTGGTCAAAACCTACCGAACTTTTTCGGCGATACGTCCTGAAGTTTTGTTCCGAGATTTTTTACCAACGGGTTACCGTTTTACGTTATTGAATACGGTGGATCAGAAACTTCAAGACAGTGCCGTTTTCGCCAAGGTTCATTTGGGAATGCTTGTGACTCTTTATGATGACTTGGCTGACAACCCTCAGTATCGAAACCCCCGTTTACTCAAAGAGCTTTATAAACTGAACGTGAATCAAGATGTCAAAGTCCCTCCGGATTTAAACGCGGAAGAGGCAAAGACATTTGAACTTGCGCGCTTTCTTTTTTCGCAGCTGACGGCGCTCTTAAGAAAGTTTTCTAACTACTCTCGGCTTTTGCCCATTCTGCAATTTGATATTGAACAGGTTTACATTAGTAATAGGTATTCGGAGCTGATGACTGAGTTGCCTTTTATGCGGAATCTGACGGAGTCCCGCATGCTCGGCGCCTACAATATGGCGATGCTCGCGGCGGGCACGATAGATCTTATGGCAAGTTCGTATTTAGTCGTGGAAGAACTCGGAGCTTGCAGAGAGGTGTTGTTGAATGGGCAGCGGGTGGGACGAATCAGCAATCTGCTATTCACGTTAAAACGAGAAATCGCGGAAGGTGATTTTACTAATGAAATTCTGATTTCTCAGGGTGGTGTTGATGCTGAAACGTACAAACTGACATTGCTTGACGAACTTAACGAAAAACTGTCTCACATCCAAAAAATAAATCTAAAAACTTTTTCAACGGGGCTGTATGCGAAGGGTTTGATGGCGCTGCATGGCCTTCATGAAAATCTGGAGGGGCGCATATGAACTGTCAAAAGGCCTTGGTCATTGGCGGAGGCATTGCCGGGTTGATGGCGGCGCATGTTCTATCTGAACATTTTCAGTCTGTGATCGTTCTTGAAAAAGATGCTTCTGTGGGAGTGGATTTTCCGCGAGGCGGTGTCCCCCAAGGAGCGCATTTGCATGTGTTGCTAAAGCGGGGACAAAAAATTTTAAAAGACCTTATGCCGGAAATTCACGATGACTTTCGTGCTTGTCCTTCTATTGATTGGGCGGAGGACACAGTTTGGGAGAATCGTTTAGGAGAGTTTCCTCGTTATCCATCTCCGGTACGCACAAGATCCATGAGTCGTCCTCTGCTGGAAAGTCGCATCTATTCACATGTGAAGCAGAATCCGCGCATTTCTTTTGAGAGGGAGGAAGTTGCAGAGATTCATATCGACAAGAAACAAGTCGGTTTTGTCCGTTGTCGAAGTCAAAGAATCCTTTATGCAGATCTGGTGATCCTTGCCGGAGGACAGTACTTTCCTATGAAAAGAATTTTTTCCCAGTTTCCTATTGAAAAAGTCACCGAGGCTCTGCCCATTGGAATTACATACCGTTCGATGATGTTTTCTGAAAAGTCTCTCAGCTTTGCCGGATTTCGACAGTACTATTATCAGTTTTCTCCTCCCCATGATTCCCTGGGTGCCGTGATTTCTCCGGTGGAGGGGGGGCGTTGTGTGGCGACGATCATTGAACAGGGGGCTCGACAAGAGGCAACTCCTGATTTTCAAGGATTTCTGTCACTGGCCGCCAAAGTCCCGGGAGGAAAGTTTCTTCGCATCATAGAGAAGGGAACTCCTCTTAGTGGGATGAGCTTCTTTCAAAAACCACAAATGCATATGCGCCGTTTTCACCGAATCAAAAACTTTCCCGAAAATCTTTTGGTCTTGGGGGATGCTTTTTGCTCATTGAATCCCGTTTTTGGACAAGGCATGACTGTGGCTCTAGAGCAGGTTCGGCTCCTAAAGGAGATATTAGGAGAAAGGAAAATAAAAAGTTCATCTTTTCACGACTCTTCGGTTCAAAGAGTCCGACTGCCATTTTTACTTTCAAAACTGGGCTCCGATCCCCGTGATGGAGTTGCCAAGAGATATCTGAATCAATTTACGAAACGTTGCCAGCGATCACCAAAATTGCACCGCCGTTTTCTTAAGGTTCTGCATTTAGAAGGCAGCTACGGGGATCTTTTTGATTTTTATTCTTTAATGGCGGCTCTTTTTAGGAGATCTCTATGATTTATTTGCATCAGTATCCCGCAATTTGGGGACTTCCTAGTCTCAGTCCATTTTGTATAAAAGTGGAAATGTATCTTAGGAAAAATAAAATTCCCTATCGGGTCGTGATTGAGAAGAATCCAGCCCGAGGTCCTAAAGGAAAAATGCCCTTTATTCGCGATGGCGAGCATGTCATTCCGGATTCCACTTTTATTTTGCAGCACCTGGCGGAAAAACGCGGACTTCAAAGTTCTGCGGGGGCCTTGCAAGAAGCACAGGGCATTGCCATTCAAAGAATGGTGGAGGAGCATCTTTATTTCATTTTGCTTTATAGCCGATGGATTGATCCAAAGGGCTGGAGCATACTAAAAACCGAATTCGCGCCGCTTTTTCCGCCGCTTATTGGCGTTCCTTTTTTAATTTTTTTGCGCAGTCGTTTGCGATCTCAAGCCTATCAACAAGGTCTTGGCAGACATACGCAAGAGGAAGTGTACCGTCTTGGCAGCCAAGAGATGAAAGCTCTTTCGGATCTTTTAGGAGATAAAACTTATTTTTTAGGTACGCAGTTTTCAGAGGTCGACGCCACCGTTTATGCTTTTTTGATTACAATCTTAAAGCAGCCCATTGAAAGCCATCTTAAAAAAACTTTGCTCACCCATCCTAATCTTGTGGCTTACTGTCTGCGTGAAGAGGCAGAGTGCTTTCCCGATTACGTCAATAGAGAAAAGGTGACGCCGTGAGAACATTCGGACAAATTCTCTCCGATACTCTTTCGCACATGGAAAACGGAAGTTTGGAGGTAGGTCCTCAAGCCTCTTCTCTTTCCGTCAAAGAATATTTGGATGCAGACCGATATCAGAGCGAGATTCAGGAGGTCCTTAAGAAGCATCCGATGCCTCTGGTGAATTCCGACAGACTCAAAATGAAAGAGACCTTTTATGCAGGCGAGATCTGCGGGGTGCCTGTCATCGCGGTCAGAGATGAGCAAGGCAAGGCGCGCGTGTTCTTAAATGCCTGTCGCCATCGCGGAGCACCTTTGAATATTAAGAATGACGGAGGACAAAGATTTGTCTGTCCCTTTCATGGGTGGTCGTATTCATTAGAGGGAGAAATTTTAGATATTCCCGTGAGCGATCAATGTTTCACTCATCTTTCTTCAAAAGCCTTTCGTTTGAAAGAGATCAAATCGTATGAATGTGCAGGCCTGGTGTGGATTCTTTTAGATCCGGAAGGGGAAGTCGCGAATCTGGAAGCTCCTTTTGAGCAGCTTCATCACGACCAAGAAGAGCTAGGATTTCTTCCTGCACATCCGGTGAAAGAAATTTCATTTACAGTGAACTTCAATTGGAAAATTGGCGTTGAAGCCTTCCTGGAGGTCTATCATTTTACCCACGCCCATGCTCCGTATCTTGCGCAGTTGCAGTTTCCAAATCTAAGTCTCGCGGACCAAAAAGGAAAGAACGCAAGGATCGTCGTGCCTTTGCGAAAACCCACAAATCAAGAACCTCCTTTAAAATGGGCGCAGGTGATGTACTACATTTTCCCTTCCAGTTTTTTGCTTTTTTATGATGATCACGCGGCGTTGATTTCTCTTCTGCCAGCGGAGCTAGGAAAAACACAGTTTCGCTATGTTCCTTTAGTGCCTACGTTGGACGGGGCGAATGATGCAAAGATTCGGCAGAAGGTAGAGTTTTTAGAAGTGATTATTGGCCAAGATATTGAAATTTTAGAAGGTGTGCAAAAAGGACTTACAAGTCAGGCCAATAGACAGTTTACGTTCACGCGACTTGAAAGTCTGCTATCGCAATTTCACAGGGATCTTAAGGACTGCTATTCTGTTCCTTAGCAGAATGCGCATTCGCAACGAAGCGAATGTTTTTCGTTGGGTCGGGTTGACTGAAAAAGCCTCAGCCCGAATCATCATCTCACTAACAAAAAAACAACCCAACACAAGGAGGAAAGTATGAAACTAGGTAATCTTTTTGCAATGAGCGTGGTGACTTTGGCGTCAACAGTTTCGTTGGCATATCCTATGGTCGGAGATAAAGCGGAGTGGGAAGGCACTTATACAAAAGACCCGGATGCCGCACAAACTCTTGTAGTAAAAAAAGAAGTCACGGAACACGATGACACTGATAAAGAGTGGATGGTGAAGGTCGACAAGATCGTTAACGGTGTAACTACGACAATGATGGAAGACATCGATGATGATAAAATGTACTCCACGGCAAAATGGAACGAAGTCATGACAAACTGTGTGGCTAAAAAAGGCACGCTTGAAGATGTGACGGTTCCAGCAGGAACCTTCAAAACATGTCACATGAAGAAAACATGCGACACTCATACTTGGGAAGTTTGGTGGGGAGATGTTCCATTTGGTGTCGTAAAAGGAAATTGGCATGACATGGACAAAGGCGAACATCATGCTGTCGAACTAAAAACGTTTACACTAGGTCAGTAAAAGAAAAAGGGGCTCAGATCACTGAGCCCCTTTTGTTATTTAGTCATTATCACCCTGATGAGTCGGCGGAGCTCTCAGAGCCAGAGCGGCTAACACTTCCGTTTTAAGCAAGAAGGCCACATCGCGAACGTCCGCATGAACCGCGCAGATTTCTTCTTTGCGATCAGTCATGGTTGAAGATTTACAAAGGGCAGGGTCCATCGCTTCGATTTGTTCCAACAAAGAACCTTTGTCTTGAACGGCTTGCAAAGATGCCAAAGCTTTATCAAGAGCTGCAACTACTTTTGCTGCGACATCAGAACGTCCGGATTGTGCCAAGAGATCATCAAAACCAAATCCAGGTTGAGCCGAGTAGCTGCCAGTAAAGACTGCTTTAAAACCTTTAAGCTGTGCTTCAACTGCTGCTAAAGACAAACCTGAATAGATATGCTCTACATCACGAGGGCATTTGTCTTCAGTGCAATCTTTATGACGGGCCAAAGGACGACCTAGTTTCAAATCTTTGATTTTCTCGATGTTCGCAAGAGCATCAGTCACTGCATTGATAGATTCCTTCAGGTTCGGATAGCGAGAACCGTCAATAAGAACTTTGGTGAAGTTGCCACCTTGCAAAGACCAGTTGTTATGGAGAGTTTGAGCTTTTGTCTCAACATCTTTCACCAATTCTTGCGCCCAAAGACAACGGTCCAATTTCTTTTGTTGTTCTTCACGGGCATTCCACTCCGCCATCGCCGGGTTTGCGCGTAGGTTGCATGTGCTCTTCAAAGATTTTTCAAAAAGAAGATATTCCAAAGCACCCAGACCGCGCACGTTGAAAATCAAAGCGTCGCCGTTCACGGGATTTTTTGAATTTTCGAAAACTTTTTTATCAATGTCACATGTGTTCAGGTAAGGCCAAGAGTACAAGTAGTCGTTCAAGAAACGACCGTTGTCCATCAAAGGACCAAAGGGTGCGGCTTGCACTTCGTGGAATGCCAACATCGCGCGTTCCCAGTCCAATTGCGCTTGAGTTTCTTCACGGCGAGCCGAAGAACCTGTTGCCAAAGTTTCGCAATACTGACGAAGAGAGTTTCTTAGGACAGGCACTTGGGTGCTGAAGTTTTCAACTGCACGACCGATCACGTTCGTACCGATATTGATCAACATTTTTTGTTCAGAGAATGCACCTTCATTCGGTTTTTGGAAATCTCCAGGCAAAGATCCGCCACCTTGTTGAGGTGTGTTTCCGCCGCCACCGGTGTTACGAGGGGTGTTTTCATTTTGGAAGAAATCCGAACAAGAAGCCGTGAGTAGGCAAGTTGCTAAGGCAAGAGACACCTTCATAATCAGGTTTTTAGCGTGCATAAGTCCTCACTTTCCGAGGCCTCTTTGTGCCTGAAAAGGCCCCACTATGACAAGTTTTCATGACAGGCCCTGTATAATTGAAAACTCAATGAGGATTCTTGAGAAACGAGTGTGAAAATCCTCCCTGTGTGCTAACAAAAGGCATGCTGGAAAAGCCCGAAAATTGGTCTCGTTTGCAAAAATTACTCTTTCAATTCGATGAGCCCACATCGCGGCTTTATCACGTCAATATTCTTTCCAGCTTGCTCTTGGTTATTGTGGTTTTATGGATCGTGGGTCGCCAGCAAAAAATGCCCTTAAAAACTCTCCTGCGCCGTTGGGTTTTGCGCAAAAAGTACTGGTGGAATCACTCTACAAAACAGGATTATTTGATCTATTTCCTGAATGCTTTATTTAAGAGTTTTCTTTTTGTTCCGTTATTTGAAGGAAGCTTTCATATCTCCCAGGCTGTGATCCGTTTTTTGGTGAAATTTAATGGCGGCGACTTGCTGGATATTCCCGTCACCAATGTTTGGCTTCTCGGTTTTACTTTCGCGGTGTTTGTTTGGGACGATTTCCTCCGTTTTTTCCATCACTGGTTGATGCATAAAATTCCTGCACTTTGGGAGTTTCATAAACTCCATCACAGTGCGCGGGTTCTGACTCCAGTGACGTTGTACCGGGCTCATCCTGTCGAATCTATTCTGGCAATTCTGCGCAACAGTGTGAGCTTGGGCGTTGCCATTGGCGTCTTTATTTTTCTTTTTGGTTCAAGTTTCTCGCTATGGACCCTTTTGGGAATCAATGGCTTTGGATTTATTTTTAACTTGGTAGGGGCCAACCTTCGCCACAGTCATATCCCGCTGGGATTTGGGCCTTTTGAAAGATTTCTGATCAGTCCGATTCAACACCAAGTGCATCACTCCAAAGATGTCGCTCACTACGATAAAAACTTTGGTGTGAGTCTGGCGATTTGGGACGGACTTTTTGGGTCTTTGATTTTTTCTAAAGATGTGCAGAAATTGAAGTTCGGTCTCAGTGAACGATTCCGAACTTCTTTGTGGGAGCACTACAAGGCTCCCTTTGTGACTTTGGGAAAAAAGCTTATTTCCAGAGTGAAAAGATCTTAGAAGTAGTGTTTCAGGCCTACTAAAACGCTGCGAGCCTTTCCAGGACGGGCACCGTAAGGTTTCATCGACACCAAGTACTCTCGATCCAAGATGTTGTCCAAACGCGCGTACACAGAGCCTGCTTTGTCATACTGGTATTTCAAACTCCAGTCGACGATTCCGTAAGCGGCGATTTCTTGTCTGTTGGTAGAAACAGATTCGTTGTACATCTTCCCAGTCCAAGACAAGACAACTTCTTGGGTGAACTTTTGATATTGAGCACCGACACTAAGGCTGTATTGAGTCTCAGGGACGTAAGGCAAAGGATCTCCTGATTGGATAGATCCATTTCCCCAAACCTCATTGTTCGAGTCAAAATCGTTTTTAAACTCTGCTTTAGTGAATGTCGCATTCACGCCCACAGGAATATAAACGGCTTTGTACTGGAAGCCCTTTTGCACACGAGTCTCAAAACCCGTGATTAAGGCTTTACCACCATCAAAAGTTTGATCTAGATCCCCTGTCGTGCATCCTGAAGAGAACGAGCACGTGTCTTTGATGTTTTGATAATCATTCCAGAAACCAATTCCTTCGATGAACAGCTCGTGATCAGCATTAGAAAAACGCACGCCGGCTTCGTAGTTGATGCTTTCTTCCGCTTTGCTGCTTTGAGTTTGTCCTGGACCCACGATGGAGTAACCACGGTTTACGCCGACAAAAGCAGACCAGTTGTCTGTGAACTGTTGAAAGACTCCAAGACCGGGAACAAAGAAGTTCTCGGAGCCGTCTGTTGTCGTATTCGTCAAATCATTTTGAGCAGAGTAGTTGACGGTTTCAAAGCGTCCTGTTGTCGTCAGCTTAAATCCAGGAATGGCATCGACCAACATTTCATCACTCGCTGTTAAAGCTAAAGATTGAGTCGTGTCGCGATTCAAATCTTTTTGCACAGCCGTCTCACCCGTGCCCACCATGTGACCGTCCGTCATAGAGTAATAGCGTTTCGTGTGATTACGACGGATCTGATCGTCATGAAGGCGAAGTCCAAGACTCACTTGGTGAGTCCATGTTCCTGCGGTATGAGCAGAGAAAGAGCCGAATTGAATACCTTGGCTATAAAAGTTTCTATCGTTATTCAGAACCGCGAGATCCGTGGCATTACTTCCAGAAGACGCAGAGTCCTCTTTGCCAGTGATGATGTCATGGTAAAGCTGGTCTTGAGGGCCTGTAGGATTGAGTAATACGGAATTCACTTTGATGCTGCCATCGCGGAAGCCATCAAAGCGTCTCCAGTCGCGATGGAATTTATTGTGATACACAGTTGCCCACACGCCCCAGTTTTCTTGAACTTGGGTTTTGTAGGTCAATTGGTATTGCTCATGCTGCCAATCCATCAAATCTTTTTCAGAAGCATTGTAGCGACGGAAAGGAGTGGAGTCGAAATCATCTAAAGAAAGACCCAAATATGTTTCGTCGGAAAGCTCCGTGGCATAGCCGACTTTGACTTGGATCGAATGACGTTTTTCACCGTCGAGGTTGTATTCGCCTTTAAGCAAGAAATCATTTTTAGAGAATCCCGTTTTCTCGCCGGAATCCAATTTCTTAAATCCATCGGTTTGCATGTGTGTTCCTTCGAACATCACGCCACCACGGTCAAAGACGCGAGCGATGTTGCCGCGATATTTTTGCGTATTAAAAGTACCCGCCGCTAATTCCAATTCATTTTGATTCTCTTTGGGAATACTGCGAGTGATGTAGTTGATCGCGCCACCAATGGAATTAGGTCCATAGGGAACGGAAGCCACACCTTTAAATACTTCAAGCGATTCAATCTTACTCATGAACGGAGTGTAGTAGGCCGCCGGCGCCGAGTAAGGAGCCGGTCCAATAAGGATACCGTCTTCAAGAATCACGATTTTTTTACTGCGATCAGGATGCGTTCCGCGAAGTCCAATATTGGGTCTTAAACCAAAGCCGTCTTCTTCACGGATATAAACGCCGGGAACCTGTTTGAGAACGCGATTGACGTCTGTCTGTTGTTGCAGTTCGAGCTTTTCCTTACTGATAAAGTGCGCTGAACTAGGCTGAGTCAGTTCTTCTTCAGAGCTGCCAATAACCTTCACAGGACCCAGCTCAGACATTTTTGCTGAGACCTCAGAAACGTCTTCGGCCTGAGTGTTCAGGCCGAAGAGGGAAACTACAATAAGAGTTCTAAAAAACTTATTCATGATTATTTATAATCAAGTTCCTTGATGATGCGAACAGCTGCTGGAACTTGTTCGCCGATCACAGACCAGTTCGTTGCGTCAGCTTTAAAAGTGCCCCAGTCTTTGATCAAAGTGTTTGGAGTCACGCCAACTGCTGCTGGGTATTCCAAGTGGCTAGAAGACAAGTGCAATTGAGCTGGTTCTTGCAACATCAAAGCGATGAATTCTTGAGCCAAAGCCGCTTTTTGAGAGTACTTCACTACGCCGATACCAGAACCGTTCACGTGAGCGCCCGTTGTGTCTTGGTTCGCGAAAAGAGGTTTGATTGGGAAGTTCGGGTTTTGTTGAACCATGCCAGCCAAGTAGTAAGTGTTAGCGATACCGATATCGCAGATACCGTTAGCCATCGCCGTCATCATCGCTGTGTCGTTCGGGTAAACATCAACAGCCAAGTTCTCAAGGATACCAGACATGATGTTTTTCGCTTGAGCTTCACCTTTGTGGTGAACAAGGCTTGCGATCAAAGCAACGTTGTAAGTGCCTTTAGAAGTTCTCATGCAAACACGGCCAGCCCATTTAGCGTCAGCCAAGTCTTCATAGTTAGCAACTTCAGAAGGATTTACGCGAGTAGAATCATAAACCAAAGTACGAGCTCTGTAAGTGACAGCAACCCAGTGGTCATTAAGATCTTTCATTGCAGGAGCAACGCGCGCTTTAACAGCCGCATTCGTCAAAGGTTGCAAAAGACCTTTGTTTGTCAGATCAGACAAGAAAACCAAATCTTTTGTGAAGATAAGATCCGCAGGTGTTGCAGCACCTTCAGATTCGATTTGTGCTACGATGTCAGCGTAAGGTTTTTCAACGACAACAACTTCAACGCCTTTGTCAGCTTTGAATTGGTCAACGATGGGTTGAAGACGCGCAGTAGGGCGGTCTGTGTAGATAGTCAAAGTTTCCGCTTGAGCGGCAACGGCAGATACAGTCAGAAGAAGAGCTGCTACTAGCAATTTCATCTAAAACTCCTTTAATTGGTGAGTCGCTGAGATACCTAAAGCCAGGCACTTGCACAACCTTTCCGTGTTTTAGACTCCTAAATGAAAAACCAATGAAGATGAAAATGAATTGAGAATGAAGGGGAGAGGGGAGCGCTCTGTAAAGAGACCCATAAGTACGCAGAATTGAAAGGGAAAAAGGGCCTTTTTAAATGCTTTTTTTGTTGAGTTGCAAGGCCCTCTTGATAGAGTCCTTTTTCAGTATATTGGAGGCTCTTATGAAATATCTCATGATCACGGCACTTTCACTGATTTCTGCACTGGCTTGGGCTCGTCTTTCTGACGGAAAAGTCACACTCGCTGTAGAAAATTCCAAGTTGGTGGGCCATGTAGCTTCGGGATTTCATTTCAATAAGGACGCTCCTGCCAACATTCTTATCGGTAATCAGGAAAGTGCTCCTCTTAAAAAAGAAGAAAAAGAAATGCTCTTTGATTTGAGCAAAGCCGAAGGGAAGTCTTTGCAGGTGAGTTTTTATGTCTGCGATGACAAGAAAACGGTTTGTGAGGAGCACAAATACGATTACACATTGAAAGCTGGTAAACTGCAAAATGGTGTTGCTCCTGTCGTAAAAAAAGAAACGACATCGCAAATCAAAACTGCTTCTTCAGAAAAAGTTCACATCAACTCTCACGGTTTTATCGAGAACAACCTGGAAGCTGCTCTTAAAAAAGCAGAAAAAGAAGGAAAGCTCGTTCTTGTCGACTACGGAGCTCCTTGGTGCCCAGCCTGCGTTCGTCTGGAAACGGAGGTTTTTGGAACAAAAGCATTTAAAGGTGCTACGAAGAAACTTGTGAAATTGGCGTTGAACTCCGATATGGCCATCAACAAAGAATTTGGTGATAAATATAAAATCAAAGCATTGCCGACACTTCTAATTATTAACAGCAAAGGCGAAGAGCTGTATCGCAGCTTGGATTTCAAACCGACAGCGGTTCTTTCTAAAGAACTCACAACGGCTTTGAAGAAAACCTCAACACTGGCGGAGACAGAGAAAAAAGCCGATGCTGGCGATCGCACGGCTCAAGGAAAAATGGCCGAGTACTGCTTTAATAAATTGGATTTTGAAGCGGCCGTGAAGTGGTACGAAAAACTTCAGGACAAATCACCTTTCTTTGCCTACGCGGAAATCAGCTTGTGGGCCGAGAAAAATGAAGCTGATAAAAAGAACCGTGATGGTTATATCCAGGTTCTCAAAAAATGGATTGCTCAAGATCCAAACTCTTTCACAGCAGTGTCTGCTCGTAATGACTGGGCTTCTTTGTATACTGACGATAAAAAAGGTCTTCCAGAAGAAGTGAAGACGGAGCTCAACAAAAACATAGAACTTTTGCCGGCTCTGGCGAATTCCCAAGAAAAAGCCCATCAGTTTTTTGTCGATTGGAAAGTGTCTGATCTCAGACCTTTTGAGAAGGAAGAAATTCTTTCCACGTGGCTTTCTTCAGCGAAAGAGTTGAAAAAAGACGACATGGCAAAGCAGGTTATCACGCAGCTTCAAGATCTTTTGAAAAAGAAAGATTTCAGCGTCAAGCGTCCCGGCGAAATCATGACGGCGCAAACTTATTTGCGAAAAGCCGAGATGAAGGCGGAAGAAGAAGCTTGGCTGGTGAAATTGGTCGAAGCTTACCCAGACACTTATGTTTATCACATGCGTTTGGCGCGTTTCTATTCTCGTAATAAAGAATACGCAAAGGCTCTTCCTGAAGCGCAAAAAGCCGTTGAATTGGGTGAAGACTGGCGCTTGCAGAACTTGCAACTTTTGGCGCAAACTCAAAAAGAGTTGAACCAGAAAGAAGAAGCGAAAAAGACGATCGAGCGCGCATTGGCTTTGCCACAAGCCAAACTTGAAAAATACAAAGCGTTGGCGCAGTCCTTGGAAGAACTGAAAAAGAATCTCTAAGAGGGATTTAAGATCGGTTGAACTTCTTGCGGAACCTCTTTGCTTTTGCAAGCTTCCAGAAAGCTGCGCACGAGGGGTTCTGAAGATAAAAAGTGTTCTTCAAAGTCTTTATGAAATTCAGGATGCCACTGAACACCGACGAAAAAACTATTTTCAGTGGCACTAAAGGCTTCAATCAAACCATCTGATGACGTGGCTTCAACACGCAAACCTTCTCCCAATTTTTTAATCCCTTGATGGTGAATCGACACGATCTCTCCGCCACGGGTGTACATTTTTGCAAGGCGACCACCGGGTTCAATTTCGACACTGTGAGTGAGTCTGTCATACAGATCCGCGCGGAAGTGCGCCACTTTATCGGGACGTTGTGAAGGGAGATCTTGAAAAAGAGTTCCGCCTTTAAACACATTCATCAACTGAAACCCACGGCAAATTCCCAGAACAGGTTTTTGGCGTTTGGCGAAAGCTTTAAGAAGTTTAATTTCATAGCGATCACGAACAGGGTCAGTGCGCTGGTTTTCCATGGCGGGAATCGGTTCTTCCCCGTACAGCGACGGACAAATATCCACGCCCCCTTGCAAAACCAAACCATCGAGCACATCGGCGTATTGGTTTACATCGAGATCTTCTTTATTCAGAATCGACGAAGTTTCCAAGGAAGGAATCATGAAGACCAGAGCGCCATGCTTGGCAATCAAGTGCGCCAAGTTTTGTTCGAGATATTGAATGGTTTTTCCTCTGGCTTCGAAACCTTCCGGAGCTTCGTGCAAAATTCGCGGTGAAAGGCCGATCAGAAGGGGTTTTGCTGTTTCCACGATAAAATTCTGATCCCGTTTTCAGGTGAAGTCAAATTCAGGAATTTGTTTTAGGTCTCTTGATTTTGAGTTTTTCCATGAGTGTTTGTGCATCTTCAGGTGCGCGCACTTTGATGTCATTGTCGAAATAAACAAACACGTCCCTTTGTTTTTTGGGAACTGTCAGATCAACGACATTTAATGAATCGGAAGGAACTTTTCCTTGAGACCAGGTTTTAATTCGGTCGGCCCACCAGTTTAAAGTCTCTTCATCGTAACCGCTCTTGTAGATTTCTTCATCGCCATGCAAACGCAAATACACGAAATCCGTGGTGACGTCCTCCATGTAGGGCCATTTGCCGGCGGTGTCGGCAAAGACCAAAGCGACGTTGTATTTGCGAAGAAGTTCAATGAAGTACGGATTTTCAAAACTATGATGCCGGACTTCAAGACAGTGTCGCAGGGGTCTGGGAGATTTGCGAATCTCTTGAGGATAATCAGGTTGAAAACGTTCGGAAGTATCGGCGAGCTTCACTCCCTCACTGAAAGTGTGAGGCAGAAGTTTAAAGAAATTTTCCAGGCGTTCTTCGTCATAGACAAAGTTCGGAGGAAGCTGCCAAAGAAAAGCGCCGAGTTTGTGATCTAAGTATAAAACACCCGAGGCCAAAAAATTGGCCAAAGGCATTTTAATATCGCGAAGGCGGCGAATGTGCGTGATGTACTGGGGACCTTTGACAGAGAAAACAAAGTCGTCCGGCGTTTCCGCGAACCAGCGCTGATAGGATTCTGGTTTTTGATAATTATAAAACGACCCATTGATTTCAATGGAAGTGACTTTTCTGCTCGCATAGAAAAGTTCTTTTTTCTGGGGCAAATCTCCCGGATAAAAGACTTTTCTCCACGGCGGATAAACCCAACCCGAAATACCAATTCTCAGTTCCATTCATCAAACTTACCTGAAAATAAAAAACCCGCATCGAGATGCGGGTTTCTTTGTAAGAATGCAGAAATTAAATGTGCAAACGAACTAGTAGTAACGAACAACTTCAAACGTCGCGCTGCAACCGCGATCAACCCAAAGACGGTTGTTGTAAACGCCAGCTGTATGTCCCCAGATGCAAGCATCATAGGAATGCTGCGACCAAATACGGATTTCAACAACTCTGTAGTTATTGAAAAAGCATTCGTTGTAGCGATAGTTGTAAGACGTGCATGTCACATGTTCGTAAATGTACTGTGGTGGAGGTGGATATCCAGGGTTTGGACGTGGACGAGGTGGATATGGATCTGGATATGGTTCCGGACGTGGATCAGGACGAACAGGTCCCGGAGGACGTCCCGGTCTTACATAAGAAGTGTCTGCGTTATCCAAGTTGTCATTGATGTCAGCATGCGCCAATGGTGCCAAACCGCACACAATCAGCAAAGCAATGAACAAGTTTTTCATTTTTCCCCCAAGAAAAGGTGTCATTGTGGCCTTTTTTTCTATTTTTACCCATTATTATGCATAAATAATGCCGCAAAAATCGGTGTCATGAAGAAACTTGTTAAGGCAGGAGCCCGAAAAAAAAAGTTCAGAGGAAATCTCCTCTGAACTTTCTTCGAACTCATTTTTACTTGAGAAACTATTTATGCAAAGGCTTTTGGATAATGTGGATCGCGTGACCCAAAGTTGCTTCCGCACATTCCATCATTGTTTCGCCCAATGTTGGGTGAGGATGGATTGAAAGCGCAAGATCTTCAATGCGTGCACCCATTTCGATGGCAAGCACAGCTTCAGAGATCAAGTTAGAAGCTTCTGGTCCTACGATGTGAACGCCTAAAAGAACGTGTGTCTTCTTGTCAGCGATCATTTTCACAAAACCATCTGTTTCCATCATGCTCACGGCACGGCCGTTAGCTGCAAATGGGAATTTGCCAATCAATAGATCGTTGAAGCCTTTCGCTTTTGCTTCAGCTTCAGTCATGCCGGCAGAGGCAATTTCTGGATCTGTGAACACAACAGCCGGAACTGTTTTCGCGTCGTAAACGCGGTTTTGGCCTGCGATCACTTCCGCGACAAGCACACCTTCGTGAGAAGCTTTATGCGCAAGCATTGGTTGGCCACAGATATCACCGATAGCAAAGATATTAGAAACATTTGTTCTGCGTTGAGCGTCTACTTTTACGAAGCCGCGCTCGTCAACAGCGATACCCGCTGCTTTCAAGTTCGCTTGGTCTCCGTTAGGACGACGACCCACTGTCACCAAGATCTTATCGCATTTAACGACTTCGTCTTTACCGTTGATTTCAACAGTGACTTCGTAACCGTCTTTAACTTTTTTCTGACCTTTTGCTTTTGCGCCGTACATGATATTCACGCCAGCTTTGTTCAATTTACGAACAACGATCTGCGCGCAGTCTGGATCAACCACACCTGCAAGCAATGCAGATTGAGCTTCGATCACAGTCACTTCCGTGCCGAGTTTTCTTAGGTAAGAAGAGATTTCAAGCCCAATGTAACCGCCACCGATAACAGCGATGCGTTTTGGAATTGTATCAAATGCCAAAGCGCCCGTTGAAGAGCAGATGTCTTTTTCGTCGAATTTAAATCCAGGGATTTCAATCGGACGAGAGCCTGTTGCCACGATAAAGTATTTTGCTTGAACGGAGTCTGTTCCCGCAGAAGATTTTACTGTGATCTCTTTAGAGTTTTTGAATTCCGCTTCGCCTTTAAGAACAGTAACGCCATAACCTTTAAGAAGTTGGCTCACACCGCCTGACATTTTGTCAGAAACGGATTGTTTCCACTTCACAAGTTGTTTCATATCAACGTCGATACCGCCTTTGATATTCAAACCCATATCTTTGAAGTTATGTTGAGCTTTGTGAAGAAGGTGAGTTGCCGTGATCATCGCTTTAGATGGGATACATCCCACGTTCAAGCACACGCCACCCAAGAATTCTCTTTCAACGACAGCTGTTTTAAATCCAAGTTGAGCGGAGCGGATGGCAGCGACATAACCGCCAGGACCCGCACCAATTACTACTACGTCAAAATTTTGCGCTGCCATTAAATCAACTCCACTAACATTTTACCTGGGTTTTCAATACGAGCGATGAAGGCCGCCAAGAAACGAGCTGCAACCGCGCCGTCGATCAAACGGTGGTCCGCTGTCATTGTGTAGTTCATCACTTTGATCGCTTTCAACTGGCCATCTTTGATAACCGGTTTTTCGTCGATTTTGTACATACCAAGAATCGCCACTTCAGGATGGTTGATCACTGGAGTCGCGTACGTGCCACCGATAGAACCGATGTTCGTTACAGTGATAGTTGCACCTTTCATTTCGTCTGGTTTCAACTTGCCGTCACGAGCGCGTTTTGAAAGATCCAAGATCTCTTTGGAAATTTCCAAGATGGATTTTTGGTCTGCATTCTTGATCACAGGAACAACGAGTCCGTTTGGAGTGTCCGCTGCGAAACCAAGATTGAAGTATTTTTTGTAAACGATTTCACCGGCCGCATCATCGATAGAAGCGTTGAACATTGGGAATTCGCGAATAGTCGCGATCAAGGCCTTCATCACGATTGGAAGATAAGTGATCTTCGTTCCGTGTTTCTCTGCATGATCTTTCAAAGATTCACGCATTGCCACCATCGCATCCACTTTCGCTTCATCCATGATCGTGAAGTGAGGAATCACGTGTTTAGAACGTTGCATGTTTTCAGCAATCTTCTTACGGATACCGACAAGAGCTACGCGCTCTTCAGCCGCACCTGCAGGGCCTTGGTAAGAAGGTTTTGGAATGCCGGCGGGAGCCGGGGAGAGCGGAGGCCTTGCCGAAGCTGAACCAGCGCCGCCACCTTTAGCAGACAAGACATCTTCACGAGTCACACGTCCCGCAAGACCAGAGCCACCCAATGAATTGATATCAACACCCATTTCACGCGCCAAACGACGAGTCGCTGGAGTTGCCAAAACTTTTGAATCAGCAACTGGTGGGAATATCTCGCCGGGCGCAGGATGTGCAGCAGCGACAGCTGCGGAACTGGACTGAATCGGAGCATGAGCCGCTGCAAAGTTCGCATGAGCAGAAGCAGGAACTTCACGTTGAGCACCTGCTGGAGCTTGAGGAGCTGGAGCTGCTGCGCCCGCGCCGCCTTCAAGTGTAATCATAGTCGAACCAACTTTTACAACGTCACCAGATTTGAATTTCAAATCTTTCACAACGCCAGCTACTGGAGTTGGAACTTCAACAGTCGCTTTATCCGTCAAAACTTCTGCAATCGCTTGATCTGCTTTTACAGAATCACCTGGTTTTACCAACCATTTTACCAATTCACCTTCAGTAACACCTTCTCCCAATTCCGGAAGTTTGATGTCTTGCACTTTTCCGCCGCCCGCCGCAGGAGCTGCCGCTTGCGGAGCAGCAGATGCCGTTGGAGCAGCCGGCTTAGAAGCTGCAGCCGCCGGAGCAGAAGCTGTTGCGCCTGCGCCATCCAAAGTGATCATCGTTGCTCCGACTTTCACAACATCGCCAGATTTAAATTTCAAATCTTTAACCACACCAGCTACTGGAGATGGAACCTCAACAGTTGCTTTGTCAGTCAATACTTCAGCGATAGGTTGATCTGCTTTTACAGAGTCACCTGGTTTTACCAACCATTTTACCAATTCACCTTCAGTCACACCTTCGCCAAGTTCGGGCAGTTTTACGTCAGTTGCCATGTTGAGAAAGTCCTTTCTGCATTTAGATATCTAAAAAACGTTATTCAATTCTTTATTCAATTCCGCGGCTCGCTGTTTCTCGATGATTCCTTTCATGAAGAATTCACCGGCACGATAAGAGCTGCGCACCAACGGACCTGAAGCTACGTACAAGTAACCCATACCCTCGGCCACCTTTTGCCACTCTTGGAATTTTTCCGGAGTGACGTAATCCACTACTTTGAGATGTCTTGGTGTTGGTTGCAAGTATTGACCAAAGGTCACCACATCGCAGCCAACTCCACGAAGATCCTTCAGTGTCTGAAGAATTTCTTCGTCGATTTCTCCAAGCCCCAACATGATTGAAGATTTTGTGTAACGAGTCGCATCGCGCTCTTTCACCATCTCCAAAACACGCAAGCTTTGACGGTATCCCGCTCGCGGGTCGCGCACCTTCGGTGTTAAGCGCTCCACAGTTTCTACGTTGTGCGCATACACATCCGGTTTTGCGTCCGTCAATTGGTTCACAAGATTTTGATCGCCGCGGAAGTCGCCCGCCAAAATTTCTACGATCAAATTCGGCGCGAGTTTTTTCAACGTCGTCACCGTACGGCTGAAGTGCTCTGCGCCCTGATCCGGCAAATCGTCTCTGTCGACTGTCGTAATCACGACGTACTCAAGACTCATTTGCGAAACAGAGTAGGCGACCTTCTCGGGCTCAAAAGGATCTAACTTTCCTTTTGGATTTCCTGTTTTCACGTTGCAGAAACGGCAACCGCGAGTGCAAACCTCGCCCATGATCATGATCGTTGCTGTTCCGCCGGACCAACATTCGCCAATGTTCGGGCAGCGCGCTTCCTGACAAACTGTCGCCAGTTTCAAATCACCCATCATCTCCTTGATACGCGTATAATTTTCTCCCGCAGGAGCGCGCACCTTCAGCCACGAAGGCTTTGGAGTTATTGGCTTTTTGACCGTCATAGAACCGTCCTTTATGAACACTCCCTTCTAGTCCTCCCATAGAGCAATTGCACTGAATTACGCTGTGCGCAATAGTGAAGAAATGCAGAGTTCTTTGCATTATTCGGGGCTCCACGGAATCCCATCGACAAATTTGTCAGAAAAAGACTAATTTGAGAGTGAAATCACGGCTTTTGAAGGGGGTCCTATGAAATTTTCTCACAAGCTGCAGGAAGGGATTTTCCTCCAACGTTACAAGCGTTTCTTTGCGGATATCGAATGGCAGGGGCAAAAAATCACAGCTCACCTGCCAAATACGGGAAGTCTGAAGAGTGTGAACAATCCGGGGCAGCACTGTCTGTTCTCTGAAAGTGACAATCCGGAACGCAAACTGAAGTACACTTTGCAGATGATCAAATCTCCCATGGGATCGTGGGTCGGTGTGAATACGGCGATTCCGAATGTGATTATGCGTGAAACACTTCAGCGTGTTGTCGGGCATCCAGAAACCGTCGGTACGTTTGCACACTGGGCACAATTTGATGAGGCGAAGGCCGAACATAAAATCAACGGTGAAACGCGCCTGGATTTTATTCTTAAGAAAAAAGGCAGCGACAAGATTCATTTTATCGAAGTGAAAAATGTCACGTTAGGTGAAAACGGGGTTGCGAAATTTCCTGATGCTGTTTCCGAGCGTGGGCAAAAACATTTGCGTGAGTTGATGCAGTTGATGGATCAGGGACACACGGCGGAGTTGGTCTTCACGATTCAGCGCCATGATTGTGGTTCATTCACACCGGCTGACGAGATTGATCCTGCTTACGGAAAACTTTTGCGTGAGGCTTATCACAAAGGTCTTAAGATTTCTCCGCTGGTTGTGGATCTCAGTCCGGAGTCCGTGGAGCTGTCAGAGACTCTTCTTCCTATAAAACTTTAGTACAAAGGGCCGCTGGTTTGTGGCGGCCCCTTCTTCCTCTAGTGATGGGCTATTTTCGATAGAGTGTCATGGGTGATTTTGGCGTCTTGGCCTTTATTGGCGATGTCACCTAAACTCAGCATACCAACCAGACGTTTATTTCTATCAACGACCGGAAGACGGCGATGCTGGCGCCCTGCCATTTTTTTGCTGACATCGGCAATATCATCATCATCGTAACAGTAGTTGATCCCTTCACTCATGACTTCCTGAACTTTTGTTTTTCGAGGATCTTTGCCGTGAGCGACGACCCGAATGGCAATGTCCCGATCCGTCAGCATGCCAATCATTTTGTCATCTTTTTCTACGGGAATCGACCCGCAGTCCTCTTGTTCCATAAGACGTGCTGCTTCTTCGACAGTGTGAGCGAAATTAATCACTTTTGCATTGGGGTGCATGATTTCACGAACTCTCATGGGAAACTCCTTTTTTAAAAAAAGAATAGATCTGTTTGACCATGAAGGGACGGTTTATTTTCAGTCTGTGCTAATTGTCATTTCTGGTTTCTGATCTTTTTTGCGCACTGAAACGGAGCCGTCGTTTTCGATCACCGCGTATTCGACTTCGTTGATCGACATACAACCTTCTTTACGAAGGGCTGCATCAATTTCGTGTTTACTCAAACGCTCTTTTTTGACGAGGTCTTTGTTGATATGCCCGTCGTGAATTAAGACTTCGGGTTTTCCTTCAATAAGCAAGGAAGCGCGTTTGCTTTTGAAGGTGATCCAACCTGTCAGGTAATCCAGCGTCAGCAATGTGAGAGCCGATATTAAACCGCCTAACAAGGACTGGTCGCCACCGTTCATCGAGTTCTGAACCGCATTACTTAAAATCAAAAGCAGAATCAAATCGAAGGGTGCCAGTTGACCAAACTGCCGCTTTCCGATGATGCGCAGACATATCAGCAAAAAGGCATAAACGACGACGGAGCGAAGGACAAATTCCCACCATGGCAAGGACAACTCCAGCATAGCTCCTCCTCTCGAAAATCTTACTGAGAGGCGCGCCTTACGGGGAGATGTCTTTTGTCAGAAAAACTGTAAAAAAATCTCACAGTTTCCCTCTGAAAACGTGTCGAGAATTCAGTCATTTCTAAAAAGTTTTAAGTTTTAAAAACGAGTAGCCGATCTGCTCTGTGAACTATCAGCACGGAGGATCGGCATGATGTCTTTCTCACCTACAAAAGTCCTGTTATCAGCAGCAATGATGCTCACTCTTTCAGCCTGCGGACCTGGCATTCCGGTTCTTCCCGACGACCCAGAAAATGAACCTGTCGCAACGTCTCCGAACGACAACAACGGGCAAAGCACAGAAGGTGAAAGAGATCTGCCTTCAATCACGCCGCCTGCCGTGACACCTCCGGCAGAGACGACTCCGCCACCGATTGCGGGAAGTGATGAAGAGATTCTTAAGCTTTATGATTACTTGGACCCAAGCCACCTTGTTCCGACTAAAAAATTGGAAGCGGCAGTTTTATACTTCCATAAAAATAAATCGAAATTCAAAAATCAAACTGTGATTTCGGTGATTGATTTCAGTCAGAAGTCGACACAGAAGCGTTGGTACTTTATCAACATGAGCACGGGCAGTGTGTGGAATATCCACGTTTCCCATGGAAAAGGTTCTGACAGCAATCACGATGGCTTTGCTGAAAAGTTCAGTAACGTCTCCGGTTCCAATGCGAGCTCAGTGGGATTTTATAAAACAGCAGAAACTTATCAAGGAAGCAACGGCTACTCCTTGAAGCTGGATGGACTTTCTTCGACAAACTCCAATGCGCGTCCCCGTGCGATTGTCGTGCATGGAGCTGCTTACGTACAGGACTCGGCTGTGGTCCAAGGTCGCAGTTGGGGATGTCCTGCGGTGTCTTCCACGAATCGCGATAAAGTGATCAATATGATTAAGGGCGGAAGTCTTATTTACGCCATGAACTAGGCCTGCCGGGTTTCCGGCAGTTCCCGAAAAACCAACGGAAGCTCTTGCCGGGATCTCGGCAGGAGCTTTTTCATTTCAAAATAAAACGCTTTTCAGCTCTGAAAACCTTGGCACCTCTCGTGCTTTTAAGACTGTCATCAGGCCGACACGATCGACCTCAAAAAAAGGAGACAGTTATGAAAGCGCAATATCAAGAATATCTAAATGGACCTCACCACGCAGTGAAAGAAACTTTGAATCACATCTTGCCGTTGGGCGGACTCAAAGAAAGAGACTGCGTGGATTATCTTCCGGCTGTTGTAAAAGGATTTTTTCCTCATCCCGTAGGCCTTCGCGCTTTGGATTTGGGCTCTGGCCATGGAGTGGCCGCAATGGCTTTGGCTGAAATCGGATTCCAAGTGGCGGCTTACGATATGTATCGCAGCTCTATTTCGATTGTACAAAAATTTGCATTGAAACAAGAACTCAATATCTCTTTTGCCATGGGTGGAATTTTGCAAGTGGAGCAGCTCAATCAGAAATTTGATTTGATTCATGACTATGATTGTTTGACTCAAATCACTTGCTCTGCAAAACGCGCTCACTTCTTAAATGCGGTGAGAAACTCATTGGCGGAAGGCGGAAAGTTTGTGCTTAAAACAGCGGTTCTTAGCCCCGGCCTCAGCCCTGACGAAAGTTTTGAATCTATCTTCTTGGATGAGAACTACACTTTGTGGAGACAAACTCCGGAGTGTGACGTGGACGGTGTTGTTGAAATGTCTGGGAAATACTGGACAGCCCAAAAACGTATTGCTCCTGTGAATGTGATCCGTCAAGAACTGCAAAATGCCGGCTTAGAAATCGTGATGGAAGAAATGGAAACTCCGCGCGGAAATCATCCTGCAACTTTAAGACTTGTTTTGACTAGCGCCCAAGGACGCTAGTTTTTTTGGGGATATTTTATGAAAAAAATCATCATCATTCTTTTAGGTCTCGGAGTTCTTGTTGGATGCAGCGGCGGTTCCTCCTCTCGTCCTCAACCTGCCAAAGCGAAGTTTGCCTATGTTTTAAATAAAGGGGACGATACTGTAAGTCAGTACAGTATCGGGAGTTCTGGTGAACTTATTCCGCTTTCGACGCCAAAGGTTTCTACGGGCAGTTTCCCAAGTGCCATGGTGATGGATGAGTCTCAAAGTCACCTCTATGTAGCAAATATGGGAGCAGACACTATTTCTCAATATGCAATCGGTGCTGATGGCGGACTCACAGAAATTGGAACTCCCGTTGCTACTGGAATGATGCCAGAGAGTTTGGTTCTTTCTTCAGATGGTCTTTTTATTTATTCTGTAAACTCGCAAGGGGAGAGCATCGCTCGATACGCTATTGGCGCAAACGGAGAGCTGAGTCTTGTCGACACTCAAGCGCAAGCAATAGGGCCGATCGGTCTTACATTTTCTCCTTCGGGAAATTTTGCTTACGCGATCAATGTCGATACGACGATTTCGCAATTCTCAGTTGCTGCTGATGGCGCTTTAAATCCCCTCACTCCCGCGACGGTGATTTCTTCAGGATGTCCTTCGGGACCTTTGGGAACAGCTAAAACGACGGCGGGTGAATTTATCTATGTTCTTAGTTGCTACACGGAGGAAGTGGAAGTGTTCTCGATTGCCCAAGACGGCGCTTTGACATCGTTAGAAGTTGTAAAAACCGGGAGCAGTCCACAGGGAATGACCGTGTCAGGAGCTCATTTGTACGTGACGAATTCAGGGGAGGGCACGATCTCGCCATTTACTATTCAATCCAGCGGTCGTTTAACGGCTCAGTCTATTGTTGCGGCAGGAGATGCACCTGAAACTTTGGCGGTCGCGGGAAAAGGTCAGTCGGCTTACGTTCTGGATTACGTGACTGATTTTGTGCAACAGTATTCGGTGACTTTCACAGGAGAGCTTGTGAAATCCACGAACTCTCCTGTGGCGACGGGCATCAGTCCCAGTCGTATTTTACTGAAATATTAATTGCGGGGATTATAAAAGGCGGAGCTGTTCGCCCACGAGTTTCTTCAAGTTTTCAACGTAACCAAAATACTCTTCCATATCCAAACGCTCATCTTCATGAATGTGGGCGTTTGTCGCATTATATGGAGTCAGTTCAATCACATCCGCATGAGATGAAATGGCCGCGAAGTTATGCTCTTCCAAAGTAGACATCAAAGCATCCAAATCGTGGTCATCTTCTGGATATTGAAGGCCGCGCATATCGCAAAGAGCCTTCAAAAATTTCTCAGTGGCTTGGGCCAAATTATACCCAACAAGTTCATGCTGTTTTTCATCGCCGATGTGCTTTTTTGCGAGATCAAGATCATCTTGAGCTTTTAGAATGAGTGATTTTGCGTGCGCGCTCATAGCTGGTCCTTTGTCATAAGGTTGATAACCTCACTCTAATCTGACTTCACCAACTGAGTAAAATAAATTCTCGGCCCATACAAAATAAAAAGCCCCCAGTTTTTATACTGAGGGCTTCTTTAATTCGTCTCTATTAAGAAACTTCTTATTTACCTTCTTTAAGGTGACGTTCGATGATTTCCTTGAATTCAGAGAACGGATACGCACCACGAAGAGAAACACCGTTGATCAAGAAACCAGGTGTTCCAGAGAAGTCGAATTTACGAGCTTCAGCCATGTCAGCTTCGATACGTTTAGTGATAGCTTCGTTGTTAAGGTCTTTTTCAACTTTTTTAACGTCAGCGCCTACTTTTTTAGCAGTCTCTTTCAAGAAAGCTTCTTTTTTGCTGCGAAGGTCGCCTTGGTTTTCAAATACCAAGTTGTAGAACTTTTCAGCTTTTGCATGGTCTTGCATAGCAATCGCTTCGAAGTATCTTGCCGCAGGCATCGCCATTGGATGGAAATCCAAAGGAAGATGTTTGTACACAACGCGTACATCTTTAGGGTAAGCCTTCATAACTTCATCAATAGTTGCATGACCTTTAGAGCAGTATGGGCACTCGAAGTCAGAGTATTCAATAATCGTGATTTTTGCGTCTTTAGGGCCAAAGATAACGCGGCCTTCTTCAACAGCAGCTGTCAAAGGTTTCGCGAATTCTTCGTCACGCTTTTTACCTTCTTCGGCAACGGCTTTTTCTTGAGCTTTACGTTGAGCGTTTTGAGCGGCTTTGTTCACCACTTCGATAAATGCTTCAGGGTCTTTTTCGATAGCAACGAAAACGATGCTTGGATCTTTTTCAATCGCTTCTTTGAGTTGTTTTGCTGAAGGAGCACAATTCACTAGAGTGAGTGCCAACATGCTGATTCCAAAAAACTTAAGTGCTTTCAATGTTTCCTCCGAGATGGATGATTTAAAGTTTTGAGCCCTTTTATTTGACAATATTTTTAGTTTAGAGGGAAGGAAAAAATCCCAGGCCTAAGTCTGGCTGATTCTGGCCTTGTATCACTCTGTCAGGTCTTTAAACTTATGTTTATGAAAAAAGCAAATTTCCTTTTAACAATGTTCACTTTTGTATTTTGCATGCAAGCCCAAGCAGGTTTGTTATTTAACTACTCACAATTGGCACTCAAGGACCTCGATCAGATGAATAAAATGGTCAGTGAGAAAGTCAAAGAATCGAAAAAATCGGGGAGTGGAAAAGCAGTGCCGTTGAAAGAAGCACTTCAAGCTGTGTACTCACGCCCGAACGATGATGACATGATTGAAAAAATTGTCGCCCCGTTGCGTAGCAGTTTAGATGAATTGGAGTCCTGGGAAAAAACGATCAGTCAATTAACTGACGAAGCCATCAACGCCCTGAAAAATCCTCGGGCTTTTAAACCGGTTGTACAAGTGACCTACGTCATCTTCTTGGAAAATTTGATGGCAGAGATCAAACCGTATCTTAAAACCGACGGTTTTGAGAGGAAGATTGTTGAACGCATTCGTGACGCAAAGATCGAAGTGTCTAAAGAAGCCTCGAATGAAAGAAAACTGCGCATGATGAAGGACACAGGATCGCCATCGCAAATCGCAGAAAAAATCCTGATTCAAAGCAATGAAAAGCCTGCAACGGAAACATCTGCTGTCGAAACATCGTCTGAAAGTTCGGCAGAATCTGCTCAATAATTCCCTCAATCGGCATTTTTTGCCCTCGACCGGACTGGTCGAGGGTCCTTTTCGACTCTCGACTAGCGTCAAACGATAGATCTCCTCAAGTCTCTGAAAATCGCCTCAAATTGACTCAAGTTCTAGTGAACTCCTACCGATAAAAACAACATGGAGTGGGCTGGATGCCCCACCTGAGAAATCAGGAAAGAGCAATTAGGAGGATTC
Source organism: Bdellovibrio sp. HCB-110 (assembly GCF_047323225.1). Lineage (GTDB taxonomy): Bacteria > Bdellovibrionota > Bdellovibrionia > Bdellovibrionales > Bdellovibrionaceae > Bdellovibrio. Next base: position 889,030 of record NZ_CP178750.1, read on the forward strand.
GATGTTTCTTCAAGGCGATTTACAAATAGTGTTTGATGCACTCTATTCAGTGGGTGCGATTGACCCTGTTTTGAAATTGGATTGGGCAGAGGTAACTAAAGAGATGATGTCCCAACCGCAAATCGTCAGCGATGCGTTTCAAATGATCAACGCATGCAAAGGAAACAAAGACCTTTTAATCCAAAAGCTCCACATGATGGATCCGAGATCCGTGAATTATATCGCTATGGAGGTTGCGCGTGAGTTCTGCGAATTCCAAGATCGTACAGAGTTGCACTAAGATTGCTTTATTGCTTCTTCTTGTTGCTCCGTCGGTTCAGGCTTTTGAAGTCGATTTTTCCCGTCGTCAAGTGGACTTCAACCGTGTGAAGAACGAAGATCGTCTGCCTGCGAGCATTCAAGAAGATCAATCAGCAACTATTTTGAGCAAGGTGTTTGAAGCGGTAGAGCCGACTCAAGACATCGTCATCATGAATACCGATAAGGGTTTTGTTCCCGATACGGTTCGCCTTAAAAAAGGCAATAGCTACCGCATCCATGTTGTAAATGTGAATGGCAAAGAAAAGAATACAAGCTTCGTGCTGGACGCTTTTTCTGAGCACCACAACACGGTCTTCGGAGAGCAAAAAACTTTTTACGTGACTCCTAAAACAGACGGAATTTTTTCTTACCAATGCCCGGAAACGGCCGTGCAGGGAAAATTCATCATTTACTCTGATGTAGGAAGCACTGACAGAAAACCTGCTTCTAACTAATTTGGAGAACTGCGCCCATGTCTAATTCAGACGTTTTCAAACAGACCATTCAGCAGAATCTAGGTCCTGTTTTGAAGTACCTGGACGACAAGGGTGTCTCCGAAATTCTCGTCAACGGACACAAAGAAATTTTTGTCGAAAGAAAAGGGAAGCTCGAAAGAGTTCCTGAATCTTTTCCCTCTGAAGATGACTTGCGCGCGGCTGTGAACAGTATCGCGCAAAGTGTGGGCCGTCGTATTGACGACGAATCGCCAAGACTCGATGCGCGTCTTCCTGATGGTTCGCGTATTGCGGCCGTGATCCCGCCGATGTCACGTAAAGGGACGACACTTTCCATTCGTAAATTTACAAATAACAAAATCACTTTTGCCGACTACATCAAGTTTGGTGCGATCACCGAAGATGGTGCAAGATTCCTGGACATCTGCATGTTCCTGGGAAAAAACATCATCGTCTCTGGTGGTACGGGTTCAGGTAAAACAACTTTGCTTTCACTTCTTTGCACGCGCATCCCAAAAGGACAGCGTGTGATGGTGATCGAGGACTCTTCAGAGTTGCAAGTGGATTACGAACACGTTGTGATGTTTGAAACTCGCCAAGCCGATCAATTGGGTAAAGGCGAAGTGTCGATCAAAGATCTTTTAAAGAGCGCTCTGCGTTTGCGTCCGGACCGTATCATCGTGGGTGAGGTTCGTTCGAGTGAAGCCATGGAACTTTTGAATGCCATGAATACGGGTCACAAAGGTTGTATGGGAACCGTGCATGCGAACACGCCGGAAGATGCGATCGTGCGTTTGGAAGCCTTGGCTCAAGGTGGTGATGCGAAGATCAGTGAGAAGGCCTTGCGCTCTCAAGTCGTGTCCGCTATTGAAATTATAATCCAAGTCTCACGTTTTTCAGACGGATCTCGACGCATCTCTCACATCAGCGAAATACGCGGATTTAATGCAGATGGTTCATACAACGTCGTTCCGATCTTCGAAATGTCACGTCTAACACGCCGTCCCGACGGAACCCTGGAAGGAAAACTCCAATCCACAGGGAACGTCCCGCTGTTTATGGACGAAATCATCGACAACAACCTCCCATTCCCAAAATCCAAGTTCAATAAACCCCAAGCCGCCTAAAAAAAGGTGCCAGGGAATTTTTTACGTCTACACCGCGTCGTCAAGATGACGCAGCGTAGACGTAAAAAATCCCCTGGCACCTTTTTGGGTGTTTATTGCAGAGGGAAATTACGCTAAGACTGCTTCGTGCACTTTAGTTGTAAAATCTCAAACGCAGTCTTGAATATCTTAGAGGAACAGGGTGAAGACCTAACACCTCTTTATGAGCAGACCCATCTCCCGGTGGAGTTGCTTAGAGACCCGTCGTATTGGATCAGTGCTCCGGACATGGAGGACTTCTTACAACTCACTTTGCGTCTTCCGCTCAAGCGCGATGGAAATATTTTGCAGCGGGCAGGTCACGATGGGCCGACACTTCGCTCGTGGGGTGTGCTCGATAGTGTTCTGCGCATGATGCCTCGGCCGCAAGAGATCTTCAATCAGCCGGAGCAGTTCCTTTCGTATTTCATTTCGCCAAAACCGCCGATTGAAAATCTTCGTCGTGATGAAACAAGTATTTCGTTTGATCTGCCTCTGCCGGCGGAACAATATCCGTTGGTGACGACGTATTTGAAAGCGGCGTTTGAGTCGTTGCCTGTCTACGTAGGACAACCTCCTGCGATGTGTGACTGGCAAGGTATTACGATCAAGTTGAATTGGTCGACACAGCAAAATACGATCTTTAGTGAAAACGAAAATGTCGGTCATCAAGTCAGTCCGGCTCTTTTCCAAAGTCTGATTGAAGATCTGCAAAGCACGCAGCGTGAGCGCGAAGATTTGCAAAAGTATGTCGGTGATTTGGAAGAAAAAATCCGCGACTTTGAAAAGCAAAAACTCAAAGCTTCGACGAACGTGGAACTAGAGACGGAGCTGAATAAAAAACCTTCGCTTCTTCCTCACGAGGGTTCTTTGTCGCATTTAAGTTTTGATAGTGAGTCTCCGGCTTATGTTCTGAATCAGAACCTGGCCCGCATGCACGACTACATGGTGCGCGCGCAACAGTTGATCACGATGTTGGTTGCTCAAGGGAAGATGACTCCGGCCGTGAAAGAGGCCATGAGACGTGTGGATTGGGAACATGTGAAAACCCAATATCCGCGCACGGTCTTTGAAAGTATGGAACTAGTTAAAAAAGTAAATAATAAAAACACCGAGAACAAGAAAGAAGGAACCCCTCATGTCTGAAATCGTCAGCGTCGTATCTCGTGAAATCTTGGACAGCCGTGGAAATCCAACGGTTGAGGTTGAAGTAACAACAGCGGAAGGCAATATGGGCCGTGCCGCAGTTCCATCAGGAGCTTCTACGGGAGCCCACGAAGCTTGTGAGCTTCGCGATGGGGATAAAAACCGTTACTTGGGTAAAGGTGTTTTTAAAGCGGTAGATAACGTTCGTGAGAAAATTGCTCCAGAGATCTTGGGCCTTCAAGTGACTGAGCAAGTTTACATCGACAAAATCCTGCGCGAGATCGATGGCACTGAAAATAAATCAAACTTGGGCGCGAATGCCATCCTGGGTGTGTCTTTGGCGGTGGCAAAAGCCGCAGCTGCTGACAGCAATCTTCCCCTGTATCGTTACGTGGGTGGATCTCAAGCTTGCCGCTTGCCGGTTCCATTGATGAACGTATTGAACGGTGGTGCTCATGCTGACAACGGTCTTGATATTCAAGAATTCATGATCGTTCCAACTGTAAACAACTCTTATGCAGAATCTCTTCGCGCCGGTGCGGAAATCTTCCACACTTTGAAAAAAATCTTGAACAAAAAAGGTCTTTCAACGGGCGTGGGTGACGAAGGCGGCTTTGCTCCTAAATTGGGATCAAACCAAGAAGCCTTGGATCTTTTGATGAGTGCGATTGTGGATGCTGGATACGATCCAGGTCAAAACGTGTTCTTGGCTCTCGATGTGGCAGCGACTGAAATGTACAAAGACGGTAAGTACGAGTGGCAAGGTGGCCATATTTCTGCTTCTGAACTTTTGGGCATCTACAAGTCTTGGTCTGAGAAATATCCTTTGGTTTCTATCGAAGACGGTTTCTCTGAAGACGACTGGGATTCATGGGTGAAGGCAACAGCAGAGTTGGGTTCCACTGTGCAATTGATCGGTGACGATCTTTTCGTAACAAATCCAAAACGTTTGCGCATGGGGCTTGAAAGAAAAGCCGGAAACGCGCTTCTTGTGAAAGTAAACCAAATCGGAACTTTGACAGAAACGTTTGAAGCCGTGAACTTGGCGCAAAGAAACAAATACCGCACAATCATGTCTCATCGCTCTGGCGAAACAGAAGACGTGACGATCGCGGATTTGGCAGTGGCTTTGAACTGCCATCAAATCAAAACAGGCAGCTTGTGCCGTGGTGAGCGTACTGCGAAATACAACCAACTTCTTCGCATCGAAGAAGACTTGGGCGGTATGGGTATGTATTGGGATAAAGCGGCTTTCCGCTAGTCTCTATCAGCGCAATGAATTTTAAAAAAGGCGATCTCAAATAGATCGCCTTCTCTTTTTTCACCAGACTGAAAAGTCTTACTTCATTTGAACGTGAACTTTTCCCTCTTGGTCAAAGATCACATACATTTCGTATTCACCATTATACGTCGGAAGTCGCAAAAGAAAACGACGGTTGGCCGAACCATAAATAGCGTTATTGTTGAAGTACAAAGTAACCTGATGAGTGTAATCATCAAGACGATATACTTGTGGCGTTGTCGCAACCGCATTGCTGGGGGAAAAATCCAGATCAGTTACAAAGGCTCTGGAGAAATCGTCAGAATAAATGGGAGCGATTTTTCCGAACTCACAGTTTCCTGCTAGTACCGCAAGAACAACTTTCGTAACATCTGTTTTAGTAATCTGAAGGCGAACTTCAGGGAACAAGAGCTCGCGCACGACAGTGTTTTTATCTGGGCCACAGTAGTATTTTGAATCTACGGGAGCATCCACTTTCACGTTTCGGGCCAGAGACAATGAAGAACCTAAAAGCAAAGATAACAAAATCAAGAAACGCATGTTTCCTCCTGTGTGATTTGTGGCGGCAGGAATAACAGTGCTTCAAATGATTTTATACTAAATCCTGAAGTTTAAACTACAAAGTGCGCGCATGTTTGTATGCGCTCATGTGCGGACCTTTTTTAGTTCCGTAAAAAGTTCGGGGAACCACATTCGGCTGGCGGTTTCTTTTCGGTAAAGACAGAAGAACTCCGTTTCTGGAATCACCGATGTAGAAACGGGGAGAGAGACCACCTTATTTGAGTCGGGAATATAGCTGGTTGGGGCAACGGTCCATCCTTGGTTCATCTCTACCATGGAAAGAAGCACCTGCCAGTTGCTAAGACTGCGACTGATGGGGATCAGTTCTTGGACCTTGTAGTGTTTTAAAAGAGGTTCCAAGAAAGGATCCGTTTCTTTGTAGGACAAATACGGACGATCTTTCAAAGATTGAAAAAGGCTCTGGGAAATGTGCGACACATCCGGAGCCCACTTGCGTGGATAAACCAGATGCCAGCGATCCGAGAAAAGTTTTTTCCCATGAAGGCCGTGTGTGGATCTCAGATGATTTGAAATGGCCAGATCAAAACGTCTTTCAATCAGCCCATGCACGGCGGTCTCGCCATCGACGTCAATATAAATCAAAGTCCCGGGGAATTTCACCTGAGGAGCCATCACACCAAGGATCTCCGCTCTTCCGGCAATTCTTAACAATGTTTTTTCGGAGGACTGATAGTTTTCATTAAGAGATTTGATTTCAGCATCCAGGGAGCCAAAACGGGCACTCAGAATATCGCGCAGCTCTTGACCAAAAGGGGTGAGTACTTTTTTCCTACCTTCCATTTCGAAAACATCCTGGGGAAAGTACTCTTCCAATGATTTTAAATGGGCGGTGAGTGCCGGTTGGGAAAGGCCCAGGGTCTGAGCGGCCTCTGTCATATTTTTAGAGTCGCAGAAAGCCAAAAAGGAACCAATAAGATAGAGAGGAGGTTTTTTCATATATATCAGTATAATGATAATAAAAATCAAAAAATATCTATTTTTAAATGTTTAGAAATTCCGTACTTTATGCCGGCAAGATTAATACAAAATCTAAGAATTTAAAGGACGTACATATGAAAAAGATGATCGTAGTTATGATGAGTTTGATGATTTCTTCAATGGCTTTTGCTGCAAAACCAGCGGTTCGTTGTCAGAAAGCCGTGGAAAAACAAGAAGAGGGTTTGGCAAGTGAGTCGTCGGCGAATCCTGAAGATAAAGCAGTCCTTTTGGAGCAGCTTAGAAATGGTGATTTCGAAGTGACTGAAGAAGAATACACTTTGATCGAAAGCCTTCTAGAGCGCAAAGACACATTGGCGTTTTCATTTGGTAACGATGCTGGTGCATGGTTGACGATTGCAAATGCAAAGACTTGCAAGGTTCTTGATACAACGCAAGTGGTGGCTCACTAAAAAATAAAAAGGAGTCTTAAAAAGACTCCTTTCTTTCTTCAAATAAACTGTAAGTAAAATTACTTATGCCAATGCCTTCATAAGAATCTCCCGGTTTTTAAGGTTTGGCAGTTATGCTCGCGCCGAGATCTTTGTTCAAGTTTGTTCTGTGTAAGGTTGTGTCAGGGAGAAGGGGCCGAACTCCTAAGAGTTCAGACCCAATTTTGCTTTAATGCGGGCGCCGTAGTCAGCGTCACATTTCGCGAAATGATTGATATTTTTCAATTGAAGCTCCGCCGGCAAACCTTTCATCGTTCCGGCAATATTGCTGGTCAAGCGATCCCGCTCTGCTTCAGAAAGAAGGCGATAAAGATTTCCGGCTTGGGTAAAGTCATCATTGTCTTTGTGGGAGTCATAGCGGTCGACGGCACCACTTAAAGCCAAAGGCGGTTCGCGCAAGCGCGCATCTTGAACGGGCCCGTTAAATCCATTGGGCTCATAGTTATCCTGACGACCGCTATTGCCATCAAAGCGCATACTGCCATCGCGATGATAATTATTCACCGCTGATTGCGGGCGATTTACGGGAAGAGCTTGATAATTCACACCCAGACGATAGCGATGCGCATCCGGATAAGCAAAAAGACGCCCTTGCAGCATTTTGTCCGGTGAAAATCCAATGCCGGGAGGCACGTTGCTTGGAGAAAAGGCCGCTTGTTCCACTTCCGCAAAATAATTTTCAGGATTGCGGTTCAGTTCCAAAACGCCGACATCAATCAAAGGAAAATCCTGATGAGGCCATACCTTTGTGAGATCAAAAGGATCAAACGAAGGCTGCTCGGCTTGGCGTTCCGTCATGATTTGCACTTTCAAGGCCCAACGAGGAAATTCTTTTCTTTCAATGGCTTCAAAGAGATCACGACCTGCATAGTCTGGATCTTTCCCAGCAAGTTCTGTGGCCTTTTCAACACTGAGGTTTTTAATTCCTTGCAGAGTTTTAAAATGGAATTTCACCCACACGCGTTCGTTATTGGCATTGATGAAGCTAAAGGTGTGACTGCCATAACCATTCATAAAACGATAGCCATCGGGAATTCCACGATCACTAAAAAGGATTGTGATTTGGTGTAAAGCCTCAGGGGCCTTCGACCAATAGTCCCACATGCGGAAAGGGTTTTTATACCCTGTTTGTGGGTCCCTTTTTTGTGAGTGAATAAAATCCGGGAATTTGAGAGGATCGCGTTCAAAAAACACGGGCGTATTATTGCCGACAAGGTCCCAGTTTCCTTCCTCTGTATAAAATTTCAATGCGAACCCGCGGGGATCTCGCTCTGTATCTGCCGAACCTTTTTCGCCCGCCACGGTAGAGAAACGCAGGAAGACGTCCGTCTTTTTGCCAATCTTCGAAAACACCGACGCTTTTGTGAAGCGAGTGATGTCGTGTGTGACGGTGAAAGTGCCGTAAGCTCCAGAGCCTTTAGCATGCACCACGCGCTCAGGAATTCTTTCGCGATTAAAGTGCGCGATCTTTTCAATCAAGTGATAGTCTTGAATCAAAACAGGGCCGCGAGGTCCGGCAGTTTGTGAATGTTGATTTTCTGGGACAGGAATACCTGCAGAGGTTGTTAATGTTTTAGTGCTCATGTTGTAGTTCTCCTTTAAAAGGCGATTTAATTAATTGAAAGAGGGCTTTGAGACGGCGGAAAGCTTTGGGGCTGCGAGCATTCCCAGTTGGTGAGAATTCTGCGAATAAGCGAACCAAGTTTTCACGACCAAAAGCTTCTGCATACATCGTTGCCGTTTGCTGATTGTTGTTTTTTGCTTCTAGGTCTGCGCCGGCCGCCAAAAGAAGGCGGGCGATTTCTTCGTGCCCTTTGAAGGCGACACCCATCAGAATCGTGCTTCCGCTATTGTCGCGAGAGTTCACGTCAGCTCCGTGACGTAGCAATTGGGGAACCAAAAGAACGTGACCGTTATAAGAGGCCAACATCAAAAGTGAATGACCTTTGTGATTCTTGAGGTTGGGATCTCCTCCTTGAGCCAGGTAGAAAAGCAGGCCTTGAATATTTCCTTGTCGAGCAAAATCAAAGGCCTCATGTTCGACGGAAGCCGTTTGCATATAATCTGCCCATTTCCTCATAACCCACCTCCTGGGATATGAGTAAGATCGGCTATTTTCCTTTATAAATCGAATTGATATAATATATAACAATTATAGATTTTATCTATATTGAGTAAATGGGTTTATTTTCCGCTAGTTAGCCAGATGGTGGAAAGAACGCCAATAACGATTACGGCAAAAGTAAAAAAAAGGATAGACCACTTTGCGGGTTTGAATTTTGAAGTCTCAATCTCTTTAATTCTGCGTAAAAAGTGATACACCGACCAAATTAACAACAGACTTCCTAAGATCACCATGCCGATCCCGACATTCTTGGCATCGTGAAGGACGGCACCGCTGTCGTTGGTGCCGGTCTTTTCGCTTTGTAAAAGGTAGACGCTAAAACGGTTCAGGGTGATTCCCAAACTGATAAATGAAACGCCGGTTCTCAGGTATGAGAGGTGTGTTCTTTCGTTAGCCATATGAGTGCGACTGTCAGAGAGTTCCGTCTGATATTCTGACAGTTCGGTTTGAAACTCGGAGTCGCTGATGTTGTTCTGCGACTGCGAAATTTCATCGCCGGTGAATTTTACATGTCTGGGGCGAGGGGGAAGATTCATAAAAATCTCCTGCTCTTCTTATTTCCTCTCACGCGAGTCAGTTGGTAAAGTTACCATTCCGATGTGATCCAGACTTCCGTCGCGTAGCCAGCAAAGGAAAAGAAAAGTTAGACTTTATTTATGTCGTACACTCAGTTTGCTGTCGGTCTTCGTCGTTTTTTAAATCATCCTGCAAAAGTAGCGATGTGCTGTCTTTTAGTTTTCGCGGTTTCCATTGTTTTGAACGGAAATGTTTTTAGGCTGTGGGGCCTTCATCGCGATATGGACAGAATTAACGCAGAGATTCAGCAAACCCATCAAAACATTGCGTCCCTTTCTGGACAGCTTAAACAGGCTAAAGATCCCGCATTTATTGAGCGTCAGGCTCGCGATAAATTGGATCTGGCCGGAGAACACGACTTAGTCTTTGTTTTCCCTGAACAATAGTCCATAGCTCATCGCGTTATTGAGTGCTTGTCAGTTAGAATACAACTAGTATTTCGACTCTATTAACGGATAGTTTATAGAGTAAATCTAGGGGTTTATATGGTTGAGAATCATTCATTAGATTGGAACAAAGAAGCTCTTCGCGCTCTTCGCCTTCGTATGGGTTGGAGCAAATCGGATCTCGCTCGCAGGCTTCATTGTTCTTCGGAAGATATCGACTCTTGGGAAGAAGGACTTTCCAAAATTGAAGCCGCTATCAAAAACGAACTTGAGCTTATTCTTCGTCAGGCCGAAGCCTGCTGTGACGAGGTGAAATACACTCCCGCTGCTGAATGCGAGTGCGACAAAAACGCCTTGGAACAAATCGAATTTTCACGCGTCAAACTGGACTTAGAGTAATCGACAACAAAGCGCTCCCGGTGGTAGAGATAGGTTTTGTTCTGGGAGACTCAAATGAAAAAACTCTATCTCGTGGACGTCAGTGCCATGTTTTTCCGCGCGTATTACGCGATTCGTTCTCTGACGGCTCCATCAGGTCTGCCTGTTAATGCCATTTACGGATTTCTATCCATGATGATCAAGCTTCTCAAAGAAGAGAAGCCGGAATACCTCGTCTTTTGTTACGACAACAAAGCGCCTTCTTTCCGTAAAGATCTCTACGACGCTTACAAAGCTCATCGCACGGAAATGCCGGAAGACTTGGTCAAACAAGTTCCCTATATCAAAAAAATCGCCGAACTTTTGGGAGTTCCCTCTTACGAAGTGTCAGGATTTGAGGCCGACGACATCATCGGCTCTCTGACAAAGTGGGGCCGGCATCACGACATGGAAGTTTTCATCGTCAGTGGTGATAAAGACTTCGGTCAGTTGATTGGCCCCCATGTGTGGCTCTACGACACCATGAAAGACGTGCGCTACGATGCCCAAGGTGTTTTTGAAAAGTGGGGAGTGCGTCCCGATCAATTTATCGACTATCTTTCTATCGTGGGTGACACCTCTGATAACGTTCCTGGCGTGAAAGGCATCGGTGAAAAAGGGGCCATCAAACTTCTAGAACAATTTAAAACCTTGGAAGACATCTATGAAAATATCGATAAGGTTGAAAGCAAAAGTGTTCGCGAAAAGCTGATTGCTTCTAAAGACAATGCCTTTATGTCGAAAAAGCTGGTGACGATCTCTACAGACGTTCCCGTGTCCGAAGACTACAACAGCTACAAGTTGACACCTCTGCATACAGAAGAACTCAGAGACCTTTTGCATGAGTTGAACTTTAAGTCTTTCGAAAAAAGCCTTTTCGGAACGACAACGCCAGATACTCCGGCTCCTGTGAAGAAAACGGTGGAGATGCCCACTCCAGGAATTTCCGAGGGCGAGATTCAACCTACACTGGTGATTGCCAAAGATGATCGCGAGTTCAAAGAAAGAACTGTCACAACAAGAGAGCTTGCCGAGATCCTTGCAGAAAACCAAGTTCTCTGGGGATTTTCAGACACTCGTGGCGTTTTTGTTGGAACTGAAACGGAACTTTTGGAAGTATCCGATTTTGAATACTTGGGGAAACTCACAGACACGTTCAACATTCGTTGGAGCGGTTTTGATTTAAAAACTTTCTGGCATAAAATCGGCGCAAAAACTCCGATCGCGGGTTGGGACTCTCAATTGGCTGCTTATGTTTTAAAAGCGGGCGATGCGAGTGACTTTGGCAAGATGTACACCAAATACATGCTAGATACTTTGCCAGACTTGGCGCCACCTTCGGCTTTGTACAATGCTCACCGCAATTTCGCGGCAACATTGGCGGGCCAACTTAAATCCATCCATGGCGAAAAGGTTTATCAAGAACTTGAACTTCCTTTAGAACGCGTGCTTCTGGCGATGGAGCGCTGGGGAATTCGTATCGACAAGGACCTTCTTGCAAAACAAAGTGCGGAACTTCAAACCGAAATCGCTGTTTTAGAAAAACAAATTCACGAAGCGGCGGGGGAGTCCTTTAACGTCGGAAGTCCTAAGCAGTTGGGCGTGATTCTTTTTGAAAAACTAAAACTTCCGGCAGGTAAAAAAACAAAAACGGGCTATTCGACAGGTGAAGATGTTCTGACTGAATTGGATCATCCAATTGCAAAACTTGTTTTAAAATGGCGTGAACTTTCAAAACTTAAATCTACTTATGTGGATGCTTTGCCACAGATGATCAGTCCTAAGGATGAGCGCGTGCATACGCGTTTCAATCAGGCTCTGACTATGACGGGCCGTCTTTCAAGCACAGATCCGAATCTGCAAAATATTCCGATCAGAACAGAAAGAGGCCAGCAAGTTCGCCAGGCCTTTATTGCGGCTCCAAGAATGAAGTTGCTCTCAGTGGATTACTCGCAAATTGAGTTGAGAATCCTGGCGCACATTTCTGAAGATCCGAACATGATCAAAGCCTTTAATGAAGATCTCGACATCCATGCGGCGACTGCGGCGGAAATTTTTGGAGTGTCTTTGGATAAAGTGACAGCAGATTTGCGTCGTTCCGCCAAAGCTGTGAATTTCGGTATTGCTTACGGCCAAGGGGCTTTCGGTCTGGCCGAGAATCTGGGAATTTCCAGAGGGGAAGCGAAAGACATTATTGATCGTTATTTCACTCGCTTTAAAAATGTGCGCGATTATATCGAAGGCACTATCAAGCTGGCTCACGAGCAAGGTTACGTTGAGACATTGTTCGGGCGCCGTCGCTATATCGACGAATTGAAATCAAAAAACATGATGCTTAAAAAGTTCGGAGAGCGTGCCGCGATCAATGCGCCTATTCAGGGAACAGCCAGTGACTTGGTGAAAAAGGCCATGATCGAAGTTCATGAAAAAGTGCCAGTGCGCATGCTCTTACAAGTGCATGACGAATTGATCTTTGAAGACACGGAAGAGAATTTGAAAAAACACACGCAAGAACTTGTGACGATCATGGAAAGTGTGGCGCAGTTCAAAGTTCCGTTAAAAGTGAACTACGCGATTGGCAACAACTGGGACGAAGCCCACTAGTCGACGTCGCCAAATCCCTTTTACCTGCGTTGCTTCGTCGTCGGCGTACTGACAGTACGCCTTCCTCCTTGATTTCTCGTTGGCTTATTCTGTTTCCCAGCCGACGACGCGTCCACCTTCAAAGTACACATAGCGGGTTTCTTTGCGGAACCCTTGAGATGTTGAAACTTGGCGCTGGTATTTCCAGCGTTCATTTTTGTAAATCGGATTTCCAGAAACTTCGACACCCAAAGGCTCACCCCACGAGCGACGAACATAATCCTGTGGCATTCCCACGGCAATGTCTTGGGTTTCAATCAAATCTTTCATCTCTTCTTGCGGAGCTTGAGATCTTGACCAGATATTATTGCGATTGATCCATTGCTGGCGTCCTTCGATGGAAGGAATCGACAAGAAGCTTACTTTTTCTTCATCATTTTTAAGCCAGGGTAAAACTTTGGAATATTGTTCGCGCTCTTTTTTAGAGCTTAAAGTGCGCTCCAATTGACGTAATTGCTGACGAGAACGAATTTCCTGCAGGTCATCGGAGGTGAGAGAACTCGGATCTTTTCCCAACTCGTACGCAGTTTGACGAGTTTCACGGTCATAACCGTTATTTCGAGGGTTTTGCTCCACATAGGGAAGGCCTTCGTTGTAACCGCTTCCAGCAGATCTTTGAAATTGAGCGCATCCTAATGCCGATAAAACAACCAAAACTGAGGGGAAAAGGGCTTTCATCAAATTCTCCTAACAATTCATCCTAGCCGATGGAGTCTCGTTTATAAATTGTTCTTGCGACGTATTTGGTTCTTTTCTTACAATCGTCTTGGGAGACCAGCTTGGTAGACAACGAAAGTACGACCAAAGTAGAGGAAGAAAATAAGGACGGAACTCCGGAAGGAGAGGCCGAAGATATTCTTTCGTTAGAGTCTCTAGATTCCATCATTGCTGACGCGGACCCGGAGTTCTCAAAATCCCTCACCGAAATCGGCCCTGATGACGCCGCCAATGTCGAGATCTATAACGAAGGCTTAGAGTTGGAATACACTCTGGCTGATGAAATCAAGTTATGGAAAGAAACTCCCGGGCGCCGCCAGAAGCTTGTTAAAATCTTCCCGTTCTTGCCGCACATTTCTTATAAAATAAAAATGAAGCGCACAATGATGCGCTTAAGCTGGGCAAAGTGGAAAGAGCAAGCCATTTACCGCGTAAAAAACGCCGGTCCACTTTTGCTGACGTGGGGAAAACATCAGGCCATTAAAACCAAAGTGAGCCTTGGTGAAACGATGGAGACTTTTAAGTCTTTCAATCGCGCGAAAAAGATCGCTTTTGTCGGTTTGGTTTTGGTAACGGGTGCTGTGGGCTTTGTTCTTTACAAGATGGGCACGAAGGGACTTCTGCCGCACGAAGAGGAACTCTTTATTGGTTCCATGGCTGATTGGTCTCAGCAAAAATATCAATACGATCCTAAGACAGAGATCGAGTCTTTTTTTGAATCCACTCGCACTTCACAAAATATTCTTTTGATGAAAAAGATGATGGTGAACTTACGTCGCTCTTCCGAATCGGGTCCCAATCCCATGGGTGCTTTCGAGTTTTACGTGGAAGGCACGGCCTCTGAAGTCGTTGTCGAAATCAAAGACCGCGAACCGGAAATGGAAGATCTTTTCCTAAGGACGATCGAAGAGATGACATTCGATCAGGTTTCCTCAGGGGAGGGAAAACAACTTCTTTGCGATAAATTACGCAAAGAAGTGAATAAAGTTTTAACTAAGGGTTACGTCCGCCGCGTCTTCATCAAAACCGCGATCATCAAGCCGTAACGGCTGTTGAACGCCTCTATTTTATTAAATTTTAAAACTCTCAATATCGATGTTGTAGTATTTCAAGCGGTCGTGCAGGGTGCTCTTAGGCATTCCTAGATCTTGAGCCGTTCTTCGTTGATTGCCTCGATTGGCCGTGAGTCTTTTGATGATCATCTGTTTTTCAATCTCTTTGATCACCGGAATGTCATTCACAACTCGCTCTTCTGTTTTCAAAAGAGTTTTATCCAGGAGTTTTTCAATATGTGTTTCCAAAATTTGCTCGCGGGGATAAAGAGCCGCCGCACGGCTGACCAGATTTTTTAATTCACGAATATTTCCTGGCCATGGATGCTTTTTCAAACGGGCGATAGCGCCGAAAGAAAAACGCACTTTCAATTTACGAGCGAAGTTATAAAGAAGTTCTTCAAAATCCTCCATACGATAAGTCAAAGCCGGAGGCGAAATTGTAATCACGTTCAAACGGAAATAGAGATCCGAACGGAAAGAACCTTCTTTGATTTTCTCGCTGAGGTTTTGATGAGTGGCTGCAACAATGCGCACATCCGTCTTCACATTGCGATCCGCGCCCACGGGACGGATTTCGTTGTTCTCTAAAGCTCGCAAAAGTTTAGCTTGCAGGCTGTAAGATAGGTCCCCGATTTCATCGAGGAACAACGTTCCGCCACGAGCGGCTTCAAACGCTCCTTTACGATCACTGATGGCACCGGTGAAGCTGCCTTTGATATGACCGAAAAGTTCACTTTCAATCAAAGTTTCACTTAAGGCACTGCAGTTCACGCTGACAAAGGGACCACGCTCACGATGACTGGTTTCATGCAGAGCCTGCGCGATCACGTCTTTACCTGTGCCCGAAGGTCCTAGAATTAAAACTGGAAAATCCGTCTTTGCAACGTTCCCCAAGGATTGCAGTTCTTGGTTCCAAACGTCGTTACGGCTTTTCATCGGAAAAGCATCTTCAGCAGATTGTTCTAGGAAAATCATTTCGTGATTGCCGACGCGAATGATATCGCCATCTTGTAAATAGGCTTCCATAATGCGAGCGTCGTTAACATAAGTGCCTCCTGCAGAACGGAGGTCGCGGATGAGATAAGAATGGTCTTTCTTTTCAATGCGGGCGTGGCGGTCGGAGACCTCAGTCGTGTCCAATTGAAGCTGACATTGAGTGTCTTTTCCAAGGGTCATAAAGTCGGTAAGGGGAAGAGTTCTCGTATTTTCGCTTAAAAATTTTAGGTAGGGTTGCTGCATAAATGCCTCCTGTTATGGCAACCCGCTATTTCAAGAGGCTTGCCTCGTTTAAATCGAATTAAACGGGGGCTCGCGGGTTTCGACTCACCTTATTATTGGCTGAAGGACTAGCTTCTCAGAATTGAGAAAAGGGGGGAGCTCTGGTACCTTAAATCATGCCTAAGACGATTCAATTCATCAAAAGCGCCGTTCTGGCGAAAGATTACCCTGTTAGTAAAAAAGCTGAAGTTGCCATCGCCGGACGCTCCAACGCCGGAAAGTCTTCTTTCATCAATGCGCTTGCGAAAAACAAAGTCGCGAAAGTCAGTTCGACTCCGGGAAAAACCCGTCTTTTGAACTTCTTTAATATGGAAGATTCTTATTGGTTGGTGGATATGCCTGGTTATGGATTCGCAGCTCGTTCGGGCGATGAAATGACGGAGTGGCATCAGATGATTGAGACATATTTGATGACTCGCGAGAATCTTTGCGGGTTGCTTTTGATTATGGATATTCGTCGCGAATGGACGGCAGATGAAGAGCTTCTTAAGGAGTTTTCGGATCGTCGTGGTTTCCCGATGGCTGTTGTTTTGACTAAGGCCGATAAACTTTCTCGCAGCCAGATGTTGCAGGCTGTAGCCAAGGTTAAAAAGACTTCGGGATTGAGCGCTGTCTACCCCGTGTCTTCGTTAAAGAAAACAGGTCAAGACGAAGTTGAAGAATACATGTTTGAAAATTGGGTGAAGGTATGAAGATAGTTGGAGTGATTCCCGCTCGTTATGGTTCAACTCGTTTTCCTGGAAAACCGCTGGTGAATCTGAAAGGTCGTCCCCTGATTCAGTGGACGATTGAGGGCGCGAAGAAGTCCCGTCTTCTCAACGATCTGATCGTTGCTACCGATGACGAAAGAATCAAAGCCGCCGCGGAAGCCGTGGGTGCTAAAGTGGTGATGACTGCCAGCGAGCTTCCAACGGGAAGTGATCGTATCCACGCCGCTATCAAAGACATTGCCTGTGACGTTGTTGTAAATATTCAAGGCGATGAGCCTTTGGTAACTGGCGAGTTGATTGATCGTCTTGCACAAGTATTTGTCAATGAACCTACGATGGATATGGCGACTCTTGCCCATCCCATCAGCGAAGAAGAACTGCAATCTCCTAATGCCGTGAAGGTGGTGATGAACCACAAAGATGAAGCTTTGTATTTCAGTCGTTACGCGATTCCGTATTCGCGCAGCAAAGCTTCAGAGATGGGCACCTATGAAGGGTGCTTTAAGCATATTGGCATGTATGCCTATTCGAAAAAGTTTTTAAAAGAGTTCTGTGAAGCGCCCCCGGCTCTCATCGAGAAAGCAGAGAGCCTGGAGCAACTCAGAGCTTTGTATTTAGGTGCAAAAATTAAAGTAATCAGAGTCAAGGAAGCCAGTCTCGGGGTGGATACTCCCGAAGACTTGGTGCGACTCGAAAAACTCTTAAGTCAACAGGGGATGTAATGGCGAAGAGAAAGACAGCAACGAAGAAGACGGCGAAAGTATCGACTGCGAAGTCGACACGAAAAGCGCTGAAACAAAAATTTATCTTTGTCACCGGAGGAGTTGTTTCTTCCATTGGTAAGGGTCTTACTGCAGCAAGCCTTGGTGCTTTGCTGGAGGCTCGTGGCCACCGTGTGACGATTATGAAGTTTGATCCGTATTTGAATGTGGATCCAGGAACGATGTCTCCGTTTCAACACGGTGAAGTGTATGTAACGGAAGACGGTGCGGAAACGGATCTGGATTTGGGTCACTATGAAAGATTCACGTCAGCGATCATGAATCGTTCCAACTCTGTATCAACAGGTCAAATCTATGACACTGTTTTAGCACGTGAAAGACGTGGGGACTATCTGGGCGGAACTGTTCAAGTCATTCCCCACATCACCGAAGAAATCAAAGCGCGTATTTATGAAGCGGCCCAAGGCAGCGAAATTATTTTGGTAGAGATCGGTGGAACTGTCGGGGACATCGAAAGTCAGCCCTTCCTTGAAGCCATCCGCCAAATGCGTTTGGACGTGGGACAAGAAAATTCAGTTTTGTTGCATGTAACGTATGTGCCTTACATCGCAGCGGCTGGAGAGTTGAAATCCAAACCCACACAACACTCGGTGAAAGAGCTGCGTGAAATCGGCTTGCAACCTGATTTCTTGGTGTGCCGTAGTGAAAAAGTTATTGATGAAAATCTTAAAGGAAAAATCGGTCTTTTCTGTTCAGTGAAAACTGAAAACGTGATCGCAGCTCAAGACAGTCGTTTTATTTATGAAGTGCCCTTGGCATTGCATAAAGAAAAATTGGATGAGTTGATTGTTGCGCGTTTGGGGCTTTCTCCTGGAAAATTGGATCTTAAGGGATGGCAAAATCTTGTAAAGGTTCTTAGTAATCCGACCCACACAGTAAAAATTGGAGTTGTTGGTAAATATGTGGACTTGAAAGAGTCTTACAAGTCCTTGCATGAGTCGTTAGTTCATGGAGGCATTGCCAACAATGCGCGTGTTGAGATCAGTTATGTGGATTCTGAAAAAGTGACGGACAAAACGGTTCATCAGCTTTTAGGAAAAGTCGACGGCATCCTGGTTCCTGGCGGTTTCGGGACTCGCGGTGTTGAAGGAAAGATCACAGCGATTAAATACGCTCGTGAAAAAAGAGTTCCTTTCTTTGGAATTTGTTTTGGAATGCAATTGTCTGCCATTGAGTTCGCTCGCAACGTATGTGGTATCAAAGATGCAACCAGCCGTGAATTTCACGCAGAAAACAAGCGCAATGGAAACTTTGTCATCGACTCCATGGTTGAACAAAGAGGCATCGTCAATAAAGGCGGAACAATGCGTTTGGGAGCGTTCCCTTGTGCTTTGGCTTCCGGTACGCGCGCGCATCAGGTGTACAAGGCGTCTAATATTATGGAACGTCATCGTCACCGTTTTGAGTTCAATAATAAATATAAAGCATTGTTTGAAAAAAATGGCATGGTGGCTTCAGGAATCTGTAAGGAGCGTGATCTTGTTGAGATCGTCGAGCTTCCAGATCATCCATGGTTTGTTGGCGTTCAATTCCATCCGGAGTTTAAGTCCAAACCTCTAGCGCCACATCCTCTCTTCGTGCATTTTGTTAAAGCGGGATTGAAGAGAAAATAGAAAGGTCTTTGGCGATGTCAAAAGTAGTACAACAAGGTCTTCGCGTTCTTGAAGTGGAAGCGCAAGCCATCCTGGGTTTGCGTGAGCGTATTGGAGCGGAGTTTGAACAAGCTGTGAAGATGATCAAAGAGTGTGATGGAAAACTTGTTCTGACAGGAATGGGAAAGTCCGGGCAGATCGCTCGTAAGCTCGCCAGCACTTTTTCTTCTACGGGAACTCCCGCAGTGTTTTTACATCCGGCAGAGAGTTCTCACGGTGATTTGGGACTTGTTGAGAATAATGATGTTGTCATCGCTCTTTCATACGGAGGAGAGTCTCCGGAATTTTCTGGCATTTTGAAGTTCGTCGCTCGTAAAGGGATTCCCCTGATTGCAATCACTGGAAAGCCAAGTTCCTCATTGGCGAAAGCGGCGCAAGTCACATTGAATGTCTACGTTTCAGAAGAAGCATGTCCTTTGGGTTTGGCGCCAACGGCAAGTAGCACGGCAACATTGGCCATGGGTGATGCTATGGCCATGGCGGTGATGGCAGAAAAAGGATTTAGCTCAGAAGACTTTGCAGAGTTCCATCCAGGAGGCAGTCTTGGTTATCGTCTTTTGACTCGCGTGAGAGACGTGATGCACACCGGAGATGCTTTACCGACGGTGGGCCTGGAAGCTCCGATTCGTCAGGTGTTCTCGATTATGACTCATAAAGATGTGCGTGGAGCTGCGGGTATCGTTGATGCCAATGGAGACCTTGTCGGAGTTGTAACCGATGGTCAGATCCGTCGTCGCCTTGAAAAAAGTGATGATCCTTTGACGGGTGTTGCGAAAGATTTGATGACGACAAATCCTCGCACAGTGGATGTGAATGAGTTGGCAGAAAAAGCGTTGTTTGTGATGGAACAATTCCAGATCAATATGCTCTTTGTGCTCGACAAAGAATCTTCGCAGCCCAAAAAACCAGTAGGCATTCTGCACGTTCAAGATCTTTTGCGTGCGAAAGTTCGTTAGTCTCCCTGCTAATGGGCAAGACGCTGCATGTGTCTTGCCAAGCTTCATGTCTCTCTTACCTAGTTGAATTCTGTTTCTATAAAATGTCGGAGAGGTATCTATATGAGAATCTCCGACGTCTCTATTCGCAATACCGTCTTTGCGTGGATGTTGTTTGCGGGTTTTATCATATTCGGATTTATTTCCTTTATGCGTTTGGGAGTCAGCCAATTGCCCGACGTGGATTTTCCTGTGGTCAATGTTGCTTTGACTTTGCAAGGAGCCGCTCCGGAAATCATGGAGACCAGTGTCGTTGATCCAGTGGAAGATGCTCTGTCGTCTGTAGAAGGTGTTGAACGCATTAGTTCCGTCAGTAAAACGGGTGTTGCCAACATCACAATTGAATTTGAATTAAATCGTAACATCGATGCAGCCTTGCAAGAGGTGCAAACTAAAGTGGCCCAGGCCCAGAGACTCTTGCCAGAGAATGTCGATCCTCCTGTTATTACAAAAACCAATCCTGATGATCAGCCCATTATTTGGTTGGCGCTGACCTATGAAAAAAACGATCGCTATTTTCTGATGAGTTATGCCAAAGACTATCTCAAGGATCGTTTCACCATGGTTCCGGGGGTGGGTGACATAATACTTGGAGGGTACACGGACCCTGCGATGCGTGTGTGGCTCGATTCAAAAAAACTGCGACAAAAGAATATGGCCGTTGGTGACGTTTTGGAGTCTTTGAGTTCTCAGCATGCCGAGATCCCCGGAGGATTTATTCAGAATCAGCAGAATGCCTTCGTCGTTAGAACCCTGGGAGAGTTTACTGATGCCACGGGTTTTGACGAGATGATCATCAATCGCCGTGCCGGTATGACAATTCAAGATCCTTTGAACATTGTTCGTCTGAAAGACATTGGTTATGCCGAAGAAGCCCTGGCTGAAACCTTCCGCATTTCTCGTTTTGACGGGGTTCAGGCCTTGGGTTTAGGAATAAAAAAGCAGTTAGGGTCTAATGCTGTGGCCGTTGCCAATGCTGTAAAAGAAAAAATGAAAGAGGTTCAAGGGGAGTTGCCGCCTGGAATGAAGCTTCATATTAATTTCGATTCGTCTCGATTTATTGAGCAGTCCGTTCAAGAGATGGTCAAACATCTGACACTGGCGGTGCTCCTGACGTCTTTGGTGTGTTGGGTTTTCTTGGGGAGCTTCACGGCGACTTTGAATGTATTGTTGGCCATTCCCACGTCCATCATGGGGGCTTTCATTGGAATTTATTTTTTCGGATTCACTTTAAACGCCTTTACCTTGCTGGGATTGACTTTGGTTATTGGTATCGTCGTCGATGATGCCATCATGGTTTTAGAAAATATTTTTCGCTACAACGAAAAAGGTTACGGACCCATCGAATCCGCCATTTTGGGCGCACGAGAAATCACCTTTGCCGCTTTAGCAGCGAGTATTGCCATCGTCGCGATTTTCTTGCCCGTGGCTTTTATGAAGGGCGTGATTGGGCGGTTCTTCTTTCAGTATGGTGTGACGATTTCATTGGCCGTGCTTCTTTCGTTAGTAGAATCCCTCACGATTACTCCCATGCGCTGCTCAAGCTTCGTTCATCCAGGCCACCGTACGACAAAGCTCGGAAAAATGTTTGAAGGTTTTATGGAAGGATGGAGGAACTTTTACGCGAGGACGTTGAATTGGACTCTCCATCATCGCTGGACGGTTTTGTTAAGTTCATTGGTATTTGTTGCGGCCTCTTTTTATTCGTTGAGTTTTTTAAACAGAGAACTGACCCCTGTTCAGGATCAGGGGCTTTTCATTCTGCGCATGATGCTTCCTGTAGGAGCTTCTTTGGAAAACACCAATGGAAAGGCAAAAGAGATTGAAACGTGGATGCGCTCTCGTCCTGAATTGTCCCATCTCTATGTTTCCGTCGGCGGCTTCGGTGGGGGCGGCGGAGGTGACACCAATACCGGAATGATGTTTGTCACCCTGAAGGACCGCGATGAGAGAAAGTTGACCCAACAGGAATTCATGACGATGGCTCGCCGGGAACTCAGCAAAATTCCCGACGTGAAAGTCTTTATGATGGATCTTTCCAGTCGAGGATTTTCAACGGGGAAAGGTTATCCGATTGAGTTTGTGCTTCAGGGGCCGGATTGGGAAAAACTCTCGGAGCTGAATGAAAAAATGAAACAAGACATGAGGGACTCCGGTCTCATGGTGGATGTGGATTCGGACTATTTGGAGGGAATGCCTGAAATTCGCATCACTCCCAATCGTGATCAGGCGGCAACTCGCGGAGTGAGTGTCGAGAATATCGGGGCAACCATTCAGGCCATGATTGGCGGAATCAAAAGTGGCCAGTACACAAAGAATGGACATCGCTACGATATTTACGTGCAAGTAAAAAAGGAACCGGACCCTCGAACGGAATTTAATGATCTGTTGATAGCTAATGCTCGCAGCAATTTAATTCCTCTTTCAAAAGTCAGTGTCGTGGATGAAAAGCCCAGTTTGCAGCAAGTCACCCGCGTGAATCGTCAGCGCGCTATCACTATTTATTCGAACTTGGCGCCCGGAGCTTCGCAAGAAAGGGCATTGCAGTTTGTTCAAGATAAAGCGAAGACTTTGCCGCCAACTTATTTTGTTTCTCAGTCGGGGGCGACGAAGACATTTAAGGAGTCTTTTAACAGTCTGTTTTTTGCGTTGGTGTTGGGAATTTTAGTGGCGTACATGGTCTTGGCAAGTCAGTTTAATTCTTTCTTAGATCCGTTGACGGTCTTGATGGCTTTGCCATTTAGTTTTAGTGGGGCTTTCTTTGCCCTGGTCCTTATGAATCAAACCATCAATATGTATTCCATGATTGGTGTTTTGTTATTGATGGGTATCGTAAAAAAGAATTCTATTTTGTTGATTGATTTTACCAATGCCGTTCGGGATCGGGACAGCAGCAAGAAAGCGGATGAAGCGCTTAAAGAAGCCTGCCCCGTGCGATTGCGCCCCATTGTTATGACGTCTTTCGCAACGATGGCAGCAGCAGTTCCTTCGGCAATGGCAACAGGTGCGGGATCTGAAACCTTTAAACCCATGGCCATCACCCTCATTGGCGGTGTGCTTGTTTCTACTTTCTTGACCTTATACGTGGTTCCCGCGACGTATTCTTTGGTCGAGAGATTTAGAAAACGCGACATTCGCAAAGAGCAGGTCAAACACGCTTTTGCCGAGGTCGGTGATAAAATGGGCATCAGCTTTCAGCCAATGCCGGATTTTATTGAAGAAGAAAAAAAACCGGAGTCTGTTATTCCTGACAACTCAAAGGACGTTTGATGTTGAGGTTGGGTGAAAAGACGGTTCGACGGCGAACGATGTCTTTTTTTACTTCACCGACAGCATTTTGTTGAGTGCGATTGATAAATGCCTGTGTGGCCTTCAGATTGATTTCCAAAAGAATCGTATTTACGCAGTCTCCGGTAGCTCCGGCCATGTTGGCCTGAAAACTTACGGGCTCCACGCGGACGCCACGGCGAGTGCCCAGGTAACCAATGACGAATCGCTCAATCTCAAAATCAGCATTGGTATTAAGAAGAAGGACAGAGACCTCGTTTGTTACTTGATTGATCTTTATCAGACTGCGATCCGTTTTGCGTAAACAGACGAAATACGTGCGAGAGTTGTAAACTTCGCTTCCTGTGACAAAGACCGAGGCCTTTTTATTGGTGTTTTCATTGACGATGCCTTTAGGATTGTTCAAAAAAACACTGACATAGTTAAAGAAAACTGGATTTCCGAAACTGTCAACTTTAGGTAAATTGTCATAAGGGTCCGTGTTTGAATTGAGATGCATCACATGTCGTACAACTTCATAACGACGGATGTAGCGGCGGTCGGCATCGACCAAAACTATTTCTTTGGGACCTTTGGATTGAGTAAAGAGCGAGCTCGTGCTGTTGTCAGCACTGATTCTGAGTTCGTCTTTGGGTTGAGTTTTTCCAGAACTGTCTACTTCCGACCATGCCCTGAGAACGCGCTCGGAGCGACTTTTGCGATCCAGACTTGTATAGCGCATAACTGGAGCATCAGCCGTATTCAAACATTGTGAAGGTTCCGAGCCGGCTTCGATAGCGGCGATTCCCAGATATTCTTGAGCGCCTTCTTCCTTGGGATCAAAGCGAACGATATTGCGAACATCTCCTTCGATGTCTTTAAGAGCTGACGACATTTCAAACTGTCCTGAACTCCACACTTCCAGATTTTTGTGTTCAGAGAAAAACTGGTGCAAAAGATAAGTCGCCGTGCTGACCACGAGGGCAGAAAGTCCGACAGCAAGAAGTAATTCGACAACGGTAAAGCCTTTTTTCATAGTCATCTCTTAAATATCGTCATTTGACTGTGAAGGTTTTGTCCATTGCCTTTATTAATCGCGCGCACATGTAATACCACTTTGCGAAGATAATCAGAATACACCGGAAGCTTTAAATTGCTGGTGCTAAAAGTGGCGTCTGCGGAACCTGCGTTCATCGTCTGCCAAATAATTTGAATTTCATTTTCTTGGGGACCGGCGATGCCGCACATTTCGGAAGTTCCGTTGACTTGAGTTTCAGTAAGAAAAGTTCCCTGGAAATTGTACGTGCGATAAAGACACTTTCCTAAGGGAGGCAGATCCGCGTACTGAAGTCCTTTAAGTTCGATCACATTGTTTGTCAGGATCTCTTTAAGCAGGGTGGAGTGATCGACTTGAGATTTATGATTTCGGTTAGAAAGAGTTAGGTAGAGAAAGACACTCACACTCGCCATGGAAATAGCGATGGCGGCCATCACTTCAACCAGACTCATTCCTCGTGTGTTGTTAAATCTTTGCTGTCGTTTCATATGCATTTTCCTAGTTCGACTGCGCTTCAAGGATAGGTTGTTCAACACCGACGATAGAACCGACATCACGATAGGTATTTGCGGGTGAACTTTGAATAAAGATGTAGCGGCCGTTGTTCGTCGACGGCATAACTCCGTAAGGATCAGTGGTGCCCCAAATAGAGGGGACACGATAGACGACGTTATTGGGTGTGCAGGCCGTGTTTACCGGGCGATTGTCATAGTAGATATTCGTGTCCCAAGTAAAAGTCTTATGGGCAAGGTCAAAAGATGCAAGATCACTATAACGGCCTTCCGTGCCTTCATGAAGCATCACATTCAGATCCCGTTTTCCAGAAGGAGTCGCAGAGTCAAAATCAAGATGAATACGAATACCCGTAAAATAAACTTCGGACTCTTCACGAGAGCCGCCAGTGTCTCTCATCTTTTGAAAGACGCCTGGATAGTAGGCTCGCGGAAAATAGGTGTTATCTCCGGCATAATAATTTGAACCTTTCGGAGGAATGGGCGAGTTTGCTTGGCTGTGATAATCCGGTATTTTGGCATAGAAAATCATCGCCTCTGGCGGTTTAGGTTCCAGTGTGTTTCCTCCAAGACTGATCATGCACATATTTGAAGGATATTGATTTGCTGAGGAATCCGGTCCGCTCCACAATCCCCGGAGGAAAAAAGGAGTGGTCGCACTGACTTTGGAACTGGTGATAAGGCTGACGTTGTTAATTATAAATTTGCGATAGCCATATCGGAAACCGTCTTGCTCATAGCGTGAATCCGTCAGATTGTGGCGAATAGGACGAATTTTTCCACCGGACGCTGGCCAGTACTGTTGCAAGAGGGTCGGAGTCAGGGGTTGATACTGAGGACTTAAAAGATGAACTTGTTCGGGCGAAAGAACAACCAAAGGTATCGAAGCTTTTTGTGCGGCAACGTTTGCGGTTGAAAGATCATGATTGAAACCGATCTCTCGCATTCTGGCCGGATCGCTGTTTAAAGGCGAAGAAGTGTCCTGTTGAAATCCGCGGAGAGCCAGGCCCTGCTCACCCACAACCCATAAAGAAAGATTTTTACGAGCAACATCGTTAGGGATTGAGCTCATCAGCAGACCGCGCGCATTGGTTTGCGCGATTTCAGAGGGAACTTTAAGATAGACCACTCTGCGGAGCAGGCGTTCTTTTTTTGAAGGATCAGAAAGATCGGCGACGTTGAAATTGCTGAGTGCTAAAGAATCCAAATCGACTCGGGACGTACTACCACAGGTGATGCCGGCACCTTGGGCGGCATACTTTTGGACGAAATTTTTATCCCAGATATCGCAGTCACTGTAGGGATTCGTTGTATTAGTGACAACGGTGCCACATTGTTTTGCATCTTCTTCGAGAGCTTCTAGATTGTCCCAGCTCATTTTCGGAGAAGGAATTTCCTCAGCGTCTTTCGTAAAAAGAACACCTTCAAGACCAGCGTCTCTTCTCCAATTTGCAAAACCTCTTGGGAAGTGCTCCGAGTTTGAACAGCGTTTATCATTGGCACCTGCTCTGGTGAAACAAGTGTAGTCCGCTCTGATTCCGAAGTTATTGCCCTGAGCGTAGCTATAATAAAAAATGGAATATCTATTTGGATTGTTGAAGTATCCGCCACTATCACTGGCAGACCAGGCTTGAAGTGGAGGCGTTCCAGAGAAAAGAGCAATGGGATAAATTTCGTTGGCAACGGACGGTAAACTCAATGGCCCTGCGTTTCCAGCTTTGACTTGCTCACTGAGGGTCACGGCCTTTGCGTAATCTTTTGTGATGATCGCTGAACTTGGACCGAACTGTGAGTATGTACGGTCTGGAGTTCCCCAAGGATTTGAATAAGGCGCAAGCATGCTTGTTAAATTGCCTTGGCCTGGATTGGGTTCAGGAACTGAGTGAAGCATGTACTGAATTCCACCCGCAAACTGGATTCGATCTCCTTGGATGATAGTTCCGAACTCCGCAGGCCATCCTGCCGGAGATCCATTCCAGTCCACCTCAGGATTGTTACGATCAATATTTCCACCAACTGTGAAAAGACCTTTTACATAAATGCGGCGATCCCGCGCAATCAAAGCCGAAGGGGATTTTTCGCCATACAGTCGCGGTAGACTGACGGTTTGTTCATTTCCAGAGAAAAGCAGATAGTCCGAAACGTCGAGAACTTTGATTCTTTTTTTGAAAACCGCTTTGAGGCCGTTGAATTCCCCTCGGGCGAGAAGCTCGTAGTTCTTCGTCGAAAAATTATAGTTGGCGGTCACTTTCCAAGTAAGACCGTTCGGAAGTGTCCCTTCGGATTCAAAATTTTCTGCTTTCAAACAACTGTTGTCTGGAGGCGGGTCCCACAGACGACGGGCCAAGGCCGACTCCATGACGGCGAAAGAAGAGATCGTTGCTTCGTTAAGAAGAACTTGATCGAAATCGCGGGTTTTAAAATTATAATCACGTCGAAAGATATCAGCGGACGTCAAAATAAAAATAGAGCCGATAATGCTGAGAACAGCGACGAGAAGAATTGTCGTCTGTCCTCTGCTGCTTGTTCCAGGGTTTTCCATGGTAACAGGTTAACAAGGAATTAGGCTTACGAAAAGAGCTTAAGTATAAACCTGTTTAGTTTTGGTAATTTCAGTCGAGTTTGCCGCGTAGGTTGATGTACTCCTCCATGGCATTCACGATGTGATAAAGCGAGCTGGACTTGGAAGAATTGCCGTTGAATTCGTCTTTTTCCGAGAGCATATCGTACCAAAGTCCCTGCATGGGCGTTTCAAAAAATTTGAAAAGCGTTTCCAACGCATCATCAGCGGCCTTCGCATAGAGGAGTTGCTGCTCTTTGGAAACCTCAGTCCCCAAACGAACTGCAGCTTTGATACGTTCGCACTGTGGCCAGAAACGAGACGACTGAGTTTTCGGAGTGAAGTCACTCCACATTTCATCAAAAGCCACTTTACGTGATGGAGAAGTTCCGTACTTGTCCGCTAGGGAAAACAACTGGTGGCGCACGGCTTTTAAATCTTGTCCGGTCAGATCTTGGTAGAGGAACATCAACCAAGCCCATTCGTATTGATGGCCGGGTTCATAAATGAATTTTCCATTTTCGCGCAAGTGATTCCAGTTTTCGTCGAAGTATTCGCCGAGAACACCCGTGGACTTATCAATAAATTTTGTTAAAGCCAAAGTGACCAGCTCTTGTCCTAGGTCTTTCCACTCTTGATCGGCGTCAATGGCCATCCAGGCAATTGCAGATTCAAAAAGATGCATATGAGGATTTGATTTGTACGACACATTCCCTTTTTCATCCAACTCTGTGTAGCCACCACCTTTGACTTTGCGTTCGCGCTGCAAGTACTGCACAAGAGCTTTCGCGCGGTCTTTGGTTTCCTTATTTGGATTTACTGCGTAATTTTGTGCGAGTCCGAAAAGAGCAAAGGCCTGGGTGTAAAGATCAGGATTCTTGCTTTTAGGCGTGCCATCAGGATTGATGGAATAGATAAAGGCTCCAGAGGGTGCGGAGAACTTTTCAACCATGTACTTGGTGCCTTGAGTGACCGCGGCATAGGCCTTATCTTTTGAAATACAACCGAGCTTGGCCCCAGTCAGAAATGAATAAATTTGACGAGCTTGCACCATGGCTCTGCGCGGGACATCCATGGGCTCACCAGAAAAAGTCAGGCTTTCAACGAAGCCGCCTTGTTTTTTGTCGATGCCTTTTTCAGACCAAAGAGGATAGACGTCTTGAGTGAGCCATTTTTTGGATTTTTCGATAAATAGATTCGATTGTGTAGACATGGAATCTATCTCATCATTGGCGCGAGATGATGTCCACCTTATTTCAGGTGGACGGGAGCTGATTTGATCTGCTCAATAATAGCCAGAAGATCCTTCTCATTCGCTTGACGCGCCTTATTTCCAGATTTGCTTTTAACAGCTTGACCATTTTTAATAATTTTCATGATGGTTTCATCAACCAGGATGGGATGCCCAGCACGAGTCAAAATGGCGCGAGTGTCCATCACAGCTTTTACATAGCGTTTCATCTCTGTAACTTCAACGTCGTTATAGTCGCCGAAATTCAGAGTCCATTTCATTCCTAAAAGACCTAGCTTGATTTTGCTTTTCCAATCTTTATCGACATGGCTGGCTTTTGCCACGAGCATCGTCAAAATAAAGTTGTGACGGGCTTGAAGAATCTGAATCAACTTATCTTCAAATCCCAAAAGGTCATAAGAAGAGTGTGAAAGTTGATCGACGGAAATTTGTCCCGCATCCAAAGCCGCTTTTTCTTTAAGAGCTCTTTCAATCAAAGAAAGCATTGAAAACTGAGGCAAACCTTTTTGATCAACACGATTTTTTTGCTTATCATTCACTTCGTGCAAAGTCGTCGCAAGGGCTAAAAAGTTTTTCTGTTTATTGTCGTCAGACGTCGGAGAAATAAATTCGTTTGTGGGAGCGTACTCATGAATTTCACGGATGAATTCGCGAGCGGCGGAGGAAGCCAATTCTTCACGGCGAGCATCATTATCTAGACCCTGCATAGACCACAATTGAAACTCAAAAGCCCAGAAGTATTTCACTCCCAAAGCGAGTTTCTTAGGCATCTCATTGGCTTCCGTCATTTGCTCTAGGAACTCCTTGCGAAGAACCGCCGCGTTTCCTTGTCTTAAAGCATCGTAAAGCTCAGCCGTTTTTGAATCGAGAGCTTCCGATTTCTTATCCAAATCACTGGTTTTTTCTTCCATGCGTTTGGTTGTTTCACTCATGTCTTTTGTGGTGTCGCTCATTTCCACAGTCGCCTTGTGCATATCATCGAGATTCTTTTTCATCTCGCATGCGGAAACCAATCCGCCCACACAAGCCATGACCACTAGAGATTTCAGACGTGAGTCCCAAATCATAGAATCCTCCAAAATAGATGTTGTGGAGTTCTAAGCAGAAAGAATGCCATTTGAAATAGAGCTTTAAGTCTAACTCATTGAGGATAGTTCGGATTTTGCCTGTTCTTGCTGTCTGACTTTTTGACAGAGAGGTACATTTTTCAAAGCCGTCTTTTTAGAATAAGGCGATGAAAAAGGTCTTAAGCTTTGCGAATTTAACTCTTTATGGCATCGGTATGATTGTCGGCGCGGGCATTTACTCCGTGATTGGTAAAGCCGCAGGAGTTGCCGAGGAGACTTTGGGGCTGAGCTTTCTTTTGGCCGGAGGTGCGGCCTTTTTGACGGCGCTTTCTTATGCTGAACTTTCAAGTATGTTTCCCAAAGCCGGAGCCGAATACATCTATTTAAAAAATATTTTTCCCAGTCTTCCTATTTTGTCTTTTGTTTGCGGAAGTATGATGGTGGTCGCCGGAGTGTGCACAGCAGCCACTGTGGCGACGGCCTTTAGTGGTTATGTTCAAGAGACGCTCAAGTTTTCGTTTGTAGGATTGTCATTTGTGGTCCTTCTGCTTTTCAGTCTTTTGAATATTTGGGGGCTCAAAGAATCAAGTCGCATCAATGCCGTTTTTACGATGATAGAAGTATGTGGGCTCGTGCTTTTTATCGTGATGGGAATGAGGTCCGAAAACTTTGGACAGAACCTATCCTTCACTCCTGAATCTAAAACATTTTCAGGCGCAGCCATGATCATCTTTGCCTATTTTGGTTTCGAGAATATTGTGAATTTTGCCGAAGAAACTCGGGACCCGCAAAAACAATTGCCAAGAGCCATTTTTCTTTCAGTCACCGTGGCGGGGGTTCTTTATATTTTGGTCAGTCTTTCTGCACTGGCTTTGATGAATCCTGCGGAACTTGCCCAGAGTGAAGGACCTTTGGGAGCCGCTTTGCAAAAAACCAGCATGCAAGCAGCATACATAGTGGGTGGCATTGCGATTTTTTCAACATCGAATACCGTTCTGATCTCCATTCTTTCCACCAGCCGTATTGTCTTTAGTATGGCGCGCGAGAATGACCTACCGGCTCTGTTTAAAAAGCAAACTAAAAATAAAGAGACACCTTGGGTTGCGTCCTTACTGGTTTTGACTCTAGCGTCGCTGATGTTGCCGGCAGGAGGCATTGCTGTGATTGCCAGTGTTTCTTCCTTTGCTACGATGCTGGCGTTTTCGATTGTGAATCTAGCATTGATTCATTTGCGTTTTACAGAGCCCGAACGAGAGCGACCCTTTCGTGTGCCAGGCCATATTGGCCGTATGCCCATCGCACCTCTTCTGGCTTTTTTAACATCTTTGGGTCTTATCTTCTTTTTTCAGAAGCAGGTTTACTTTGTCGGAGGCGCGCTTATCGGACTGATTCTGCTTTTTTATTTTATTAGAACAAAAAGGAACTTCCCTAAGTCTTAAAGTACTTTCCTCAAGAAATTGCGCGTGCGCTCGCTCTGAGCTGATGTAAAAATCTTTTCGGGAGTGCCTTCTTCGATGATTTGTCCGGCGTCCATAAAGAACACGCGATCACTGACTTGTCGTGCGAACCCCATCTCGTGAGTCACAATCACCATGGTTTTTCCACCATGAGCAAGCGACTTGATAACATCCAAAACTTCACCCACCATTTCGGGGTCGAGAGCGGAAGTGGGTTCATCAAACAGGAGAACTTGTGGTTCCATCGCCAAAGCCCGTGCAATAGCAATACGCTGTTGTTGCCCACCGGAAAGTTCGTGAGGATAAGAACCTTCTTTTTCTGAAAGACCGACACGTTTTAAAAGTTCACGGCCCTTTTGTTCTGCTTCTGTTCGCGCCATCTTTTTGACTGACATGGGAGCTAAGCAAATATTATCCAGCGCTGTCATGTGCGGGAAAAGATTGAAACGCTGAAACACCATGCCCACATGAGCGCGCAAAAGATTGAGATCCGTCGAGTGATCCGTCACGGTAAAACCATCGACTTTGATAAAGCCGCCATTGGCAGTTTCAAGAGCATTCAAACAACGCAAGAATGTACTTTTTCCCGAGCCTGAGGGACCAATAACACAAACAACTTCATTGTCTTTGATTTCGCAATTGACGTCTTTAAGAACTTGTTTGGAGCCGAAAAATTTTTGCAGGTCTTTTACTTGAATCATGAGTTCTTATACTTTCTTTCAAGAAGATGGACGATGTAAGACATGCCAAGAGTGATGATCAAATAAATAAGAGAGATAAATAAATATGGCTCCCAGTAGCGCGAGTAGGCTCCCGCAGCCGTTCTTGCTGCATACGCAAGTTCGGCAAGACCAATCGCCGAAACCAAAGAGGAATCCTTTAAAAGCATGATCGCTTCATTTCCCAAAGGGGGGAGCATGCGACGAAATGCCTGAGGAATAATGATCGACTTCATAGTCTTAAAGTAATCAAGTCCCAAAGAGCGAGCCGCTTCAAATTGCCCACGGTCAATAGACTGGATTCCCGCACGAAAAATTTCCGCAATATAAGCGCCGGAATTTAAACTCAGCGCCAAGGCTCCAGAAATAAAAGCTCCGTATTCTCGCTTCAGATACAGGGCCAAGTCTCCACTGATCAAGAGGCCGTTTTCAGGGTGAATAAGCAGGGGTACTAAAGCAAAATGGATCAGCAAAATTTGTACGAAAAGGGGAGTGCCGCGGAAGAAGGTGATGTAGAGTTGCGATGGCGCTTTCACAAACAGTCGCAAAGGCCACTTCCAAGGACCGCGTTCGGCTTGCGCGATTTTTCCAAGTCCTAGAAGAAGTCCTAAGAGAGTTCCGCAAGTGACACCAATGAGTGTCAGTTCAAGAGTTGTCCAAAGCCCTTGCAGAAACAAGGGCCAGTATTCAACGATGATGTCAGTGCGAAACCACGCAAACATCAGTTACTTCTTCTCGCCGAAGTAAGTTTTAAAAATACGATCGTAAGTTCCGTCAGCTTTGATCGCTGTCAAACCGTCATTAATCTTTTTTAGCAGCTCCGCATTGCCTTTTTTAACGGCGATGCCGTAATACTCTTTTGAAAAGCTGGGATCAGAGATTGTTTTGAAAGTTTTAGGATTGTTAGCAAGGAAGTTGTTCACAACACCATTATCAGCAACCACGGCATCCACTCCACCGTTTTCCAATTCTTCCAATGCCAAGGGTGTTCCTTCAAAACGTTTGATATTGGCGTTGGCCTTACCCAAAAGGCGGCTTGCCACTTCGTCTCCCGTCGTTCCTGTTTGCACGCCGATTTTTGAATTTTTAAGTTCATCAAACTTTGTGATTTTCGAAGTGGCAGGAAGGGCGATCAACTGCACGGCCTCAAAGTAGGGCTCTGAAAAATCCATCACTTTTTTACGTTCGTCGTTGATTGTGATGGCAGAGATCAAAATATCGCGATCACCGGATTGAAGTTGGCTAAAAAGGCCTTCCCAAGGAGTGTTGATGACTCTGATTTTCAGTCCCGATTTTTCGGCGACGGCTTTAATAACATCGATGTCAAAACCATGAACCGTTTTGTCTGCACTTTCGCTTTCAAACGGAGCGTAAGCTGCATCTGTTCCCACAATCAATTCCGATTTTGCTTGAGAAGAAGCGTCGCCTTGCGGGGTTTCTGCTTTCTTTGTGCAAGAAGTAAGAGCTAGTAAAAGAACGAAGGCAAGTTGAAGGCGTTTCATTTTAGTCTCCCAAATCCATGTTAAAGTTCATGCTATTTCCAGGTTCTTTGTCTGAGGACTTTCCAGGCTTCACTTGGCCCAGGCAAGTTTCATAACCGGCTTCTCCCTGTTTAAATTCCGCACCTGTGATATCTTTGCAGCTTGTTGAAAACTTAGTGCCACCTTTTTTGCTAGGCACTTTGGTTTTTTCAAAAGCCTGATACTCGCTCATATCCAGCGTTTCATAACCTTCTTTAACTGGAACTTTTTCACCTTCGTCTTGGGCCAAGGCGTGGGAAGAGGTGAAAACCAAAACGGCAGCAGTGATAAAATGAAGCATAATTTAAAACCTCGTCTAGACTGTTTAGGCTCACTTGACCATTCCTGAGTCCTTGAGTCAAATGTCATTTAGGGAGTATTTAATGCGTGAAGCTCTAGGCAAAATATTAGGTTCGGTATTGCGCAGCCTCTTTATTTCAATCGTCATGTTTGTGGTCGTATTTTCCGCGATCACAGGGGAGTTTCCTCCTGACTTCAGCCGAATTAAAAAGACTTATTCAAACCTTCAACAGATGACTCAACTGAGCCGCCAGATCCATGAACAGCAAAAGGCCATGAAAGGGCAATACGCCACGACAGGCGAAGTGGATGAGCAGGACGTAGAAGCTTTGCAGGAACTCAACTTAAAAAGAGCGGAGTTAGGCGCGGGGCTTTTGGGCGCAGGTCCCGAAACTTCGGCGAGTGTGGACACCGGTGATGTAAAAGAACTGAGAGCAAAAATGAAAGAGATGGAAACTCAATTGTTCCGTCTACAAAACCGTGTCAGTGAACTGGAAGCACGAAAATAGGAAGCAGTTATGAATTTATTCTTTCGTCTTTTGCATATTCTTTTATTTTCCCGTTTTCGCGCACCCGTTGATATTCTCGAAGAGTGCGCAACGCCCTTTCGCGTGTGGTTCACGGATTTGGATGTTCTTCGCCATATGAATAACGGCGTTTATTTTTCGTTGCAGGATTTAGCTCGCATGGACTACATGGCGCGGGCAAAAGCGGCTGATAAAATCGCAGCACAAGGCTGGTATCCCGTTGTCGCTTCTGAAACGATTCGTTTTCGTCGTTCTTTAAAGCTCTTTCAAAAGTTTGAACTGCGCACGCGTTTGATTTCTTGGGATGAAAAATATCTTTATCTTGAGCACAAGTTCACAAGCCGTGGCGAAGTCATTGCGGTCGGCATGATTCGCGCGCGTTTTTTAAGTAAAGAGGGCGGGACGGTGTCACCTCAGGATTTATTGAAAGTGTTGGGACTCTCTTTACAGTCGCCCCCATTTCCAGACCATTTGCTTTCGTGGATTTCCGCAGATCAGTCCCACTCGAAGAGTTTGGGTCTGTAAGCAAAAGACTCTCTAGACTTTTGTCGCAATTGTCATACAACCTTAAGTCCTGTATCAAGGTAGGGCACTTGCCCCCTTGTATATTCTTTTCCACAATGATTCAGTGGGATTAGAAATATCAAAATTGAAAAATATCAAGATGTTGGTCCTCGATGTGGACGGCGTCTTAACGGACACGCGTATTTGGTTTGATGGCAAAGAATGGCGTCGATTCTTTTCTATTCGCGATGGCGTGGGTATCAAACGTCTTATTGATTCCGGCTATAAAATTGCTGTGATTACAGGAACTAAGGCAGAAGACATTCGCACGCGTGTAAAAAATCTGGGAATTCAATATCTCTACGAAGGTGCTCTCGACAAAGAGCCCTCTTTCTTACAACTGCAACAGGAATCCGGAGTAAAGCCTGAAGAGATGGCCTACATCGGTGATGACATCTTCGACGTTCCTCTTTTGCAGACGGTCGCTTTCGGTGCCACTGTGCCTGAGGCTGTTGATGAAGTTCTTGAAATTGCTGATTACGTGACTCGCAGACCCGGTGGGTGTGGTGCTGTGAGAGAAGTTTGTGATTACATCTATAAATATGGGGCTTTTTCCTCTAGGTAGGTCATTCATGCTAAAAAATGGTTTCAAAGCCGTTATGATTATTGTTCTTGCCTTGTTGCTACACAAGGCAGCGTTCGCGGCTGAAGTTGTGGAACTCCCGCCTGAAGAGTTGGCGCAAGAATCTGTGCTTCCTGTGTTTGATAAACCAGTGAGTGTCAGAAACAGAAACGTGGTGACTGCTGGTAAATTCGACGTCGACGTATTCTATGGATACGCGATGACGGAGCCGATTGCCAACGTGAGTAAGCTAGGCCTTGGCGTTTATTATCACTGGAGTGAAGATCACGCTATCGGTCTTTTCTTTGCCAATAACTTGTCAGGTCTGTCCGATTACGCAAAACAAATCGAAAAAACTCCGGCGACTCATTTGGATCTTTCTAAAGCTCCTATGCCTAAGAATGTGATCATGGGTGACTACAACCTCAAAGCTTTCTACGGAAAGATGGGGATCACGAAGTCCTTGGTATTCAATACGGTTCTTTATGGTTCGGGCTCTTTGGGAGTCATTCAGTATGAACATAAAACCTTCCCGGCAGTCGCCGTCGGTTTGGGACAAAAATTCTATTTTAATAAAGACTGGGCTTTGCGTTTTGATTTGCGTCTTTACGCCCATCAAGGTCCGGTACCGTTCTTAGGTGGAAGTAAAATGCAAGAGGGAACTCCGAAGCCGTCATTTGATGAGTTTCAGGAAAGAGTTCTTTATACGACCAATTTGGACGTCGGTCTTTCGTACTTATTTTAAGAGGAGCTAAAGGTGTCTATGAAAAAACAAACATACATTTTTCTGATGCTGTTGATGCTGGCTCCCTTAGGAGTGCAGGCACAGTCAGAGGGTGACGAACTTGATGTGATTGAGTTGGAGTTGGATAAAGCCGCGCCAAACAAACAGCAAACGGCTCCGGCGGACTCGGCTCCCGGTTATCAGGAAACCGCGCCCAGAGACAACACGTTGACAGATTTCTCGGGACTCGGAACTTTGGCTCCTTTTAAAGAGATCTCAGTCATTCAAAAAAGATTCCTTCCTAAAACAGGGCGCTTTCAGTTGTTTGGTGGAGCCACAGTTCTTACCAACAATCCGTTCTTTAATACAATCGGTGGCGTGGCGAAAGCCAGTTACTTCTTGAACGAGTCCTGGGGTGTAGAGCTGAACTATTTCGGTTTAACAACTTCTGAAAGACAAACGACAGAAGAGCTTCGCGACATTCAAGGGGTGAGTACGGAAAACTTGGTTTATCCGAAATCCTTTGTCGGGCTTGATGTGATGTATGTTCCTATCTACGGAAAAATGACTTGGTTCAACGAAAAGATCGTTCCTTTTGATTTGTATTTCTCGGCGGGTTACGGAACGACCAACACGCAAGCCGGTGAAAATGCGGGAACTCTGCATCTGGCAACAGGGCAGATTTTTGCATTGAGCAAAGCTTATGCTGTTCGCTGGGACTTTAGCTGGAACTTCTTTAACGCTAAAGGGATCGACGGGTCTCAAAACTCTTTCAACAATCTCTTCCTCACTGTGGGTATGAGTTGGTTCTTTCCGGAGGCTAGTTACCGATGAAGAAATTATTACTACTCCTGATAGCCACAAGTTTTATTTTGCCGGCTGCCAGCTCAGCTCAACGTAAAACTCTAAAGCCCCGTGCCGCTGCAAGAAAAGCAGCTCCGGCATACAATACAAATACGCGTGAATCAGCGTTGCGCAATCAATTGAGCAACGCTCTTCGTATGGCGCAAAGCGGGCAGTATGAATCAGCGGCGAATAATTTATTCTCTCTGGCGCGTCGTCCGGAGTTGGCGTCGGACCGTCCACAGATTAAATACATCTTGGGAACGATGTTGATCGAGTTGAAACTTTATCAAACAGCGGCTTTCCAGTTTGTCGATGTGATCCGTTCAAAACATCCTAAATATTCGAAACTGGCGATCGAAAAACTTTCTATCGTGGCGGACAGTTTAGGTGACGACACGATTTTGAACTATGCGATCTCTCGCGTGGATTTGAATGATTTCCCAAGCAACCTTAAAGACATGATTCACTTCCGTTTGGGAGAAATCAAGCTGCGCAACCGTGATTTCTCGGGAGCGGCGGATCTTTTTGGTCGTGTGAGTTTCGGAAGCAGCTACTACTATCAAGCTCTTTACAACAAAGGTTTGGCGGAACTTGAAGCCAACCAACCTTCTTTGGCGATCGGCACTTTCAATAAAATGTTGGATGCTCGTCGTAAAGCTCCGGTCACCGATACAAATCGTGTGTCCGCGCAAATGGGTTTGGCTCGCGCGCTTTATCAAAAGCAAGACTGGGAAGCTTCCATCGAAGCTTATGCCCAGGTTCCCCGCGATACTTTGATGTGGCATGATTCGGTTTTTGAATCCAGCTGGGCGATGCTTCGCGCGGCTCGTTTCCGTTCGGCTCTTAGTAATTTCCAAACTCTCCACTCGGCATATTATGAAGACTTTTATATGCCGGAGAGTTTACTTTTGCGCGCCATCGTTTACCTCTACATCTGTAAGTATGACGAGATGGAAAAAGTCCTAAGCCTCTTTGAAAAGACTTATGGTCCTGTGCGCACGAAGATCGGTGACTTCTTAAAAACGACAAACGATGCCAGTGCCTTCTATGGTGAAATCGAAAAAGCGCACTTCATGAAAACGACTGATAAGAGTGCGAACTTGCGTCTGCCTTACATCGTTCTTCGTAACGTCCTTGATCAAGGGGACGTGAAGCGTTCTATGCACTATATTGAAAAACTCAGCCAAGAAAGAGCGAGAGTGGAATCAAACTCTGCTTTCCGCGCGTCTCCGCTGGGTCAATACGCTCTGAAGATCCTTTCCAACCGCAGTCGCAATGCGAAGTATGCGGTGGGCGATATGGTCAAAGCGCACTTGCAGAATATGCGCGTAGAGTTGCGTGACCTTTACGAGCAAGCCGGCTTCATCCGCTACGAGATGATCACGGGTCGCAAGGAAAGCATTAAAAAGAAAATCTCTGGTAAAGATATCGGTACAGAGCAAATCGACGAGAAAGTAGATCGTCAGTTCTACATCCAAAACGGCTACGAGTACTATCCATTCCAAGGAGAGTACTGGCTCGATGAGGTTGGGAATTACCACTATCTTGGCAAACAAAGCTGCGAGTAAAATATGAAATTCAACAGGCATCAACTTCTTGTTTCAAGTCTTCTGACCGTTCTCTGCGTAAGCCCGATGGCGTTTGCGCAGACTAAGACTGTTAAAACCACTAAGACTGTTAAGAAAAAGACAGTGGGTGAACTGTTGTCTCAAGCCAGCGAAAGCAGTCGTGGCGGCCGTTTGCAAATGTCAAAAACAGACACATCACTGCCGTCTTCGAACTTAGGCTTTAAGGACGATGTTAAAAACTATAATTTAGAATCTGTAAAACCGCCGCGCTCTTCAGAAATCATGCAAAGAGAATCCAGTGGAGAAAAGGCGGAGTACGAAAGAGTTTTGGATCAACAGATCCGTGAACTTTATAAACTCACGCAAAAATTCAAAACAAGCCCAAATCGTGGTGAATTATGGCTTCGTTTGGCGGAGCTTTACGTTGAAAAAGCGGGCTTGATCGACGGTCGCAGACAAGATGAATACGACGCAAAACTGCGCGCATTCCAATCCGGAAAAACCAAAGTAAAACCGAAACTCGATACGGCTGAGGCTCGCGAATACAATAAAAAAGCCGTCCAACTTTACGAGTGGTTCCAACGTGATTTCCCTCGTGACGAGAAGATGAGCCAGGCGCTTTTCTTCCTTGGATACAACTACTTTGAATTGGGCGAAGTTAAAAAAGGCGCGCAATACTACGAACAACTGACAAAAGGGTATCCTAACTCTCCATTTGTGGGTGAGGCGCACTTTGCCTTGGCGGAATACTATTTTGAAAATGAAAAATGGGCGCAAGCGTACAAAGAATATTCTCATCTCATCAAAGAAAAGAGACATCGTTTGCACACATTTGCCTTGTACAAAGGCTCTTGGTGTCTTTTCCGTTTAGGAAAAGTACAACAGGCGATGAGCTATCTTGAATTCATTATTAAATCAGGCAAAGCCGAAACAGGCGAGCAGTTGGCAGGTCGCAGAACCGTCAACCGCACTCGTCTTGAGGGCGAAGCCTTGCGTGATATCGTCGTGTTTTATGCTGAAGGCGGAGATCCGACGAGAGCCGCATCTTACTTTAAAAACTTGGTAGGCGACAATTACAGCTCTTATCTTGAGCGTTTGGCGTACCAGTATTCAGATCGCGGGAATAAAGATGCTTCCAGAGAAGTCTTTAAACTTCTTATTTCGCAAAACCCAAGCTCGCCAAAAGCATTTGAATATCAATACCAAATTGTTCAGAACTATTATTACGCTAAAAACACCTCTCGCTTTAAAAACGAACTTTATAGCTGGGTGAAAGACTACGATGCGAGCAGCGCGTGGTATGCGGCAAATAAGAACAATAAAGAGTTGATTGAAAACTCTTACAAACTTCGTGAAACGACTTTGCGTAACTACGTTTTGCAACAGCATCAAACGGCGCAAAACTCTCGCGCTCCGTATTCGCAAGCGCAGGCTAATGAAGGTTACCAACTTTATTTGAAAGAGTTCCCGGAT
The DNA here is from genome assembly GCF_047323225.1 of Bdellovibrio sp. HCB-110. Taxonomy (GTDB): domain Bacteria; phylum Bdellovibrionota; class Bdellovibrionia; order Bdellovibrionales; family Bdellovibrionaceae; genus Bdellovibrio. Next base: position 928,678 of record NZ_CP178750.1, read on the forward strand.
TCAGCAACGGCTTCGGACATGCATTTCTACTACGGTGAGTTGCTCTATGATATGGGCAAGTACGACGAAGCAGCGATGCAGTACAAATGGGTTGTGGATAATGCTCCTCAGAGCAAGTTCTACAGCAAGTCGGCGCACAACTTGATCTTGTCGGTGGAAAGAAGCATTCCGTCCGATCAAGAGATGCAAAAACGCATCGGAAATTCTTTGGACCCAGTGCCATTGGAACCAAAAGTGGACCGCTTTATCAAAGCCGGTCAGTGGTATGTGGAAAAGTTCCCGAATTCGGAAAAAGCCGTGGAAATCAAATTCCGTATGGGCCGCTTGTATTATCAAAGCAATCACTTTGACGAAGCGACAAAACACTTCCGTGAAATCGTGCAAACTTATCCGAATACGAAATACGCAGAGTATTCTGCCAACCTTCTTTTGGATATCTACAATTTGAAGAAAGACTATGTTGGTTTGGAAAAAACGGGAGCGGAGCTTTTGGCTGTTCCATCCATCGCGTCCTCCAAAGCGGGCTCCGACATTCGTGGCGTTTTGGAAAAAGCCTCTTTCAAACGTGGTCAAGACTTGGAACTTGAAAAGAAATACGCAGACAGTGCGCAAGTATACGATGCGTTTGCGAAACAAAATCCAAAATCGACTTTGGCAGTCACAGCTCTCTTTAATGCGGGTGTGAACTATGAACGTGCGGGCATGAATAGTCCGGCGATTCAATCTTACCAAGGCGTTCTGGCTTCAAAAGATCCATCGGCGGAGAAGTTGAAACCGAAAGCCCGTCGTTTGTTGGCAAAGCAGTATCAAGACTCGGCTCAGTTTGAAGAAGCTGCGAAGCTTTACAAGCAGTCAGCGCAGGAAAATCCAACGGACTCATTGGCTCCAAACTTGATTTACAATGCGGCCGTTTTGTATGAGGCTCTTGGAAAATCAGACGAAGCGATTCGCTCTTACACTGAATTTACGAAAGTAAATAAAAAACACGCTGACAATATCGAAGCGGTCTATAGCATGGCGCAAATCCATCGTAAGGCCGGTCAAAATGGCGCGGCCATCGCACGCTATACGGAATATGTCGAAGGCGGCGGACGCAATCAGGAAAAAGTGGTGGAGAGCGCTTACTGGGTGAGTGAACTCTATGGCCGTCAAAGATCCGTGACCAAGTCCAATGAGTGGGCGCAAAAAACTTTGGCGATCCAAAAACGTTTTGCCCCCAATAAAAAAGGTGTCGGTGCTTCTTACGCAGCGAAATTGAAATTGGACGAAGCCATGACGACTTTCAAAGAAATGAAAGCCGTTACGTTCCCAGCAGATCCAAACAAACAAAAAGCGGCGGCCGACAAAAAAGTCTCCTTGTTGACAAAACTTACGAGTGAACTTGCTGACGTTATTAAATACGACAGTGCCGAAGAAATCGTGAGTTCCTTGAGCGTCTTGGGTGAGGCCAACCAAAATATGGCTCAAGCTATTTTGAATGCACCACTTCCTCCGGGATTGAATGCGGAAGAAACGAAACAATATAAAGCGGGTGTTGAGAAGTTCGCAGAACCGTTCAATACCAAAGTCCGGGAGAGTTTCAAACTCGCGGTTGAACGCGGGTGGGAACTTGAAGTTTATAATGACGGCTTTAAAACGGCTTACGAGTACATGAATAAACTAGATCCGAAAACATACTACAACGGCGGCGAGATGGGCTCTGACATCCGCTTGGTGAACTGGATAGGTCAATAATGAAGAAGATCATTGTTTTATTCGCCCTCTTAGGATTAGCAGCGTGTTCTTCGGACCCTGTGAAGGAAACAAAAACGGATGCTCCAGTCCATACAGTGACTGAAGCTCCCGTCGCGGAGAAGGAAGAGCCAAAACCCGTCGTGGCCGAGGAGCCTGTTCGTCCGCAAGTGCCGACGACTCCATCGCAATACGCGGCTTTGAACGAAGCTATTAAATCGCAAAGTGACGAGAGAATTTATCAGGCGGCGACGCAGATTCTGACTCAGTCGCCAAATGATGCCAAAGCCCTGAATGCTTTAGCTATGTATCACTATAAACGCGGTCGCTTTGATTTGTGCCGCTATCTTTTGAGCAAAGCCATCTCATCGAGTCCGAAAATGGCGGAACTCTATTCAAATATGGGTGTGGTTCAGCTTGCTCAAAATGAAAAACGAGATGCGATCAAATCTTTCCGCAAAGCTTTAGAAATCAACAATGACGAGGCTGTAGCGGCAGCGAATCTTGGCGCCATCTATGTTCAAGAGAAGGACTACGGCAAAGCCCAGGTCGTTCTTGAAACCGCTTATAAAAAGGGAGTTCGTGATCCGCGTGTTTTGAATAACTACGCCATCGCCCTGACTGCTCATCGCAAATATGAGAAAGCGGAAGATTTATACCAAATGGTTTTGAAAGACAGCGCGAACAACAAAGAGGCTCTATATAATTATGCAACATTGTTGGTCGATAATATGGGCAAGTACCAAGAGGGTTTGGAAGTTATTAACAGACTAAAGTTTGTAGGTGGGCCTGCAGATACTCGCAATCGAATTATTGCTTTGGAAAATAAGGCGAAAGCTGGTTTAAAATAGAGTGAAGGTGGGGACTATGTTGCGATTCGTTAAACAATTTACTGTCTTGTTTGCAATAATCTGTGCTTTTGAAGTGGCATTTGCGCAAACAACGAGTCGCACGTCCACGACAACAACTACGACTACGACAACAAAAAGAAAAGCGACGTTGAACTTCGAAGACGAATTGATCGAAGGTTCAACACAGAAGCCGGATCTTTTTTATCTTTTTCAAAAAAAGAATTTTAACTACAAGAGATTGATTAAGTTGAGAGAAAACTTTTTACCCGAGATGAGACGAACAACAGAAGATATACAGCGGGTTCGGGGTGGTAATTGAGAGCGCCTTTAATATTCAGAATTTTCAAAAACAATCAGCTCGTTGGTGTTAAGCAGTTCGATCAAGATCAGATCGTGATCGGACATAACGCCGAAGTGCATTTGGATTTAGACTCCGATCAGGTGTCGCCGATTCACTGTCTTATTGAGCTGCGGGATATGGGTTACTATGTCTGTGACTTGGGTTCCTCTTCAGGAACTTTCAAAAATGGACAAGCCGTTCTTGATGAAATGGTTTCATCGGGTGATGAAATTGAAATCGGTCCGTTTAAGATCGCTTTCTTTATCGGAGTACCAAAACCAAAAGCGGCTCCGGGAGCCGCAGTTGTAAGCCAACCGGTTATTCCTGCGGTGGTTCCTGACGTAAAAAAACCAGAGCCAGCACCGATGCCTCCGGCGGCGGTCGTGAAAACAGAAGAGATCAAAGTGGCGCCAACGCCCGTGATTCCTGTTGAGGTGCCGAAGGCAGAAGAAAAACCTGTCATTACGGCGGCTCCGGTGCGTCCTGAGATTCGTAAGGATCGCAGTTCGTATAAAAAACCTAAGAAATCAAAAACCTTTGCTCCTCCAAGTGAGGTTCAGGATCTTAGAACACATCTAAAACCTGGCAAAGGAACGACGGTTCAAGTGATCGTGGCGTGGAAAGAAAGAATTCTGAACACGTATCACTTTAAAGGAAACAAAGTTGTTCGCGTAAACTCTGGAGATCAGCACATTGCTCTTCCAGATGGACTTGTTCCGCGCGGATATCCATTGATTGATTTATCTGCGGGATTGAAAGTCAACACGACGGCAGAAATGAATGTGGAGCTGGTTTCTTCGGCGGGAATTCAACCCGTGGAAGATTTGGCTCGCAATGGAAAAGCACAAAGAGGCGGGCAGGGTTACAACGTTCGCGTTGATCAAAATGAAATGCTCTGCGTGACGTTGCCGGGTGGAAACTTAGTCGTTTATATCCGTTTCGTACCGCAAGCACCAATGGTGCCGATGCTGCCAATCATGTTGACGGGTTCAGAAGCCACGGGCGTTGTGATGTCCTTGGTGCTTGTTGGACTCTTGGCTCTTTATATTTCAGCGACTCTTCCAAAAGATTGGCAGGAGAATAAGCAAGAGGAAGTTCAGCGTATTGCGCAAGTGGTGTTTAATAAACCACCTCCTGCGGCGACACCTGTTCCAACACCTCCGCCACCAACGCCGCCGCCTCCTCCAGCTGCGCAGCCAACGCCGACACCAACACCTCCACAAAAAGTGGTTGTTGCGGATCAGACGAAGGAAGCTCAGAAAAAAGGACAGACTGGAAAACAGGCAGCGAAAGCGCAAGTTGCAGCTAAAGCTAGTGAAGTGGCGCCGAAACCAAATGCCAAAGATCGTACGAAGAAATTCACATCCACTCGTCAAGGTGGAGCGATCAAGACAGGGCAGACGGCAGGAGCGAATGCTCAGTCCTCGAATAAAGATCTTTCGAAAGTGGGTCTCTTCAGCGCCTTCGGTGGTGGCGGAAGCAGAGCTAACATCGACAAAGCTTATTCGGGAGCCGGCGAAGTTTTGGGTATGGCAGATAAAGCAACCGGAACTGCGGGTTTCAATGAAGACCGTGCTGGTGATGATTTAGGTTCTAAATTTAAAGACGCTGGCGCCGGTGGTAAAGGAACTGCGACTCAAGGGATCGCGGGGATTGGAACTAAAGGCCGTGGGTCGGGTCAATCTGCTTACGGAGCTGCGGATGGTTTTGGCAATAAAACCACAGTGGCGATCGAGGGTGGTGGCTTTGAAGAATCCTTTGATGGAACGATCGACAAAGAGGCGATCCGTCGCGTGATTCGTGCGAAGAAGCACGAACTGCAAAGTTGTTATGAGCGTGTGCTCAATACAATGGAAAAAGGAACAAAGCTTGAAGGTAAAATTATTTTGGGTTGGGAAATTATTGAAAAAGGACAAGCGCGTAACGTGAAAGTGAAGAGTTCAACGCTGGGTAATGCCAAAGTTGAAAACTGCATTCGTGATCGTTTAGCAAGTTGGACTTTCCCGGAACCTCCACCAGGCCTTGTGGCTGAAGTGCAGGCGTATCCGTTTGTCTTGAACCCAGCGAGTAATTAAGTTTTTTAAATAAAGTATTTTAAGGAGGCTTTCCGTGAACCCAACAGTAACAGCAGACAACATGAATTTCATCCAGCGCGCTTTCGCTGAAGGTGGTTTCGTCATGTACGTGATCGCAGTCATTGCCATCTTGGCGGTGTTTGTGATCGTGGAGAGATTGATGAAACTTAAAAATCTTTCCGTGGATAAAAAAGAATTTACAGACCAAATTTTCAGAATGGTCGTCGCAGGTGATTTGCGCCAAGCCATCAGCTATTGCGATGCTCGTCCAGCTCCTCTTACGAACACTGTGAAAGCAGGTCTTGTTCAGGCGATGAATAAACGCCCTGACGAAGAAGTGCAAGTGGCCATGGATGCAGCGGTGATGAGAGAAATGCCAAAAGTTGAAGGTTGGGTTTCCTTCCTTGCGGTTTTTGGTAACGTCGCGGTTCTTGCCGGACTTCTTGGAACGATCATCGGTATGATCGGTTCATTCCGTGCGGTGGCAGCAGCCGATCCAGCAACAAAAGCTTTGGAACTTTCTAAAGGTATCTCGCATGCCTTGAACTGTACGGCATTCGGTCTTTTGGTTGCGATCATTTCAATCGTTGCTTACGGTTTGTTCCAACATCGCATTCAAAAAACAGAGAATGAAGTGATTGAAACAAGCATGAGTCTTTTGAACCTTGTTGTTGCAAATAGAGAAAAGATTAAAGACTAACAGGCTTACAGTTAGAGGTTTTCTATGGCTCACATAGATAGTGGCGATTCCAGCGGCCGTAAAAAGAATATCGAGTTGAATCTCGTGCCTTTCATCGACTTGATGAGCGTTCTCATCACGTTCTTGCTGATCACGGCCGTTTGGACCCAAGTGTCTATGATTCAGATTGGTAGTTCCCTGTATGGGAAGAAGTCGGACACTCAACCTGCTCCAACACCTCCACCGAATGCGGATGTCGTACTGAAAGTGGATGTGAAAGAGATAGGTTATGTATTAACTGTTGGGAGACAAGTCATCAGTCTTCCCATGGTGAACGAACAGTTTGACGAAGCCGGCCTGGTCGCTCAATTGCAACGCGTGAAACAACTTTATCCTGAAAAAGTGGATGCGGTTGTGAGTGTTGCCGATGCGATTCCTTACGAACAGCTTATCAAAGCAATGGACAACTGTTTAACCGCAGGGTTTTCAGCGATCTCCGTTGCAACAGGAGGGCCTAATTAATGGCCATCTTTAGACCCGGTGAAAGACATCGTTATCACAACATCTTGAGTAAGCGAAAAGGGAAACGTGATGTCACTGCTTTGCTGTCACTGACGGCGATGGTGGATATGTTCACGGTTCTGGTGATCTTCCTTTTGCAAAACTACAATGCGACAGGAGAGATTCTTTACATCCCGAAAGAAGTTGTTCTTCCGAAAGCGACCAGCGTTCGCGAGTTGAAACCCGCTCACGTGGTGACGATTTCCAATAAAGAAATCCTTTTGGATAAAGATCCTGTAGCAACTTTTGACGACGTGAAAGCTTCTGAAGACTGGAACATCGAAAATCTTAAAGTGCAATTGCAAGAGGCTTTGGCGAAATCGAAGGCTGAGCAAGAGAGCAAATTGCAAAATAAAATCCGTGACGTGGTTGAATCCACTCGTGGAGAGACGGAAGAAGATCCTAATGCATGGAGCAAAGTGACGATCCAAGCCGATAAGGGCGTGGACTTCCTCACAGTCAAAAAAGTCTTGTTCACGGTGACTGAGGCGGGTGCTGGCGAAATCAATTTCGCAGTGACTAAACTTCCTCAGGAATCGACATCCAACTAAAAGTCAGTTATGCTGCGCAGGACGTTAAGATTAACTGCACCTGCGCACAAACAAAACGACTATGACCAAATTTAAGAATCTCATTTTTATCTCACTTCTCGTGCTGTTGTTTGTCGAGATTCTTATAGTATTCCCTTCACGTTTGGAACACGAAGACGAAGCCGCTGTTCGTGCGCGTGTGGAAGCCCAAGTAAAATTAAATAAAGAAAAAGAAGAACGTATTAAACGGGGCGAAAAAATTGAAGAGCCCTCCAGTCTTGCTGAACAAAAAATGCAAGGTGTTCACTTGGTGGAAAGCCAACAAGGAAATCGTGACTGGGAATTATTCGCCGCTTCTGCGGAAGGCAATCAAGGCCTTGGCAATGTGAAGCTTAAGCAAGTAAAGGTTCTTTTTTATAATAAAGAAAAAGTGGAGTTCACGGTCACGGGGGATACGGGGACCATGGATGCAAAGACCAAGGATCTCAGTGTTATCGGGAATGTGATCACGCGCTCGGAGAACGGTTACGTTTTTCAAACACCTTCGATTTATTACTCTTCTAAAACACGCATTATCGACAGTCCTCAGCAAGTTTTAATGCAGGGGCCAAAGGACAATGCCGGAGCGGGCTTGTATTTAAAAGGCAACCGCATGAAGTCCTATGTCGATCAATCTAAGATGGTGATCTTGGATAAAGTTTCAGCGCAAAAACCTGAAAAAGACGGCAAGAAGTTTGAAATTGCCGCCGACGGAGCGGAGTTTAGCGGTAAAAATCGCGAAGCAAAATTCTTGGGCACGGTTCGTATGAACTACGACAATATGAAGCTTGAAGGACCGGAAGCGTCGTTTTTGTATGGCGCTGGAGACCTCTTAAGTTCTGTCGCGGTCAAAGGCGGCGTTCGTGTCAGTGATGCGACGAAGTTTGCGACTTCGGAGAGTGTAAATCTGGACCTTTTGGCAAATAAGTACACCTTCAAAGGACGTCCGCGCGTTATTCAAAATAACGATGAGCTGAGTGGCGATGAAATCATCTTCCTCGACGGCGGAAAAAAAGTTAAGGTTGAAAGAGTGCGTGCCAAGGTGGAGAATAAAGATCAATGAGTATGCTCACCATCAAAGACATTTCTAAAGCTTTCAAAAAACGCAAGGTCGTTGATGGCGTTTCTTTTTCTGTAGAATCCGGACAAGTTGTTGGTCTCTTAGGGCCGAACGGAGCGGGTAAGACCACTTCGTTTTACATGGTGGTGGGTCTGGTTCAATCGGATTCAGGTACGATCAATATCGATGAAGTGAATATCTCTCAGGAGCCCATGTATAAGCGGGCTCGAGTGGGGCTGAGCTATTTGGCTCAAGAACCTAGTATCTTTAGAAAACTCACAGTGGCAGAGAATATCGTCGTGGCTTTGGAAGCTCATGGCTATTCAGGGGCCCAGCGCTCGGAAAAATTAGAACAGCTTATCGGCGACTTCCATGTGGATCATATCCGTGACAGTTATGGATATGCTCTCTCTGGGGGGGAGCGCCGTCGTGTGGAGATCGCTCGTGCCCTGGCCGGATCTCCAAAGTTCCTTTTGCTGGATGAACCCTTCGCGGGGATCGATCCTATTGCGGTCGCTGATATTCAGAATATCATCCGCGATCTTAAGGCCAAAGGTATAGGAGTTCTCATAACGGATCACAACGTGCGTGAGACTTTGGGCATTTGCGATTATGCTTATATACTGAAGGACGGGAAGATTCAGGTGAGCGGAAGCTCTGATGAAATTGCGAATTCTGAAATCGCCCGCAAATTCTATCTTGGCGAGAATTTTAAGTTATAAAAACGCTGGCGCTGCTTCAGCCAAGGCTCTGCGGCCGCCGGCCAGGAAAGGACTTTCATGGCTCTTAGACAGACGATGAACCTGAGCCAGTCTCTGGTGATCACTCCGCAACTGCAACAGGCGATCAAGCTTTTGCAGATGTCACGCATGGAGTTGGAATCGGCTGTTCGCTCTGAGCTTGAGGAAAATCCTATTCTTGAAGAAGCAGAGGCTTTGAAAGACGAAGATCTGCAAAGAACCAAGGAAGCGGCGGACGAAGTTCAACACACCGAAGCTCCGGATCAACAAAACATGCAAGACCCACAAAAACAAGATGAGTTTGAGTGGGAATCCTATATCGAAGCCAACCAAAAGCCTCCTCAATCAGGAATGGCGGGTTCTGAAGAAATCATGAACTATGAGAACGTCATCACGGCGTCTCAGACTTTGCATGATCATCTATACTGGCAAGTGAAAATGAATGGCTTTTCTGAAGAAGAAGAGCAAGCCGCCGATGCTTTGATCGGTGCTATTGACGATGATGGATATATCAAAATCCCTCTTGAGCAATTGGCGGAAGAAGAAAAAATCGAATTGCCTCTTTTGGAAGACACTTTGACTTTGATTCACGAGTTTGACCCTCCAGGTGTGGGGGCTCGTGATTTGAAGGAATGTCTTTTGATTCAAGCAAAACACTTGGAAGAGGACACTCACGATCTTGTGAATTTGATCAACAATCATTTGAAAGATCTTGAGAAGAAGAACTACGAAGCGATTGCCAAAGCCTTGGGCCGCGAAGTGGGTGATGTGGTTGAGATGTGTAAAATCATCTACGCCATGGATCCAAAACCGGGCCGTGCCTTTGTTAGCAGCGACACGCACTATGTGACTCCGGACGTTTACGTTTACAAAGTCGGCGATGATTACGTTGTTTCTTTGAATGAAGACGGTTTGCCGCGTTTGAAGATTTCTAATTTCTATAAAAACATGCTCAAAGGTGGCAAAACCACTGGAGACAAAACTCAAGACTACATCCAAGAAAAATTGCGTTCAGCGGTCTGGTTGATTAAATCCATCCATCAAAGACAGCGCACGATCTACAAAGTGACAGAGTCGATCGTGAAGCATCAGCGTGATTTCTTTGAAAAAGGTTCTGAATTCTTAAAGCCGATGGTTTTAAGAGATATCGCCAACGATATCGGCATGCATGAATCGACAGTGAGTCGTGTGACCACAGCGAAATACGTGCATACGCCACAAGGTATTTACGAACTTAAATACTTCTTTAACTCAGGGATCAGCTCTTCTGACGGTGACTCACTGGCAAGTGAATCGGTGAAGATTAAAATCAAAGATCTTGTTGCTAAAGAAGATCCTAAGAATCCACTGTCGGATCAGAAGATCGTGGACATGCTTAAAGTGGAAGGCATTCAGATCGCACGCCGTACGGTCGCAAAATACCGCGATATGCTTAAGATCTTGCCTTCATCACAACGTAAAAAATACTTCTAGAATCTTTGTAAGAAAAGAACTGTGGTCTTTGAGCTGGGGGATTTGAAATGCAAACTCTTGGCTTGAAGACCGACAAATTCATCTGTCGTCGTCAGTGAAATCCAACTTGGCATAAATCGAACGAAGCGATACGTGCGTAGGTTTTCAAGGCCTTCTTGCTTTGATTCTTCCGTTGATCGTTCAAAATCACGGGCCAGTCTGTCGCCTTTTTTCCAAAGCTCTGCTGAAGCCAACAACCCAGTTGCGATAATGTAGCCAGCGGCTTCTCCAGATCCCGAAGCGCCGCTTTGTGCGAGGATGTAAATCCCTCCACCAATAATGACGGCTCCGACGATGACTCCGGCCGCTCTCAAGCCGTTAGAAGCCGCAAATCCCAAAGATTTTTCTGCGCCGACACTCGTATTTAATCCATAGTATTGCGCCATATAGTTGGACTTCATCACAATACTGCGAATCTCAGAATTCCGTTCTTCATGGCGCAGAAACCAGGGAAGTGTATTGAACTTGATGGCCGTCGAAGGTGGTGTACTCGCATCAGAAAACTCTGGACTGAGTTTGCCTTCCTGCCAAGTAATAACAGGTCCGCCGCCATCAAAGATCACATTCAAATTCTTCGGAGGCTGCTGCATTTCTATAAGAGGTAAGAGCGCTTTATTCTTACTTAACTCATAAGCCTTTCGTAAATCCACTTGAGCATCTTGCCACTCGCCCAAGGAGGCCCAAATACCCGCAAGCCAAAGTCTTAAAGCCGGATCATCAAAGTGCGATTGATCTTCTTTAAAATAGTTCTGTAAAAAGAAAGTCGCGCGTCGGGCTTCTACGCGAGCCTCATCCCACTTTTCATTGCGCATAAAATACATCGCATTCATCAAATGCATCACGATGATTTCATGCTCAGCAGGAATGTAGCCGTCTTCACTTTCATTGTAGAAAAAATATTTAGCTTCACGAGTGACGCTGGTGAATTTTCGTTCGTCCAAAGTTTTACTTTGGCGCATCAAATCTTTATTGTCTTTTTCTCCGTCCCACAAAGCGAGCCAGGATTTTTCAATGGAAGTGACAAAACCGTGTCGCTCTTTTGTGGGGAATCTCTCCAGGGCCTGAGGAATATCGCCGGATTTAAAGGCGGCTTCGGAGTATTTGTACTCGGAATCGCGGATAATCTGTTTAGTCGAGCAAGCTGTTGTAATCAAAGTCAGCAAGCCAAGTATCAAAATAATCGAGCATTTCATCTAAAGGTGAGGCTAGTACGAAAATAAGACGTGAGTCGAAATAATTTTCTAACAAAGGAGGTCATCTCTCTTTACTCGAAGCAGCGTTGTAAATAAGATATAGATTCTGTGTTTAAAAAGCCGCAAAACCACTCCTGGAGAGCCTGATGGACTTAAAAAGTTTGATTCGCGATGTGCCAAATTTTCCTAAAGAAGGAATTTTGTTTCGAGATATGTCACCACTTTTGCAAAGCCCAGAGGCCATGGATTTTGTTTCGAAACAACTCGTGAAGAAAGCAGATCTCACTAAAATTGATTACTTCGCAGGAATTGAATCTCGCGGATTTATTTTGGCGTCGCATATGGCAGCAACGCATAAGAAAGGTTTTCTGCCGATTCGTAAAGCGGGAAAGTTGCCGCCTCCGACGAAGAAACTTTCTTACGCTTTGGAGTACGGCTCTGCCGAAATTGAACTGCCGTTGGGAAAAGGCAACATCATGATTATCGACGACGTGCTTGCGACTGGTGGCACTTTGCAAGCGGCTATTGATTTAAGTCATCTTGCAGGCTACAAAGTGGAATCAGTGGCGGTTCTTGTGAATCTCACTTTTTTGAATCAAATGAAATTTAATAACGAAGAGGTTTTCTCCCTTGTTCAATATTAGTGACGTCGCATTGTTGATGGCTCTTCCGGGTGAATCCCAAGGGCTTTTTGAAAAAGAAAATATTCCCGTGATCTACACAGGCATTGGAAAAGTGAATGCCGCGCTCACAGCGATGGACATCATTCACAAAAACAAATGCAAAGTGGTGATCAATTTGGGGACTGCGGGCAGTTCTAAATTTAAAACTCACGATCTTGTCGAAGTTTCTACTTTCGTACAAAGAGACATGGATATTTCTCCTCTGGGTTTTAAAGTAGGGGAGACTCCCTTTGATCCACTTCCGGGTGGGATCGAACTTATTCCTTATTTTCCAGAACTGCCTAAAGGTATCTGCGGAACGGGCGACAGCTTTGAAACGGGTGCAACAAAAGTGCCTTGTGATCTTGTTGATATGGAAGGTTATTCTTTGGCGAAAGTTTGCCGCAAGATGGGTGTTCAATTGATTTCGTTAAAGTACATCACAGATGGTGCGGATCACAACGCGCACAATGACTGGGAAGCCAATCTTGTGCACGGTTCAAAAAAATTATTCGAATACTACAAAAAGATGATCACTACTTAACCCAAAGTTCGACTTTGGGAACGCCATCGGTGGCGACGGTATCACAGGCAGGAATTCCGACAGTCGGAGTTCCCCAGCCGACATAGGAGCCGATAGCATAAAACCAATTGCTGTGACTGACGGAGCCATCAGCCAGAGTGCTTGTTGAGTTGCTATTGAACTCAAGCCCTCCCCAATAGTTCGTCGAACACCCAATGGAGACTGCTGTGTAGCCTGCAATGGCCTGCGAAGTTGGATTGCTTGTTTGAGTCCACCAGTTTCTAGGTGTGTAGCCAGGCCAGTTAATTCTAAATTCAAATTTTCCCGAGCGACGGAAGCTTTCCAGTTTATTTAAAATCGAATAGCGTGTTGTCGTTGGGAAGTAAGGATTATAAGAGATAGCCTCAGCTCCATTCGCGAAATATCCTCCGGCAATATCATGAGAAAACACACGAGTCCAACCGCCACCATCCGAAGTCATGTCACAATAAACGGGAATAGGAGGATTGTTGTTTCCTGCTCCATCGGTATCAATATAGTAAATGCCGTCGCCATAAGCATACCCAGCATCATAGATGGCTTTGCAGGAGGAATAAATTTGTGGAGGATCGATTTCCTTCACCCATAAATTGACTTCAGAAGAATGTGACGTGGACCCATCAAATGTATTCGAGTCGGGAATTCCTCCGTTATAAGCGGCAGTGGCTCCAATAGAGTACCACCAACAACTTCCATTACAGCCGTCGATATACGAGTTGTTACTATTGCCGGTACCGTGGGTTCCATTTCCCAGTTCAAGGCCGATCCAATCGGGCATGGCGGCTCCGATACTTACTGGATAATATCCCGCCACATTGACGTCGGTCGTTGGGTTGCTTGTCTGATACCAAATATTTTTTGCGGCACGTCCGGGCCAACTGATGCGAAAAAGGAAACGACCGTGGCTCCGGAAGGATTCAAGTTTATTAATGATCGAATAGAGATTGTTATTGGGATCAGCAGGATTTGCAGAAGCGGCCGCCGCCAAACTAGCAAAATAGCCACCAGCAATATTATGTTTGAACACGCGAGTCCACCCACCACCATCTGTCGTCATATCACAATAAGCTTGGAAAGCCGCATTGCCACCGGGGCCGTCGGGATCAATGGTGTAAAGGCCATCCGTTGTCGCGCCACCTAATTTTTTATGTTCATAGCAATTCGCATAAGTTGAATATTCACGAACGAAATACCAACCATTTCCGGCGGCAACTCCCGTCGTGGCATCTGCATCTGTTGCATAGGCTTTCGCGGAACCTGTCCAATAAGAACCGTTATAATATCCGCCACCCATGTTTTCCCCACCACCATTCATGGAGCCACTCCAGCAGGTTTGATACCAGAATGGTGTATTACTATAGCCGACAGAGCATGTTTGTCCGGCAATAGTGATGTCGGTATCTGAAGTCGTCAGAGCTTTTCCGTTATGATAGACAGTTAAGCCCGGACTGACGGAACCGGTGAGGGCGGTCAAATTAAGCAAGTTGAGAGTATACTGGCGGAAGGGGTCAAACTTTTCCAAGGCCATCTTCGCTGCTTGAGCGACGGCCTTTCCATAATCAGTTCTCCACTCAAAAAGAAAATCCATGTACTTTTGATTCTTGCCGATTTCATTCCACTGATTGAGACCGACGAAATAATTGAATTGTTCTTTATTGCTCGTCACCAAAGAGCAACTCGCTCCACTTGCTGAGGTACTGCCATTCGCAAGTGAACAACGGGGTGTGCTAGCGGTTGTCGCATTATAAAAACTTAAACTGGTAGTGGGCTTATTCGTTCCGCCACGCGTGTTACTCCACACCAGCGTCCATCCACCGCCATCCGTCGTCATGTCACAATAAGTGACATAGGGAACATTGGCGCCAGCTCCATCGGGATCGATGTAGTACATGCCGTTGCCAGTCCATGCTCCACCATTATCTTTGATCTCTTTGCAAGAGCGGCAGTCTTTCGTCAAAACGGCCGTGGGCTTATTACTTAAAAAGGTCGTCCATCCCGTTAAATTCAAAGTTGGAACGAAGTAATCTTTTGTCGCATGAGTGTTCGTGAGAATCTTACAAACGCTGTGAACGGGAACGCTCATGGAGGTCCCATGAAGCAACTTGAATCCCTCGGAGGCCGTATTAATAGCATATGAATTCTGAAAAAACAGAAGACCAAAAAAGACCGAGATACGTGCCAGTGTTTTTAGTGCGTTCATGTCCTCATTTATCGGCATTTTGACTGGAAAAATGAATTTATTGTTCTGTAATGAAACGCTGAAAAGACTCAGCTTTAGTCTGGAAATTCCGATAAGATTCTTATGAAAAAGTCATATCAAATTGCGACGTTTTTTGTGGCGGCAGTAGGACTGTCCATCGGTTTTCTGGGAAATCCGTTTGGCGCGAAAGAACATAAGATGGGGCCTCAGGAATTAGACGCCATTTATCAAAAAACGAAAATCTATTTTCATGCCGGGAACTTTGAGGGCGCCGTGGATGCGGCAAGAAAATTACCCAAAGAAATTCCGCCGCGCTACGCAGATATTCGCGAAGTGCAGCGTCAGTCCGAAGAAGCACTCAAAAAATATAAAAAGCAATTACAGGAAGGGGCGTTGAGTCCCCGTCATGTGGATCGTTTGCCGGCTGCCCTTCGCGATTCTTATTTCGATGCAAAAATCGAAGCCAAACAAGGCCGCTGTCGCCAGGCGTACGAAAATATGGCCCCGGTCAGCCGCTACTTAAATAATCGAGAAGACCTCGAAATTTTTAAGCGCTGCCAATTAACCAAAAATAAATCCAAGTGAGTCTCAATATAAGGCTCATCTTTAGTCGGGTCTGGCCGATAAAGAAGTATGGGCTGAATTAGCAGCCAAAGGAGAAAAAAATGAAACTCAACTATACCTTTAAGCACCTCGATCACTCTGACTCCCTTGTGAACTATACCGAAGAAAGAATGTCAGAGATCGGGAGATTTTTGCTGAAGGAAGGTTACGGCAACGTGTATTTCAGTAAGCAGAAAAATGAATTCTGCGTTGAGATCTCCGTGAATACCCGTGAGAAATATTTTAAAGCAACGGCATTTAGTATGGACGCTTACGGAGCCGTGGACTCTGTGGCGGAAAAATTGGAAAAACAGTTTTTGAAAACAAGCAAACAGCATAAAAATCATAAAAAACCTGAACTGACAAAAGAAGGACGTTTGGAACAAGCAATCCGCTTTAAGAAGGCGGCCTAAAGTTGTCGGAGAGGTAAACGACATTTTATAGACAAACATAAAAGGGTGGTTTAAAACAAACCACCCTTATTTTTTGGAACGTATGCGGAACATAGATGAAAAACCCCACTGGGAGAGCTTTTTCTTTTCGTCCTCGGTAAAAGACGATCAGCTCACTCAGTTATACAAATACCGTCTGCTTATTTTGGTGACCGTTATCACGGGACTGCTGATGTGGACGTATTCCTTTATTTCTCTCTTTTTCGTTCAGGGAAATGCTTTGGCGGCCATTGGGATCACATGTTCGATTATTCACGCGTTGTCGCCGGTTGTATACAAGTTGACGCGTTCTATGACCTTGGCGGCTTATAATATGGTCGTTGCGGGAATGGTCTTTCAGTTCTCGTTCTCATTTTTCACGGGTGGCTTTTATGCGCCGACGCTGATTTGGTTTGCAGTCCTTCCGCTCATTGTGGGACTGCTCACCAATAAAACTCACGCCCTGCTTTGGACTTTCATTTCGGCTTCTGGCTACGTCTCGATGTTCTTCTTGCAAGAGGCAGGTTGGGTGCCCGAGTCGACCTTATCTGATTTAGGGAGAACGCTGACTCAGTTCATGATTGGCTTAGGGCTGATCAGTCTTGTTGGCGGGTTCACATTATTTTTCCTGGAGCTGGGTTATTTTTATTATCACAAACCCAAGGGATCTTGACCCCCTCACCCCCGTTTGGTAGGTTGGCCGTTCGCTAAATGCGAAGGGCATTTAGGATGGTTTAGGTTATACTTTCAAAGACCTTAAACCGAGCTCATTAACACCTTTCCTAATGAGGAACGAAAGCAGTGAAAAACTACCTTTTTACGAGTGAATCTGTATCCGAGGGACATCCTGATAAAATGGCGGATCAAATCTCTGACGGCATCTTGGATGCTATCTTGGCGCAAGACCCAAAAGGTCGCGTGGCCTGTGAGACCCTGTTGACGACAGGTTTAGTAGTTGTTGGTGGAGAGATCACAACTTCTGCAAAAGTAAACTTCTCTGAAGTAGCTCGCGAAGTTGTTAAACGTATTGGTTATGACCATTCTGATAAAGGTTTTGATTATAAAACTTGCGGCGTGATGATTGCCGTAGGTCAACAATCTCCAGATATCGCCGTCGGCGTAAAAGAAACTTTGTCTGATGATCAAGGCGCGGGCGACCAAGGTTTGATGTTCGGTTACGCAGTCAATGAAACTCCAGAGTTGATGCCTTTGAGCATTGCTATGTCTCACAAACTTGTGAAAGACTTGGCAGCACTTCGCAAGGCCAACAAAGTGGACTGGCTCCGTCCGGATGCGAAGTCTCAAGTAACTGTTCAGTACGAAAACGGTCTTGCAAAACGTATCGACGCCATCGTTATTTCTACTCAACACGCGGATTCTGTTTCAAACGCAACGATCAAAGAATTCATCACTGAAGAGTTGATCAAAAAATCCATCCCAGCAAATTGGATTGATGCGAAGACAAAATTCTTCATCAACCCGACAGGCCGTTTCGTAACAGGTGGCCCCATGGGTGATGCGGGTTTAACAGGTCGTAAAATTATCGTGGACACTTACGGTGGTCACGGAGCACACGGTGGTGGCGCGTTCTCTGGTAAAGATCCTTCAAAAGTGGATCGCTCTGCCGCTTACGCATCTCGTCATATTGCTAAGAACATCGTGGGCGCGGGCCTTGCTGAAAGATGCTTGGTTCAAGTGGCTTATGCAATCGGTGTTGCTGAACCAGTAAGCATCAGCGTTAACGACTACGGAACAAGCAAAGTGGGCCCTGAGGTTCTTGAAAAAGCAGTTCGCCAAGTTTTTGACTTGAGACCGGCAAGAATCACAAAAGATTTGGATCTATTGAGACCCATCTACAGCCCAACAGCAGCTTATGGCCATTTTGGTCGTAATGAAGAGACGTTCACTTGGGAAAAGCTCAATAAAGTGGAGCAACTCAAAGACGCTGTTAAAACTTTAGCATAGTTTGTAGGCTATAGGCCGATTAGTTCAGTCATTGCGCCGAGTTGTCGCTAGCAACTCGGCGCTTCTTTTATATAATGGGCGGGCAAACGAAAGAGGCCTATGGATCCTAAGTTTATTCGAAACTTTTCAATTATCGCGCACATCGACCACGGTAAATCAACTTTGGCAGATGGTCTTTTGTCAGCCACAGGTGCTCTTTCAGATCGCGAAAAGAAAGATCAATTCCTCGACAACATGGAGCTTGAGCGCGAGCGTGGTATCACGATCAAAGCGCAAACAGTGTGTTTGGATTTTAAATCCAAAGACGGCAACATGTATCAGATCAACTTGATCGATACTCCGGGGCACGTGGATTTTTCTTACGAAGTGTCTCGTTCATTGGCGGCTTGTGAAGGTGCGATTCTGGTTGTCGATGCCGCTCAAGGGGTGGAAGCGCAAACTTTGGCCAACGTTTATTTGGCTCTAGAGAATGATCTTGAGATTATCCCAGTGCTGAACAAGATAGATCTTCCTTCGGCAGATCCAGAAGGTGTTGCAAAACAAATCGAAGATACTGTGGGACTTGATTGCACGGGCATTATTCATGCTTCAGCAAAAGAGAAAATCGGTATCACGGATATTCTTGAAGCGATCGTAGAAAAAGTTCCGCCACCAAAAGCGGATCGTTCACTCACTCCTCGTGCGCTTATTTTTGACTCTTGGTTCGATGCTTATCAAGGCGTCGTCGTCCTTGTGCGTGTGATGGATGGAACGATCAAAAAAGGTGATAAAATCAAATTCATGGCCACAGATCGTGACTATGAAGTTTTGCGTATGGGTAAGTACAAACCTTTCCCAGCAATGCAAGACACTCTTGAAGCGGGTGAAGTGGGCTTCATCATTTGCGGAATCAAAGACATTCGTGACGTGCAAGTCGGCGATACTGTGACTTCGGCAAAACATCCTGCGGCGGAACCTCTTGCGGGTTTCCAAAGAATCAAACCCATGGTTTTCGCGGGGATCTTCCCGGTTGTTGCCTCTGAGTACGAAAACTTGAAAGACGCTTTGGACAAGCTTTGTCTGAACGACTCCTCTTTGACTTTTGAAATCGAAAAGTCGGCGGCTTTGGGTTTCGGTTACCGTTGTGGTTTCTTGGGTCTTCTTCACATGGAGATCGTCCAAGAGCGTTTGGAGCGTGAGTTCAATCTTGATTTGATCACCACAGCGCCAACGGTTGTTTACAGAATTACAAAAACGGACGGTACGGAGATGATGCTTGAAAATCCTTCGGGCATGCCGGCTGAAACTCAAATTGCGAAATTTGAAGAACCGTATGTCAAGGTCACTCTGCACACTCCGACTGATTATATCGGCGGGATTTTGAAACTCTGTGAAGACAAGCGTGGTATCCAAATCAAAATGGAATACGTCACGGATAAAAAGGTCATCATTGAGTACAAACTTCCGATGAATGAAATGGTCATGGATTTCTATGACCGTTTGAAGTCGATTTCAAAAGGTTATGCTTCTTTGGAGTATGAATTCATTGGCTTCGAGGAATCTGACCTCGTGAAGTTGGATATTTTGATCAATGGAGAGGCGATTGATGCTCTTTCCTTGATTGTCCACAGATCCAAAGCGCAGAATCGCGGACGTTTGCTCGCGGAGAAGATGAAAGAACTCATCCCTCGTCAGCAATATCAGGTGGCGATCCAGGCAGCTATCGGAGCTAAGATTATTGCCCGTGAAACTCTCGGCGCGATCAGAAAAGACGTGACCGCGAAGTGTTATGGTGGTGATATTTCTCGTAAGCGTAAACTCTTGGAGAAGCAAAAAGAGGGTAAGAAGCGCATGAAGGCCATCGGCCACGTCGAAGTGCCTCAGGAAGCCTTCTTAGCGATCCTTAAAGTGGAGGACTAGCAACATGAGTGACAACAAAAACAGCTGGAATTGGCGCACGAAACATTTTTGGACCGAAGGATGGGGCTCCCTTTTTCTGGCCGTGTTTATCGCTCTTTTCATCCGCTGGGGTTTCATTGAAGCTTATGTGATTCCATCAGGTTCTATGCTTCCGTCGCTTTTGATTCACGATCATATCTTCGTGAACAAATTGACTTACGGTTTGCGCGTTCCATTTAGCGAAAACTGGCTTGTGAAATTCAACGAACCAAAACGTGGCGAAGTGATCGTGTTCAAATATCCAAAAGATATGAGCACGTTCTTCATCAAACGTATCGTGGGTGAGCCGGGCGATAAGATTTATTATGAAAACGGCACTCTTTTCATCAACGACAAACCTGTTGATAAAAAAGTTCCTGCGAACATGGACGACTTTGCATGGCTTCGCGATGCCGACTTCCAAAGAGACGGCAATATCAACGACAGCAAAGAAAACTACGTTGAGTTCACAGAAGATCTTCCGGGTGGAAAGAATCACGCGATTCTTTTGCGTAAAGGCGACATCTACGAAACTTTCGGTCCAGTGACGGTTCCTGACGATCATCTTTTTGTTATGGGTGACAATCGTATGAACTCTTCAGATGGACGCGTTTGGGGATTCTTGCCTAAGCAAAACATTTTGGGTCGTGCGATGTTCGTATGGCTCTCTTGTGAAGAGACCGTTCCGGCATTGCCGTTCCTGTGCAATCCTTTGACGATCCGTTGGGGACGCTTCTTTCATTCAGTAAATTAATGACAGAGTCTTCTAAAGAAACTCGCAGTTTAAAAGGAACGTGGAATCAGGCGATTCTAACGTTCCTTTTTCCTATTCTGCTGGTGATGGGAGTGCGTTGGGCGATTTTGGAGCCCTTCGTAATTCCCTCGGGAAGTATGATTCCCAATCTCTTGGTTCATGATCACATCCTGGTCAAAAAATTCGCTTACGGATTGCACATTCCATTCAGTGATAAATGGCTGCTGAAATGGTCGACTCCTCAGCGGGGAGACGTGGTTGTTTTCAAATATCCGGAAAATCCTGACGTCTATTACATCAAAAGATTGATCGGCGTTCCTGGAGATTCTGTGGAAGTCAAAGCCGGACGTATCACCGTGAACGGCGAAAAATTCGCGCTTTCTTCTTTTGAAAATCCAGAGAATGAAAAAGGCTTTAGTTATTTCCAAGAAAACAACGGAAACAAAGAGTACGTTGTGCGCTTTCTCTCTGAAGAAGCCAACGCCGACGTTCAAGTATACAAAGTTCCAGAGGGACAGTACTTCTTCATGGGGGACAATCGCGATCAATCCAGTGACTCGCGCTTTTGGGGCTTTGTGAAAAATGATTACATCGTAGGTAAAGCATGGGTTATTTGGTTGTCTTGCAATAGTACTTTGCCGACGATGACCTTTGTGTGTGATCCTTCACAAATTCGTTTCAATCGCCTTTTCCAAAGACTGCCTTAGGCGATATAATCTTTAAGGTCGCTTTATAACGAGATAGAATAGGTCACGTAGTCATTTGAACTTGTTGTGATAGTCATGCCAAGTTTTTCAGCGACACGTTGGGATTTTATATTGTTTTTTGAGAATCGGATCTTGGCTGTTTTCCATCCTTTTTCAGTCATTTCAGTAAGTAGCATTCGAATTCCCTTAGAGACAAGTCCCTGTCCTTCTGCTGCCTGATCAATCCAATATCCAAATTCAAAATTTCTTTTTTGGTAGTTAATTGAATGGATCGAGATGGCTCCGGCAAATATTGATCTATTAAAAATTTGAAAGTGAAAGGCTTGTCCTTTTTGCCATTGCAACTCGGTTTTGACTGAAAAATTATTTTGATCTTCTATTGTTTGAATAAAACGAGGCCAAGAAAGAAATTCTTGCAGTCGTTCTTTTTGTTCAAGAACTTTTTTATATACGTGAAGATCGGTGTCTGGACTTTGTTTTCTGAGAACAAAGTTATTCTCGTCCTGTAGTTGGGAGTCAGGTTTGATTTTCCCCAAAGACTCAAGAAAAGCTAATGACTGCGATATCCAATCTTTGATGCTTCCGTTTCGCAATAGTTCATGATTTGGAATGTTTATAAGAATTTTTTCCCAATGTTTACGGGAGGGAACGCTGTCATAGGTGTTCAGGGAAAATAGTCTTATAATATTATCGTAGGTTTTTTCAGAGATAGACTCTGATTGATAATTAGACAGGATTTCAAAAATCAAGTCTTGCTTTTGAAAATGGCTGGAGGGTTTATAGCTGTCGATAAAGAGCTCCAGTTCTGGTGAGCTTATAAGAGGAACCCGATTGAAGATGCTATAAGATAAGCCTTCATGCAACTGTTGGTTCTCCAAAATGTATTCAATGGTAGCAAAGCCATAGTGATAGATTTCGATTTTCGGAATACCGTGAATTTTAATGGCGTCCCTCATGGTGATTCCTTCGGAATCAAGAAAAGTCCACGCTTCATTTTGTTGCAAAAGAATTTTGAGACGAATTAGGACTTCGCTTCTTGTTTGTACAGAGGGTGAATTTCTCCATGCAAGCATAAGGTCAATATCGGAGTGTTCAGTATTAAAAGGTGTATTAAAGGAACCTCCTATGTACGCATATATTAGGTCGGGAAAATTTTTTAAAGCCTCCTTGAGGCGTGAAGAGATTGATTCTTTAGTCATGATAAACTCCGAATGAAAGATGGAGGGAATCTTCCGAAGTTGCAATGGCAACATGAGGCTCCCCTCTACTTAAATACAAACTTTGTTTGTTCGAAAGATGCAGCTCTTTAGGGTGAATTGATGAGGTCCATACAGGTAAATTTTCTTTTTCATCAAGAAGCAAAGTTTCAATAGAGACTTTGCTTCTAAATGCAGGCCAGATTTTCCAGTCTTTGGAGCCTTCGATCTGTAATACGATGACGTCATGTAGGTCATAGTGAATTGGAAGTCCTTGTGCTCCTTGTGGAGTGAAATAAGCATTGCATTGGACCCGCTTGCCAATATTGCCTGCGATAAAATCACAAGCCTGTTTTACGGAGGGAAGGTTTTTTTCAATGGAAGTGAATGCCCATGTACTTTGACTCATGGGCGTGCAGTTGCTGTGAAATGTATTATTACTTGTTCGGACGTGACGTGTTTTTTTGGAAAAAGTAGAGTCAAGTTGTGCTAACTTTTTAAGCTCCTCTGAGGAAGGGTACTGAAAATCCATAAGTTGTACTTGAAGCGCGTTCATGACTCTACTCCTGGCGTTTACAATGATTTTCCGTCCATATCGCATTTTAGATCGAAGGCATTGGCAAGTTCCTTGGCTTCACCAATACGCGAGCGATCAAATTTATTAAGATCGTGAGCAGCAAATTTAACCTTTACGATTTGGTCTTGAAGTTTAAGGATTCTGACTTCGATACCATCAACGGCCGCTGTTTCCATAAGATCTTGAATCATTGTTGCTGATACAAGTACCGACCCATCTGTCTCAAAACGTTGAACTCCTGAACCATGTAGATAAGACAGAGTTTCGACGGCTTGTTTTGGATCGAAGCCTACTAAGCGCTTTTGGATAATTCTTTCGGCCACCTCTAAGTTTTGCGTGTTGATAGAGGCTTTTTTGACGCCGTCTGGTTGAATAGTGACTGGGACCGCTTGAGCCGTAGAAGCCAATAGGTTTTGGACGCTCAAGATTCCGAAAAGTGTGGACGTGATAGCTTTTGATTTCATATTTCCTCCTAGGAAAGTTTGTTTTGTTAGGGGATGATTGCGGTATTTGTGCCAGGGGCTGTGGGCCTGGAAATCGTTTTAATTTGATCTGATGTCCGATTTGTCCGGCAAAAGGATCTTAAATCTTGGAATTCGGATTCTGCCCGAATAGCAGGTCGCTTATTGAAAAAACTTTCAAGAGCATCAATATGACGGTAGCATCAAGGAATGAATCGTTGGCGTGAGTATTTAACAACTTTGGTTTTAGCAGTTTTATGTGCTCTTTTTGTGCGCAATTATCTAGTGACTGCGTATAAAGTGCCAACAGGTTCTATGCAGCCAACTTTAAAGCCGGGCGATTTTATTTTCTCCTCACGCATGTCCTATGGAATGTCTATTCCCTTCTCGCAAAACAAGTGGGGAGCGACTTTGCCTGAGCGTGGGGACCTTGTTGTTTTCAACTATCCGAATCAACCTTCTGTTAATTATGTGAAACGTGTGGTGGGTTTGCCGGGTGATCGTGTGCAAATCATCAAAGGGCGTTTGCATATAAATGAAGAAGCTTTGAAATATGAAAAAGCTCAGGAAACCCTTGGGGACAATCCAAACCCAGAGTTATTTGATATTTACGAAGAGATCTCAGGTCAGACTCGCTGGCGTGTGATTTTTCAGAAAAATCCGGACGATAAGGATTTTGGTCCGCTGGTAGTTCCCCCGGGAGAGGTCTTTTTATTAGGCGATAACCGTGATGCAAGTGACGACTCGCGCTATTGGGGGACGGTTCCTATGAACCAAGTTGTCGGCAGAGTCGTTTTAATTTGGCTTTCGCTGGATTGGCAAAAGAAATGGGGTGGAGATCGCTACCCTTCAGTGCGTTGGGAGAGAGTTTTTTCTCCGGTGTATTGACATCTCGTCTCTCGGGCCATAGGCTTGGGTTCTAGATGTCATCTAGAAACAATAAATCCATTCTCGATCTGCTTTCTCTTGAAAAAACAAAAATCGACTCTCTATTTTCCGTGGCAGATAAGCTGTCTGCTAATGAGTCTATTCCCTTTGAGGGCTTCGGCAAAACCGGAGCCCTTTTGTTTTTTGAGGCAAGCACTCGAACACGCATGAGTTTTGAAACGGCCTGCGCAAGACTGGGAATTTATCCGTTATTATTAGACGGAAAATCGGGAACGAGTTTGGAAAAAGGGGAGACCCTTGAAGACACAGTTCTGAATGTCGATGCGATGAAGCCCAGCTTCTTGGTGATTCGCTGTGGAGATGACTTAGATCTCAAAGCCCTTTCTGAAAAAGTGCAAAGCCCGATTCTCAATGCAGGTTGGGGAAAAAAAGGTCATCCGACTCAAGCTCTGTTAGATGCCTATACTATTCGCAAGCATCTTGGATCTTGTGAAAAACAAAAAGTTCTTATCGTAGGCGATGTTCGTCACAGCCGTGTGGCGTCTTCTCACTTTGAACTCGCAAAAAAGTTAAACTACGAAGTGGCACTGTGCGGGCCGAAAGAGTTTTTACCTGAAACAGGCGGACACAAGGTGTTTTCCTCTTTGAAGGAAGGTCTTGAGTGGGCCACGGTTGCAATGGCTTTGCGGGTTCAATTAGAGCGTCACTCGTCTCAATATTCCTTGGCAGATTATCGCGATCAGTACGGTTTCACGGTGAAAAATTTAAAAAATCTATCCGCCAAAGCTTTGATCATGCATCCAGGTCCCATCAATCAGGGGACAGAGCTTGATTCCGAAGTTTTACAAGATCCACGCTGCCAAGTTTTGGATCAGGTTTCTAATGGTGTTTTGATTCGTCAAAGTCTTATCTACGCTACTCTGTCGGAGGGGAAATAATGAAGGGCTATCTTGTTCTTGAAACTGGTGAGGTGTATGCGGGACTTTGGAATGGCGGCGAAGATCGCGCCGGTGAAGTCGTCTTTAACACTTCTCATTCAGGTTACGAAGAGATTGCCACGGACCCTTCCTATTTTACTCAAATCGTGGTGATGACAGCGCCAATGCAGGGTAATTACGGTATTGAGGACAGCGTGTGGGAATCGCGTCGTCTGTGGATTGAAGGTTTTATCTGCCTTGAAATCCAAGATTCAGAGCGAGATCAAGCCTGGAAGAAGCGTTTAACTGAAAATAAAATCCCTCTTGTGACGGAGCTTGATACGAGAAATCTGGTTTTACGTCTGCGCAAAGGAACTCCGTGGGGAGCCTTGGTGCAAGCATCCAATGAGCAAGAGGCGCGCACAAAAGCCGACTCTTTAATTGCGGCTAAAAAGAAAACAGAAAAAGACTGGGTTTATCTGACGTCTCGTAAAGAAACCGAAACTCGCCGTGGTGAAAACATGGTGGGTCCGCGCGTGGCTGTTTTGGATTTCGGTGCCAAAGAAAATATCCTGCGGGAACTGCAACAACGCTGTTCAGAAGTGAAGGTCTTTAATAGCCGCGCCTCTGTTCAAGATATTCTCGCTTACAATCCCGATGGAATTATGCTGACAAACGGCCCGGGCGATCCTGCCGATGTGCAAGTGGCAACCGGAACTGTGCGTGAGCTTTTAGGTGTTAAACCTATTTTTGGGATCTGCATGGGCCATCAAATCCTGGGTCTTGCTTTGGGGGCTAAAACCTACAAGTTAAAGTTCGGTCATCGTGGCAGCAATCATCCCATTCGCGACACTCTGCTTAATCAAATTTATATGAGCAGCCAGAACCACGGTTATGCCGTGGAAGCGGAAAGTTTGCCTTCTGACGCCCAAGTGACTCATACCAATCTCAATGATGGCACTGTGGCAGGTTTTTATAGTGAAAAGAGGAAGTATTTAGGAATACAATATCATCCGGAAAGTTGCCCAGGGCCGCATGAAGCGACCGGGCTGTTTAGCTATTTTATTGAGCGGATGATATGAACGAATACGAAAAGCTTATAGAAAAAATTCTCAATCACTTTGTTAGCGACGCCTTCAAGGACGAATTGGCTATGGCCAAGAATGAGTTCTTTGGAAATGCCGGGACTTTGGATGAAAATTCCGAGCACTTTGAGTCGCGCATGGCGCAGTTTTATGATTGGTATTTTTTCACACGCGAACTGAAAGGCTTTGGGCAGACTCCTTTGGATGCTTGTTTGTTGGTTCGTGAACTTCGCTTCTCTGACGAAGAGTTGAAGGCGTTGGAAATTTTGAAACAACACCGTCATTCTATTTTTGAATTTAACAAAATCAAAAACGGCGACGTTTACATCAAGGATCTTTTGGCCAACAAAAAACTTGTTGTGAAGCAGTCTTCTTACGTTTTTGGATTTGATCCAGATGAACTTTTTGAAGTGCGCTTGATCCCTCACGGGGATTCTTACGTTTTCACTCGTGGATTTTGTTTCCATCCCGAGAGCGCGAAGAAGTTTATTTTGAGCGAAGTAAAACGCCATCGCAAAGACCCGGATTTGGATCCGGATCTTTTGATGCTTCGCTTGATTAAAATGCGTTACAAGTTTGAGCAGTATAAACATGTAAGGCCCGAAATGATTTACTCCAACGAGGGGAAATTGGGCATTTAAATCGCAGGAGGAAAAAAGTGCCGAGAACGTCCAGTATTAAGAGAGTTTTGATTATTGGCTCTGGACCTATCGTAATTGGACAAGCGTGTGAGTTTGATTACTCCGGCACTCAAGCCTGTAAAGCGTTGATGAAAGAAGGATTGGAAGTCATTTTGGTGAACTCCAATCCCGCAACGATCATGACAGACCCTGAGGTGGCGACACGAGTTTATGTCGAGCCTCTTAAAGTCGATTACCTTGAAAAAATCATCGAAAAAGAAAGACCCGATGCTGTGATCCCAACACTGGGCGGGCAGACGGCATTGAACTTGGCTTTGGATCTTCACGCCAAGGGCATTCTTCAAAAATACAAAGTGCAGCTTTTAGGTGCGACACCGACGGTGATCAAAGCCGGAGAGGACCGCGAAATCTTCCGCGGTATTCTTGATAAAATCGGGGCTCGTTATCCGAAAAGTCATTTAGTCAGAACTTATGAACACGGTTTGCAAGTCGCAGACGATCTTGGTTATCCGATGATCTTAAGACCCAATTATACTTTGGGCGGGGGCGGTGGCGGTATTGCTTACTCTCCGGAAGAATATCAAAGCATGCTTGTCACAGCATTGCATGAAAGCCCGACATCGGAAGTTCTCGTTGAAGAAAGCATCTTAGGTTGGAAAGAGTTTGAACTTGAAGTCATGCGCGATCACAAAGGCACTTTCGTTGTGGTTTGTAGCATTGAAAATCTAGATCCTTGCGGTGTGCACACAGGAGACAGCATCACGATTGCTCCTCAGCAGACATTAAGTGATCGTGAATACCAGTCTATGCGTGATGAAGCTTGTAAGATCATCAACGAAGTGGGCATTCAAACGGGCGGGGCGAACATTCAGTTTGCCGTTCACCCCACAACACGTGAACGCGTGGTGATTGAGATGAACCCTCGCGTGAGTCGTTCTTCGGCTCTAGCAAGTAAAGCAACAGGTTTTCCGATTGCGAAGATCGCGGCACTTCTTGCTATCGGTTACAGTCTTGATGAATTGCAAAACGATATTACTAAAGTGACGCCATCTTGTTATGAGCCGGCTTTAGACTACGTCGTGACCAAAATCCCTCGTTTTGCCTTTGAAAAATTCCCGGGTTCCAAAGATCTTCTTACGACACAAATGAAGAGTGTCGGTGAAGTCATGGGGATCGGCCGTACATTGCAAGAGTCTTTGATGAAAGCAATGGCAAGTCTTGAAAAAGATCCTCAAGCCATTCCAGAGGTGGAGCTTGAGACAGGAAAAGTTTCTTATCCAAACAGTCAACGCATCTATCATCTTTTCCAAGCGTTCCGTGACGGTAAAACTGTCGCTGACATTGAAGAGCTGACAAGAATCAATCCTTACTTCTTGGAGCACATCGAAGCTCTTATTAAGTTTGAAAATAAATTTAAAAAAGAATTCTCTGAAAATAATTTGGAACTGTTGTTAGCGGCAAAGCGCAAAGGTTTTACAGACGCTCGCTTAGCTAAACTTGTTGGTAAAACAGAAAAAGACATCTGTGCCTTGCGTGAAAAGAACAATATGTTCCCACGCTACCAACAAGTGGACACTTGTGCTGGGGAATTTGAATCTTCAACTCCGTATTTCTACTCTTCTTATTGGCCAACAGTTTCTGCTGCGGTGAATGCTCCAGAGGCTGTGGTGATTATCGGAAGCGGGCCGAATCGTATCGGTCAAGGTATCGAGTTTGACTATAGCTGCGTGCGCGGCGTGAAGGGGTTCCAAAAGACGGGCAATAAAGTCATCATGGTGAACTCAAACCCTGAAACCGTCTCAACGGACTACGACACTTCAGATGTTCTTTTCTTTGAACCTCTGACGTCGGAAAGTTTGATTGAGATCATGCGCTTTATGAAACCGAAAGGTTTTGTGGCGCAACTTGGTGGTCAAACGCCGATTGGTGTTGCACCTGAACTCGTGAAAGCGGGCTACAAACTTCTGGGATCTTCTTTAGAAACAATTGATCTTGCCGAAGATCGCGGTTTGTTCTCGAAAATCTGCCGTGAACTCAATTTCGAAATTCCGAATTCGGCCATGGCGGGTTCTTTGGCTGAAGCCCTTCAGCATGAAAAATCCGTCGGCTATCCTATGATCTGTCGTCCAAGTTACGTTTTGGGCGGACGTCGTATGGAAGTGATCGAAAATCAGGATGAATTGATCTCTTATTTCCAAAGACATAAAGACTATATTGCTTCAGACAAACCATGTTTGATGGATCAGTTCTTAGCCGGTGCTCTTGAGGTCGATGTGGATCTTGTGCGCGGTGAGGATTGGACTGTCGTCGGCGGAGTTGTTGAACATATTGAAGCTGCGGGAGTTCATTCCGGTGACTCGATGGGGGTTCTTCCTCCACAACGTCTTAAGGCTGAAACTTGTGTACGCATTGAAGAACTTAGTCAGCGTTTGGCAAACCGAATTGGAGTGATTGGTCATTTGAACTTGCAATTGGCCGTTAAAAAAGATGTTGTCTATATGTTGGAAGCCAATCCGCGCAGCTCCCGTTCCGTTCCTTTCGTTGCTAAAGCCACGGGCATTCCTTTGATTGACCTCGGTGTTGCTGCGATGATGGGGCGAAAAAAGAAAGATCTGGATATCGACAAACTGAACTGGAGAAATTCGGAACATGTCTCTGTGAAGGGTGTTGTGTTCCCATTCAAAAAATTCTCTGAATCAGATTCGATCTTGGGCCCCGAAATGAAATCCACAGGGGAAAGCATGGGGCGCGGGAAAAATTACTCTGAAGCTCTTTCTAAGGCCTTCCTTTCAAGTAACATAAGACTTCCGAAGATGGGTCAGGTCTTTTTCTCTCTGCGCGATAAAGACAAAGAACTTATGTTGGGAATGGCGAAAGAACTTCAGCGCATGGGTTACGGAGTTTCCGCAACGACGGGAACGGCCAATTTCTTTAATGAACGTGGTGTGAACTGCTTGTCGTTAAGAAAAGTCGATGAAGGTCGTCCGCACTGTGTGGATAAAATCCGTTCGGGTGAGGTGGCTTTTGTCATCAATACGACTTCGGGGCGCCGAGCTATTGAAGCGAGCTTCGACATTCGTCGAGCTTGCACGGACTACAACATTCCTTGCTTAACCGAAAGTGACGCCGCTGAAGCCTTCGTTCTTGCTTTGAAAAATCAGAGAAATGAGTCATCATCAGTCGAGGCTCTAGGAGCCATGGAGGAATTTTGAAAAGACTCATTCTAGGACTGATTGCTCTCTTAGTTTTTTCAAGCGCTCAAGCAGCTGAAACAAATGGTAATGAATCTGTTCCGCCGACGATCACCATCGGTGTGATTCCCGGCGGAAATCCTGAAAACTTGCGCGAGCAAGGTTTGAATTTAGCCAAAGAGCTTCAAGCGAAGCTCAATATTCCCGTCAATATTTACATTTCTAAGAATTATGCGGGTCTTGTTGAGGCCATGAAGACTAAGAAGGTGGATTTCGCCTTCTTTTCTTCTTTAACTTACGTTTTTGCCGAAGAACAAGCCCAGGCCAAAGTTCTTCTTAAAAAAGTATGGCATGAGCCGTTCTACTATTCAGCCATCATCACTCCGCAAAGGTCTGGAATCAAAAAACTGAAAGATCTTAAAGGAAAACGCATCGCTTTTGTCGATGATAAATCCTCTTCGGGCTACTTGTATCCTCAAGTGGCTTTAAGAAAATTGGGTTTGGCTGACAAAGACTTTAAAGAGGTCGTATTTACTGGCAATCACCAGGCATCGATTCAATTTCTTGAAGCAAAAAAAGTGGATGCTGCGGCAGTGTTCAGTGATGACGAAAAGGGAACACAGGGCGCCTGGGTGAAGTTTGGTATGGATAAGAAAGCCAAATACCGCATTCTTTGGATGAGCGCCCCGATTCCTAACGATCCGTTCTGTGTTCGTCAGGATTTTTACGACACTTATCCTAAGACAACGCACACTTTGATGTTTGCTTTGATCGATATTTTGGCCGAATCGCAGGGTAAAAACACTTACTCTGAAATTTTAGGTTCTCGCGACTTGATGCCAGCCACTTCTAAACAGTATGATCCTGTAAGGGAGATGGTAAAAGCTCTGAATCTTGAGCTCAAACCATAAGATGGTTGATGGCAGTACTCACAGTTGAAAAGCTCAATAAAACATTTAAAGGGGGTCTTTTTGAAAAAGACCGCCATGTGTTGCGTGATGTGACCTTTTCACTTCCCGAAGGACAAACTTCGGGATTTGTGGGCAGCAACGGTTCCGGAAAAACCACGACCATCAAATGTCTTTTCGACTTCATTCGTCCCAATAGCGGTGAAATTCTTTTCTTCGGAAAACCTTTAAGCAGCGAAAGTAAAACCCGCATCGGTTATTTGCCGGAGCGTCCTTATCTCTATGAGTTTCTCACGGGGATGGAATTCCTTCGCCTGCATTGGAATCTTTGTTACGGCGCCTCTTTAAAGGATTTCTACGAAAGAGCTCAAGAAGCCCTGAAAAAAGTGGATCTACTTGAAGCCAAGGACCGCCGTCTTCGCACTTACTCTAAAGGGATGTTGCAAAGAGTAGGGATCGCCCAAGCCATTCTGACTCGTCCGGATTTGTTGATTTTGGATGAGCCGATGTCAGGTCTTGATCCCGATGGTCGCGCCATGGTGAAAGACATTCTGCGCGAAGAACAAAAGCGCGGAGTCAGCTTGTTCTTTAGTAGTCATCTTCTGCAAGATATGGAAGAGCTGTGCACTCATTTGGTAGTGATCAATCGTGGACAAATCCTCTACGATGGAGTTCTAAGTTCATTCATGGCGGAATTCCAAAGTCTTGAAAAAGCTTTCTCAGTTCTCAAAGGACGGGAGGAGGCCCATGGCTAAAGTGTGGGCTCTTGCCAGAACGACCTTGCGTGAAATGCTCCGAGAAAAGATTTTCTTGGTGGTTGTGCTTATTGCTATCGCTCTCTTGGCTCTTAGTTTTCTTTTGGGAGCCTTGTCTTTTGCGGAACAAAGAAAGATTCTCGCGGACTTTGGTTTCTTGGCTATTCAAGTTTCAGCTCTGGGGATTTCTCTTTTTTCAGGTTCTTATTTACTGG
This sequence comes from Bdellovibrio sp. HCB-110, assembly GCF_047323225.1. Lineage (GTDB taxonomy): Bacteria > Bdellovibrionota > Bdellovibrionia > Bdellovibrionales > Bdellovibrionaceae > Bdellovibrio. The sequence goes on from NZ_CP178750.1 coordinate 960,624, forward strand.
CAAAAGAAATCGAAAAACAAACCTGTCTTTTGATTCTTTCAAGACCCGTCAGCCGTGAGCAGTTTATTCTGGGAAAAATTCTCGGCGTTCTGTCCTTAAATACGTTATTGCTGTCGGCGCTTGGCGGAGTGTTGTGGGTGCTTTTAGGTTTGTGGAAAGAACCCCAAGTGTGGCTGTCATTCTTTGAAATCTGTCTGAGCCTGTGGTTTGAAAGCGCCGTGATTTTGTGTCTTGTGATCTGTTTCAGTTTGGTTGTGAGACCGGTCTTGGCATTAGGTGCCGGCTTTATGGTTTTTCTTTTGGGACATTGGCTCGGCGATCTCACATTCTTCGCTGAAAAAAGTAAGGAAGAACTTTTTATTCAGGCTGTGAAGTTGTTCCACTGGATTACGCCGAATCTCTACCGCATGAATTGGAAGTCAGCCTATTTTTTAGAAAATGGAATTCCCGCACAGAATATTCTCTGGATGCTCGCGCATATGACGGGGTGGGCAATTCTGCTTATTCTTGCGACCAACTTCTTCTTCAGGAGAAAAGACATTGTCTAGTATCGACATCACGTTTTACGTATTTTTCTTCGCCCTCGGGGCTATTTTTGGAAGTTTCGGCAATGTGGTCATCTACCGTCTTCCTAAAGACGAAAGTGTCGTGAAGCCTCGCAGTTATTGTTATAGCTGCAAAACACAGATTAAATGGTACGACAATATTCCTATTTTTAGTTGGTTCATCTTGCGTGGAAAATGCCGCCACTGTGGCGCTAAGTTTTCGTTCCGTTATCCATTAGTGGAACTACTCATGGCGGGTCTCTTCGTTCTTAGTTACCACTATGTGGGTTGGTCTTGGTCCCTTTTAGAATATCTGATCTTTATCTTCGGTCTTGTTGTCTGCACGTTTATTGATTTGGATCATATGATTTTGCCCGATGAGTTCACTCTTTCAGGCATTGTGATTGGTCTTGTCGGTGCGGCACTCAATCCACATCGCGAATTCTTAGACGCTCTTTTTGGTGTTTTGATGGGTGGCGGATTTTTGTGGGGAATGGCTTACGTCTATTATTTGCTCACCAAACAAGAGGGCATGGGCGGGGGAGACATCAAACTCCTTGCTTGGATCGGTGCCTTGCTTGGGTGGAAAGCTATTCCTTTTGTGATTATGTCTTCGGCCATCATTGGAAGTGTTGTTGGTTTGATTGTTGCGAGAAAACAAAATGCTGGACTAAAGACCGTAATTCCTTTCGGACCTTACCTGGCCTTAGGTG